>CAYWBK010000088.1:0-16650 GCA_964455745.1 uncultured Armatimonadia bacterium
GCTGAACGCTGAACGCTGAACGCTGAACGCTGAACGCTGAACGCTGAACGCTGAAAACGGAAAACGGCGAAAAACGACAAAAAACGACAAACAGCCAACACCGGCGTCAGCGCCGGCTTTGTGTAGGTACGACAACGGCCCTGCCTGCGATGCCCCGTATGTGGGGACGCGAGACAGGGCCGTCTTCAAGGCGTGCTGCTACTTGTCTCCGGAGCCTTTGAGCTTCCCGGTGGCCCCGTATCGGTCCTGCAGGCCGTACCGCTTGATGAAGCGCTCGACGCGCCCCTCGGTATCGACGATCTTCTGCTGGCCGGTATAGAACGGGTGGCACTTGCTGCAGATTTCGACCTTCAGTTCGGGCTTGGTCGAGTGCGTCATGAAGCTTTCGCCGCAGGCGCAGGAGACCTTGCATTCGACATACTTCGGATGGATTTTGTCTTTCATGGTGTTTGCGTTCTCACTCCTCACGGGGCGACGTTCAGCGCCGCCGGCTTCGCGACGCATAATATACCACCTCGCGACCACACGCGCAAGAGGAACGCTGAACGCAAAACGCTGAACGCAGAATCGACGGCAAGAACGGCAAAAACGGCAAACACGACAAGAAGGCTGCCATCTCTGCCGTTCTTGCCGTTCCTGCCGTTCCTGTCGTTCCTGTCGTTCCTGTCGTTCCTGCCGTTCCTGTCGTTCCTGTCGTTCCTGCCGTTCCTGCCGTTTTTGCCGTTTTTGCCGTCGATTCTGCGTTCAGTGTTTTGCGTTCAGCGTTCCTCTCGTGCTATAGTGGAGTCGCGCTCTCGCAGGCCACTGACTGCACATGACACATCAGGCGGTGAGATCATGGACGACGGTATGGATGGCCTCTATGGCATCGGCCGCAGTCGCGATGTTGATAAGGTTGCCATCGTCGGGGCGGCCGGCACGGTCGGCTCGGCGTTTGCGTTCGCCGCGATGATCGAGGGCCTCGCCCCTCAGCTTGTCCTCATCGACATGAACGAACAGCGGGTCGAGGGCGAGGTGATGGACCTGCAACATGCGGCGGCCTTCGCGCCCCCGTTGCGGATCGTCAAAGGCTCCGTCGCCGACTGCGCGGGGGCCGACATCGTCGCCGTCAGCGCGGGCGTGGCTCAGAAGCCCGGCGAGACGCGGCTGCAGCTCGCGAGCCGCAACGTCGAGATCATGCGAAGCCTGATCCCCCAGATCGCCGAGGCCGCGCCGGATGCGATCCTTCTGATGGTCTCGAATCCGGTCGATGTGCTGACGATGGCGGCGCTCAAGTTCTCCGGTTTCCCCGAGCAGCGCGTGGTCGGCGCGGGAACGGTGCTCGACAGTATGCGTTTCCGGGTGCTGATCGGCCGGCACTGCAATGTCAACCCCCGCAATGTCCACGCCTATATCGTGGGCGAGCACGGGGACAGCGAGACGCCCGTGTGGTCCTCGGCGAACATTGCCGGCGTGACCATCAGCGAGTACTGCACGGTGTGCGATCGCTGCCCGGGGCAGGAGGAACTGCGCTCGATCTTCCTCCAGGTCCGCAACGCCGCCTACGAGATCATCGCCCGCAAGGGCTACACGAACTACGCGATTGCGACCGGCATGGTGGCCCTCGTCCGCAACATCCTGCGCGATGAGAAGGCGATTATGACCGTCTCACGCAAGCTCAACGGCGAGTATGGGGTGCGAGACGTGTGCCTCAGCCTTCCCTGTGTGGTAGGCCGTGGCGGCGCGGAGCGCTTCATCGGCACCGGCCTTTCGGAGGACGAAGCCGAGGCCTTCCGCCAGTCCGCAGCAGTGGTGGCGCAGACCGCGAAAGAGTGCGGGCTGTAAGGGAGTGGGTCGTCGTGTCGGGTTTTTGGGGCCTCAGGCCTCTGTATTGTGTCCCATGTGGCTGCGCTATTCATGGCGTGAATCGCGCGGTGATGCTCTTTGCTGATCTGCATCGGTAATCACCCCGCCCCAACGACCAAGGTGGCCGCGCGATTTATCGCGCCCGATTCGGTCGTTGTATCCGGGATCGTGTGGAATACGAACGGCATAAGCGCGATAAATCGCGCAACCACATTGACTCTGAGAAATCGGCCTCGACTGCGCCTTGTTGCCCATTCAAGCTGGCAAAGAACATTATGGCGCGAATCTCGCGGCAAACCGCGCTTCCACACGATGACAATAGGATAGGGCTGGTTGAAGGTCGGGGGATAGGAAGACCGTATCCGTCCCTTCTCGAAAGGAGTCGTTTCATGTCCACATCGTCCTGGCCGTTTCTGGGCGCGATCTGCGCCGTGTCGCTTCTCACAGGTGTATCGAACGCCGCTCCCGTTTCGTGGTCGCAATGGCAGAACTCGCTGAAGCCCAAAGGCCAGCCGGCGCAGGAGATCACCCTCGCACAGGATGGCCGGACGAACTACGCGATCGTCATCCCCGCCGCGCCGACGCCGCAGGACAGGAAAGCTGCGGAAGAGCTGGCTCGCTGGCTCGGCGAGATGACCGGCGCGACCTTTGCGACTGTCCCCGACACGCAGGCCCCACGCGCGCGAGAGATCAGCGTCGGCCACACGAGCCGCGTCGCGCAGGCAAAGCCCGCGATCACCACGCCCGACCTTGGCGACGAGGGGTACTCGATCGCCGTGCGCGGGGAGCGGCTGTTCCTGCTCGGCGGGCGCAAGCGCGGGGCGATCAACGCCGCCCTCGCCCTGCTTGAGGAGGACCTCGGCTGCCGCTGGTACACGACAACGGATGCCCGCATCCCCAAACGGCCTACGGTTGTCTTCAGCCCTGTCCCGCGAAGCTACGCGCCGCCGCTGGAGATCCGCGACCCCTTCTACAGCAACGCGTTCAACGGCGACTGGTCGCTGATGAACCGCACGAACGCTCCGGGCGCGGCGGTGCCTGAGGAACTGGGCGGACACATCGGCTACGCCCTGTTCGTGCACACCTCCAATACGCTCGTGTCGCCGGATAAGTACTTCGCTCAGCATCCCGAGTACTACATGATGAGCCAGGACGGCAAGCGCACTCCCCAGCAGCTTTGCTTCTCGAACCCTGATGTCGTTCGCATCGCCACGGAAAACTGCCTGCAGATCCTCAAGGACAAGCCCAACTGCGAGATCATCAGCGTATCGAAGAACGACGGCGGCGGATCGTGCAATTGCCCGAAGTGCCGGGCCATCAACAAGGCCGAGGGCAGCGATTCGGGCAGCCTGCTGAACTTCGTCAACCAGGTCGCCGCAAACATCGAAAAGGTCTACCCGCGCGTGCAGGTCTCGACCCTCGCATATCTGGAGACCTATCAGCCGCCGAAGACGATCCGCCCGCGCCGCAACGTGGCGATCCAGCTTTGCACCGACCGCTGCATGTGGGCCTATCCGTTCACCCCGGCGCGCCTCAACAAGGACTTCAGCTCGGCGCTGGTCGCGTGGTCGAAGGTCACCGACCGCATCCACATCTGGGATTACTGCGTCAACTTCAGCCATTACACCGCCCCGATGCCGAACATGGACGTGGTGGCCGACAACATCCGCTTCTTCGTGGACCATCACTGCCGCGGGGTCATGGAGCAGGGCGCCTACCAAAGCCCCGGCAGCGAGTTCGAGTGGATGCGGGTGTGGGTGATGGCGAAGCTGATGTGGGACCCGTCGCGGGACCTGCAGGAGCTGATGCAGGACTTCATCTACGGCTACTACGGCAAGGCGGCCCCGGCAATCGCCGAGTACAACACCCTTTTATATAAGACTGGCGCCGAACACCGCGCCAATCTCGACAAGCCCGAAGGCGGCATCCGCTACCCGATGGATTCCCCGTTCCTGTCGCCCGAGTTCCTCGCCAGGGCCACCGCTTTGTTCGCGCAGGCCGAGAAGCTGGCCGACAACGAGGAGATTCTGCACCGCGTGCAAGACGCCGGCCTGCCGATCGTCTATGTGAAATTGTGCCGGGGGCCGCAGTTTTGCGGCAAGGACTACTCGGCGCTCCTGGATAGGTTCGAGACGGTCGCCAAGCGTGTGGGTCTCGCGTACATCGCCGAGGGCCCGCCGGATGTCGAGCGGAAGCTGAAGGAATGGCGCGAGGCGGCGCGGGTGCATTCGGCGCTGCAAGACGTGAAAGCCGCAGAGGTGAAGGTGTGGCCGCTGCCGAATGAGTGGCGCTTTGCGCCGGACCCGAAGGACACCGGGGTGGCGGAGCGCTGGTTTGCGAGCGACTTCGATGACAGCCGCTGGGCGAAGGTGCGCAGTGACAAGGGTTACGGTTGGGAGAAGCAGGGCTTCGCCGACTACCTCGCGTACGGCTGGTACCGGCAGGAAGTGGCCGTGCCGGCGAACGTCGCGGGCAGGCATCTCTACCTGCATTTCGGGGCGGTGGACGAGGACGCCTACATCTACATCAATGGCAAGCTGGCGTTCGAGCATAGCTGCAACTCTACCGGCCTCCCGCCCGAGGTCATCTGGCAGACGCCTTTCTCGTTCGATGCGGCCCCGTTTGTGCAGCCCGGCAAGACGAACGTGATCGCGGTGAGGGTCTACAACCGCCTCGGAGACGGCGGCGTCTGGAAGCCGACGTACCTGGTCGCGGCGGAGAAGGAGCTGTTCCCGGCGCTCGTGACGGCGCTGGTGGATCAGCATAAGCAGGGGTGAGAGGGACGGCTCTGACCACGAAGACACCAAAACACGAGGAACGGCCACTAACTGCGCCGGCCCTTGTCGTTCCTCGTGATTTTGTGTCTTAGTGGTTTGCCCTCACGCCGTTGAAAGGAGACCGTCGATGCCCGATCAAGCCTCCCCTCGCACCGGTCGCCGCGCCTTTTTCAAGGCCGCGCTCGTCCCCGCCCTCGCGGTGGCCGTAGGCGAACTGCTCGGTCGCGGGCGGGCCGAAGCCCAGGCTCCGCTGCCCGACAGCCTCCCGCGCCGGCTCGTCGTCGGGAAGCCCGACATCCCGCCGCTGGACTCGCCGATTGTTTTCGCGCGCGAGGGCACGAACAACAAGGGCGGCACGGTTGAGGTCTTGTCGCTCATCCAGGAGGAGAAGGGCGACACCTCCTTCCCGTGGACCCTGTTCGCGCAGCTTCGCAGCCGCCACACCACCGGAGATGCGGTCGTACTGCAGGCGCGACTCTATAAGGACGGTCCCGGATGGAGCGCCGGAGTGCATTCGGAGGTCTTCTCCAGAAACTGGGGCGTCGGAATCGGTGTTAATATCGAGATGTCGAACCAGTACGAGGGCACGCAGGGCTTCAACGGCATCATCGGCATCGAGATGCAGTCGTTAGGCCCCAAGCGAGCCCTCGCCGGCCTGCAGATCGAGGGCGGCGGCGGGTTCGAGACGCAGGTGCGGCTGCGCGGCGCGGCGGATACCGGGATCGACATCCCCGGCAAGTGCGGGGTCGGAGTCAACCTGCGGGGCAATGCGCTGCGGATGGATGAGGGGACCTGGGTACAACTGGATCAGGCAGGGCGGATTCGGTTGCGTTATCTAAATGGAAACATCGAGTTCTATAATGGAAATCGCCGCATAGCATACCTGCCGGTGAGCTCAGAGGATCACAAGCTATGACTTCCGAGGCCCCGCGCGAGGAACGCCAACTGACGAAGGCCCAGACCGATCACCTGCAGCGCCTGTACGCGGCCTTCGAGCAGTCGCAACGGCATCTCAACGATTTCGTAACCTATCTGCTAGCCGAGCACGGTCTGGAGCAGGCGGATGAGTGGCAGCTAACCCCCGACCTGACGAAGTTCGTGCGAGAGCCTGGAGAACCATAGACGGCAACAGCCTTTATGTCCTGGGGGACTGCACAAGTGGCCCGCAGACCTCCCCTTCGACCATGTGGCTGCGCGATTTATCGCGCAAAATGCGGGCAGAATCGCCCCCATTCATTAGCCGTCGGCTGCGAGCAATCGTCCCGTCGATGTAGGAGTGTGTGGTAGCGGCACGACGTGATCCGCGCGATAGATCGCGCAGCCACACCGTCTGGGGGAGAAGTATCGCCAGATACATACGGGCTGCAAGCCCCCAAGGTGTCAAGGCCGTTAAGCCGTCTCGCCGTTCAGCCGTTCGCCGATAGCCGTTTGCCGAAGATTCCAGTAAGGAACGCTGCATGTCAACGAAAGCAATCATCGGTCGCACATTGGAACAACGACTTGCCGGGGCGTGTGTGAGAGCCCGCAAGAACCTGCTTCTCGAAGGGCCCGTCGGCGTGGGCAAGAGCGTCCTGGCCCTGCATGTCGTGCATTCGCTCGGGCGGCCCGTCTTCCGGGTTGATGGCGACGAGCGCTATACCGAGCAGAAAATGGCTGGCTGGTTCGACCCGCCGCTGGTGCTCAAGGACGGCTATTGCTGCGAAAACTTCATCCCCGGACCGCTTTACCAGGCGATGTCCGCGAGTGGGGTGCTGTTCATCAACGAGATCAACCGCCTGCCGGAGTCGGTGCAAAATCTCCTATTGCCGGCGCTCGACGAGCGGCTGCTGACGGTGCCGATGCTGGGGCAGATCGAGGCCGAAGAGGGCTTTCTCGTCATCGGCACGATGAACCCGCGCGAGTTCGTGGCGACCAGCGAACTGAGCGAGGCCCTGCGCGACCGGTTCGAGGTCGTCAAACTCGACTACCAGAGCTTCGACGAGGAGTGCCAGATCGTCGATGTGAACCTCAACGGTCTCTCGCCCGAAGCGTGGCTGGTCGAGAACGCCGTGGCTCTCGTCCGCGCGACGCGCGAGTCGGAACTTGTCCGGCGCGGGGCGAGCATTCGCGCGGCGATCAGCATGGTGGAATTGGCGGTGCAGCTCGGCGGCGACGAAGACGCGCTGGACCTCGCCGCAACGGTCACACTGCCAAATCGCATCGAGTTGAAGGACGAGGGACCGGGCAACTCGGACGTGTTCATCGCGCAGCTTCTCGAGACGCAAAAAAAAAGCTAGCCGAGGCCCCGGCCAGAGAGTTGGAGCCTGAGAGGACGCGGCGGCAGGGAGAAGCGGCCGAAGGGCCCGCCAACATCCTGCCGCTCGATGTCATCACTGCGGCGTACAACGTCCTGGGCAGCGATGACCCCGAGTGGGACCTCGCGACCCGCTATCACAAGCTGCGCAGTATGCCGGAGGAGGGCGAGGGGTACCGGTTGTCTTTGGAAAAAGCGGCTATCGCGGCGATCATCCGCAAGGCGCTGCAGCTTCTGCATTCGACGAAGCGCATCACCGAATCGATCCGCGAACCGTTCACCCCCTATGGCGGCGGGGAGATGCTCCTGGAGGAGACCCTGGATCGCATCGTCGCCAAGGACATCCCCGATTACGAAGACATCATCATGCAAGTCCGGCGGGAGAAGGACGTGGATGTCGTCCTGATGCTGGATACCAGTCTCTCGATGACCGGGCAGAAGCTGGCGCTGTCGGCGGTGGCGGCCGCGATCCTCGCGTGCAAGAGCCGCGTCGACCGCTACGCCGTCGTCACCTTCGAGAGCAGCGCCAAGCCTCTCAAGACGATGCGCGAGAAACTGAGCATCGACCGTGTGGTGGAGCGGCTGATTAACGTTCCGGCGGCAGGGTATACGAACATCGAGGACTCGCTCATCAAGGGGCTGGAGCAGCTTGCCGGCGGACGGACGCGACGCAAGGCGGCGGTGCTCGTGACCGATGGCAAGTACACCGCCGGGGGCGACCCCTGCCCCGTCGCGAGCCGGTACGATCGCCTCGAGGTCATCGCCACCAAGGACTACAACATGGACCTGGCGTGCTGCGAGCGGATCGCGGCCGCAGGCCGGGGGCACGTGCACCATGTCTCGGACTACAGGGAGCTGCCGGAAGCGGTGTACCGGGTTTTGCGGGGAATACTGAGGTAGTATCGGCGGATTGGACCCGCAAAGATAGGGGGCCTCGTGAAGGATACTGCGCGCGGAGGGCGAAACCGCCGCCTGAATCGCCAATAGAGCCGAGAGGCCCACAGCCTTTGCCGCAGATCGCAATCTACCAGCCCTCCCGCACGGACTTCGCCGGTGCAGGGTGAGACGGATACGCATGATACGCAACATTGTTGTCGGCTACGATGATACGAGGTGCTCCCAGATCGCGGCGGAGCAGGCGGTGGACATCGCCGACGCGACGCAAGGCCGCCTGCATTTTGTGATGATCGCCGAACAGATGATCCCCACGGCGGAGCTGAGTCTCGGCACGGGGCCGTCGCCTGATGCCGCGCCCGCCATCGTCGAGTACAAGTCGCCGGAAGACCGCCTCGCATCAGACGAGACGGACATGGCCGGGATGACGGATGTGCAGGCTGCCGGGGCCATGTGCGAGAAGGCCGGGTTGGCGTGTACGGTGACGCGGCTTCATGGCAATCCGGTCGAGCGGCTGGTCAGCCGCGCCGCGCTGGGCGACCTGCTGGTCGTCGGTCGCGGCACCGGCCGGTACAGGCCCGAAGCCGGCAAGCTAGGCTCGATGGCCCGCCAGATTCTCCTGCGTTCCCCCGCGCCGACACTGCTTTGCGATGTCGATCACATCCCTTTGCGCAGCGCGCTGCTGCTTTATGAACCCACCGAGGCGGGCGGCCGGGCCGTCGCCCGCGCCGGCGAGCTTTGCTCGTACCTCAACATGGCACTGACGGTCGTCACGGCTCACCCCGACCGCCGCGCCGGCGAGCGAATGCTGCGGGACGTGCAGGCCGCTTTGAGGGCCTACCAGGTCGACGTCGAGTACGCCGCCTTCCCGGGTTCAGCCGCCGATGCGGTTCATTCGGAAACGGCCCAGCGGAAGGCCGGCCTGGTGGTCATGCCCCAGCCGCCGCGCCCGATGTGGTCCTGGCAGACGCCGTCCGCGCTGAGGTCGGCCACCTCGCTACCCGGCGCGCTCGTGCTGGTTGTGCCCTAGGTCGGCATCGTAGGTGTGTGCGAAAAGACTGTAGGAGCGCTCTCCAGAGCGCGATCTGTTGTTCAATGGCTTATTTCGTGGCTATTGCCATAATTGGATGGTTTATTTGCGGCATAATAACGTCAATCGCGGTCTGGAGACCGCTCCTACAGACGGCAATACAACTTCCCGTACACCCTCTTAACGCCATCAGTGGCCCCGACAATCTTGTCGGGGGAGCCGTTCGGCAGTAGTCCCTGGAGCCCCTCTTTCAAGGAGCACGCCCATGCCCGCTCGTCACCCCCACCCCCTCAGCATCCTGCTCGTAGCCTGCCTCGCCTGCGCGTGCGCGGCAATGCCCGCCGGCGCGGCCCCGCTGGTCCTGTGCGACCTCGACGCTCCCGACGCCCTCGCTGCCTGGACGACTTCCGGCACGAGAATCGAGTTGTCCACCGAGTTCGCCAAAGGTGGGAAGCACAGCCTCAAGGTGGAAGATGACATCAACCGCGACTGGCCCTCCATCTCCACCGAGAAGCTGGCGACGAACGACTGGAGCCGTTTCGCCGCCTTCGAATGCTGGGTATACAACCCTCAGGACTTCGCTGTGGCGTTCGACATCGACTTCGTGGCCCCGGACGGCACCCAGTACAAGCCGGGCAGTTCGCTGGAGCCACGACAATACACGCACATCGTTGTGCCGATTCCGGGCATGAAGCAGGGATCATGGAGCGGCGGATGGTGCGGCAGCGCCATCGACCCCTCGAAGGTCATGCACATCAACCTGTTCACCGACAAGTCGGACCGACCGCGCACCGTGTACGTCAGCGACATCAAGCTCGTTCCGCCGCTGGCGGCTCCTGCCGCTCCACGCGGCCTGCGGGCCGAATCGGTGTCGGAGGGCCTTCGGCTGACGTGGGCGCAGGATTGGCTCGGCGAGGTGCGCGAGTTTCGCATCTACCGCTACCAACCCCCGGATACCGACGCGCTTTCGAAGCCGCCGTATGTGGTCGTCCGGCGACCGCAGTTAGTCGATGTGGGTGCGGCCAAGGGCGAGGCGTATGTCTATCGGGTCGTCGCAGTGAACACTGAAGGCACAGCCGGGCCGGCCAGCGCGCCCGTCACCGGGCACTCGGACGGCGGCCCCTCGGCGTTGAAGTGGACGAAGTACGGGGGATCGGCGCTCTCCCCGGCCGCCGGCGCGACGGGGTTCTTCCATGTCGCCCAGGTGAACGGCCGTTGGACGCTCGTCGACCCCGACGGGGGGCCTTTCTTTTCGGTGGGCCTCGATTGCGTGGGCTTCGGAGACACATTCACCCCGATCAAGGGGCATGAGGACAAGCTGGCTCGGTATATCGAGGACATGAAGGCCGGCGGGCACCCGGCTGCCTGGGGAGGCACGTGGGGATCGGCGGGAGAAAAGACCAACTTTTCCGAATATCTTTATCACTTGTTAGACCGAGACGGCGACGACTTCGCCGCAAAGTGGCGGCAGCGCAGCATCGACCGGATGCGCGGGTGGGGGGTCAACACCTTCGGGGCCTGGTGCGACGGGGCCGTGATCGCAGCGGGGCAGATGCCCTATGTCTCCTTCGCCGGGGGCTGGGGCGGGGCGCCTTCCATCTCGGGCAACTTACCCGATGTGTTCGATCCGCGCTTCGAGGCCGAGGTCCGCGCCGACGCCCAAAGGCAGGCCGCGCCGCGGAAGACGGACCCGCTGCTGATCGGGTGGTTCTCGGCCAACGAGATGCCCTGGTACGGCGATTGGGAGCATGGCCGGGACATTGCGGTGATGATGCTGGAGAAGGACGCTGGCTGGGAGTGCAAGAAAGCCTGTATTCAGATGCTCCAAAAACAATATGAAACTATAACAAAGCTGAACGACGCATGGGGCTTGAACCTGGCATCTTGGGATGCCGCCCTCGCCGGGGCCGACCTGGTAAAGGCCGGAACGACGGCGGCGCGACGGGACAAAGGCGAGATGCTCCGCGAGTATGCGGACCGGTACTTCCGCATCACCACGCAGGCGATCAAGGCTGCCGACCCCAACCATCTGACGCTCGGCCCGCGCTTCGCAGGCTCCGCTCCGCGCGAGGCGCTCGAAGCGGCGGGGAAATACTGCGATGTCGTCAGTGTCAATTGCTACCCGCCCGCCTTCCCGCGCGCGCAGTTCGACCAACTCAGTCAGTGGGCGGGGGGCAAGCCGTTCATCATCGGGGAGTTTGCATACCGGGGCACCGACAGCGGGCTGCCGAACGAGCGCGGAGCCGGGACCATCGTGCCGACGCAGACGGATCGGGGGCTGGCGTATGCGCGCTACATCGACGAGGCGCTCGACACGGGCTACATCGTCGGGTGCCACTGGTTCCAATACATCGACGAACCCGCTACGGGGCGATTCGACGGGGAGAACAGCAACTACGGGTGGGTGAATGTGAACGACGAGCCATATCTGGCCTTCGTCGATCGCGCGCGCGTCATGGACCTCAACTGGCCGCTGCAGGGGGGAAAGTGAAAGGGGCAGCGCCGGGTTTTACCGTAGCTTCAGCGTCCCCAGGGTAAGCGCGATCATCAAGCCCGCGATGATGGTCCTGGCCAGCACGCCGTGGAGGCGGCCGAGGAGAGCGCCTTTGCCCGCCCTGGCTGCCTCGGGCTTGGACTTGCCCTGGCGCAACTCGTACAGATAGCCCCCGAGGAACCCGCCGACCAGGCCCAGCGCCACGGGCGGCAGTAGGATACCGAAGACCACCCCGGCGACGCCGCCGGTCAACCCGAGGGCCCCCAGCAGCGGCGACAGCCACCCCCCGGCGAATACGCCTGCCAGTCCCCCGAGTAGAGCCCAAAGCCCGGTCCTGCTCGTGCCTCCACCGCGCTTTACACCGGCGAAGCTGAGGATGCTGTCGGCAGTTTCGGCGAGGATTGCGAGGGCGACGAGGACGAGAAGCACCCATAATGGCGGAGACTGCCAGTGAGTGCAGGCGGCGTAAATGACGACATCCAACAGAATGAGGATCGTGCCCGAGGTGCCGAGGAACGTCGCGGCCAGGCCCGTGAACAGCACGATCACAAAGACAACAACACCCAGGACCGACAATGCGGTCATCATGCTCAGACACCCGCCAGCCTGCCGAAGCTGCCACGGCAAACGGCCCTTCGCATGAGCGTTTGTCGTACTCCGGAAGGGCCGTGTGGTCTATACGATTCGCCGCCTCAAGCCCTGTCCTAGCGCATCCGGCGCGCCCCGTAGTAGTGTTCCGTGTAGTAGTCCTCGTTCAGATCGCTGATCTTGACGCCGGAGCGCGGGTTAGCCGCGTGGACGAACTTGCCGTTGCCCATGTAGATGCCTACGTGCGAGATGCCCGGGCGGTAGGTGCCCGCGAAGAACAGGATGTCCCCTGGCTGCAGACTGTCCCGATCCACCGGCGTCCCGTGCCGGAACTGCTCGCGGGAGTCGTGGGAGATGTCGATGCCGTGCTGGTGCAGGACGTACATGACCAGACCCGAGCAGTCGAACCCGCTGGGACTGTCCCCGCCATGGACATAGGGCCTGCCGCAGAACTGCACCGCGGTCTTGACGAAATCGGCCCCGGCCCCGACCGCGTTGGTGGTGGTTTCGTAAGCGCCGGAGTAGGCGTTGTCGGCGGTCGCCATGAATTCAGCACGCCTGCGCCGGTCCTGGCGGCTGGTATCCAGATACTTGCGGGCGATCCAGCCGATCGTCCCGCTCTCGGTGTTGACCTTGCACCAGTCTTCGCCGCGCTGGTGGATGCGGACCGGAGTCCCAAGCTCCAATGTGCCGATGTCTTCCGCGTCGGTGCTTGGGCCGGAGCGGAAGTTCACAGCAGGGCGACAGACGTAGGCGAGGTCGCCGCTGCTGGAGGAGGCCACTTGAGGCTTGGGCTTGGCGGACGGCTTCGCGAAATTGAGCACCCACCCGGCGACCCATCCCTCATTGCCGTCGGCCGACTTGACGAAGCACCATTGCCCGCGGACGTCGACGATGCGGACGTACGTGCCTTTGGCCATCGTGAGCTTGACGTCCTCATCCATGCCCGGGCCGTAGCGCACGTTGACGGTGTCCTCGGATGTCCACGCGGCAACCTGTGAGACGGTCTGGCTGGCGGTCGGCTTCGGCCTCGAACCGCCGCTGCCCTCGCGGTCGTACTTGACCAGGGAGGTGTGGAGGTAGCCCCAGGTGCCGTTGTGAACGCGCACCCGCGCCCAGGAGCCCTCCTTCGCCACCACGTAGATGATCTGGCCCTTCGCGAGGGTCGCCTTCACGTCGCCGTCGGCGGAGGCGTCGTCCCGCAGTCGCGCCCCGTCGCTGGTGCAGTAGGCCTTGTAGACGCGCCGGATGCCCGCGTCGCCGCTCTTGTTCTCCGCGGCGATGTGGCGTCCGGCCGAGGCGTTGTATTCGAGCATGTCGCCACGGATCCAGCCCGACCCGCCCGGAGTGCGCACTTTCACCCAGCCCGACTGGCGGGCCATCACGTAGACCTTGGTGCCTGCGCCGATGGTCCCAAACGAGTCGGCCCCCGGCCCCGGTCCGGTGCGGACGTTGACCGCGGACTCGCTAACCCAGGCAGGCGGGTTCGAGCCGCCGCCGGATGCGGGCGACCTCGACCCGTGGGTCTCGGCGGCGATTCGGCGGCCTGTGTCCGCCGAGAACGTGAGCAGACCCTCGGCCACCCAGCCCCACTTGCCGCCGGGCAGCCGCACCTTGCACCACTTGTCGTTGAAGGCGGTGACGTAGACTTTGGTGCCCCGCGTGATGCCGGCAACCTTGTCGCTGTCGGTCCCAGGTTCGGAGCGCACGTTCACGCTCTCGGCGACCACCCAGGCGGGGCGGGCGTTCTTCGCTGCCCAGACGCCGGTTGTGCCGCACACCGCCAGCAGCACAACAGCGGCCAGGCGGAGCCAGTGAACAGTCCTCATGATCTGTAGACCTCTCGTTTACTCGAAACGGGCCGTTATTATACCGAGTTAGGGTGAATCAGGTCAACCGGGGGTTGGAAATGTAATCTTATTAGAGGTAGTTTTATGCTGGATATAGCGGTCACACAGCTTGACTTGCGGCAAGCGAATGTTATAATGACGGTCATAGTGTACGCGGGGTTCAATGTGGGTTTGTGCTGAGAGTGGCACACGTGGGCCGATGGCGGCAGCCCGGCAGGGGCGGCGCAGGTTGAGCGAGGCTGACGCGTAAACTCGGCTCGACCGAGACGCCCTGCAAGTGTTCCTGCGTACATCGGGTCAGTCACACAGCGGCGCGAACGTTTGCGCCGTTATTGTTTGGCAGCGTGTCCTGTGCGACGGGGGAGTTCCGCACATGCATCATCTCAAGGCTTCCCGCCACAGAAGGCGTTCGCTCAATGGCTAGCACCAAAGTTGCGTGCAATATGCGTGCCACCCTCCGGTCCCCGGAGACGACTCATCTCAACAATAAGCTCCTTCTGGCTCTCCGCCGGGCTTTGCTCGGCAGGGACACGGATGACAGTGGCGGCACGGCGCCGGCCCTGCGCATTGAGGTCCGTTGTGCCAAGTGCGGCGAGGTCATCCGCGTCAGGGTCGATAAGATGCACGAGCTGCAGTGCGAGTACGAAGACAACGGATCCTCCGACCCCGATCAAGAACCCCATCCCATCAGTTACCTCCTCACCAAAGAACTCGTCGGCGCGAAGTGCCAGAACCTCGTCCATCTCTCGATGCGATTCGATGCCCGTTCGCGGACGGTTGAGAAGCATATCGAGGGCGGGGACCTCCTCTCGATGGAGGAATGCGAGTAGGCCGCCACAGGCGGCCGGAAGGCCCGGCGCCGACATCATCGCCCTGCATTATGACCTCAGGCACCGGCGACAATCGGCCAGACCCCGAACAGCGAAGCCGCTGCGTTGCCCATAGACCCGGGGCGCGGGCGGCTGTTTTGCTTCTGGCCTGTTACGCTCTGCTCGTCGCGACTCCTCTTCTGCCCGGCATCCCTCCGCAGGTCGGCAGCATCCTCGCCACGGTCGTGTTCGCTGCGCTGTCGATGGCGCTGATCCTCAGTCTGGCGCGTTTGCGCACGGCCGCCTGGCACGAGTTGGCCTCCCTCGTCGTCCTCGCCGGCTGCTGGCGACTACTGATGCAGTTCGCGGCGGCGCACGAGACCGTTCGCCTCTACGTTGGCCCTGCAGTCGGCATCGCCTTCATGCTGGCGTGTGTATGCGCAGGCAAACTCTTGTCGCGCATCATCCGCGACCGCAACATCCTCGTCCCCGTCTGCGTGGTCGCGATGATCGCAGACTTCTACACGGTCTTCGCAGGCCCGACGGGCAAGGCGCTCGAGCAGACGCCGAAGCTCGTGCAGGCGCTGTCGGTTGCGATCCCGCAGGTCGGTTCGGCTACCGGCCCGGCTGGCGCGAGGGGCCTGGCTCACGCCGCCACGATGGGCCTGGGAGACATCATCTTCATCGCGATGTTCTTCTCCGCCGCCGCCCGCTTCGGCTTTCGTCTCCGGCGCGCCTACCTGGGCATTCTCATCCCGACCCTTGTGGCGATCGTTGCCGTCCTTACGGTGTGGTGGCTCCCGGCTTTGCCCCTTTTACCCTTCATCGCAGGGGGGTTCCTCGTCGCTTCGGCCCGCGAGTTTCACTTCTCCGCCGAGGAGAAGCGCAATCTCAAGTGGGTGGGGCTGATACTTCTGGTGGCGACGGCGATCCTCGTCCTGTTCTGGCTGCGCTCGGCCCACAGCTAGGGGCGTGACGTTGTTGTGTTCGCCTGCCGCTCATCTTGGGCTCTTCCTCAATGTGTGTGGGTAGTGGTCTCGAACTGGTCTTGGCCAGGATTCCGTATCAGCTCACAGCAAGCCGTTGCCGTCGCGTCCGCAGGACGTCCGGCGCGAAGTGCCCCTCAGCCGGGCGCTTCAGCGCCTGGATAGCAAGGTCCCGGCCCTCTTTGCGTCCGCAGTAGGACGCTTGGCGGCGTAAGCCGCCCGGAGCCGTTGGGTACGCGGGCTGATCGGGCCTTCGGCCATCCGTCCTGCGGACGGAGATGCCAATATGCGGCGGATGTCCCGGACGCTGAAGCATCCGGCTGAGGGACCCCGCCTGCGGCGGGGCCGGGCGTCCTGCGGACGCGACGGCAAGGGCTAACGACCACGCGCCCGAGACGACCTGTTCAGCCGGTGTCAATATGCCCACACACATTGAGGAAGAGCCCTCATCTTGACACTCCCCCCTCCTCCCGCTATCATTGCCCCAAACTGACGCACACCCAAAGACTGCGAAGGGGAATAGTAGGCGCGCGGAGGTCAACAGAGAGGCGGGCAGAGGCCGTTTGCGGGCGAGACGCCCGCACCACGCGGGGTAATACACCCGCGCCATCGGCTCAGGCTGGAACTCGCTGTCCAAACCGCGTCGAATCTCGCCCCCGAGTCGCGGACCGAACGGGTCGCGTGGGGCAGGCGTCTCGCCTGCCGCCGTCCCCAGTAGGCTCCGACGGAATTTCCCCCCGTTATCGCAGGGAGACGGCATCGGGCCAGTCGCACAGACAGACCCCGTGCCGGGCCGAGTGGGCCGCACTGTGCGGCCAAGAAGAGTGGTACCACGGATGAGGCATTGCGCCCTCCGTCTCTTTGCGAGATGGAGGGCGCTTTGGTTAGCGATGAGCTGTGAATGATGAATGATGAGCGAACGGCAATAACGGCAGGGACGGCAGGGACGGCGGGAACGGCAGGGACGGCGGGGACGGCGACCCTGTGCGGCACTTGTGGATGCTGGTAAGGAGAAGATAACCGTGGCAGAGCGATACAACTTCGACCAGATCGAACCCAAATGGCAGCAGTACTGGCGCGAGAA
>CAYWBK010000089.1:0-16639 GCA_964455745.1 uncultured Armatimonadia bacterium
GTCTTCCGGTATCGCGTACCACATGGAATGCCATCTATGTAACTGGCGTAGTAGACGGTAAGGACACTTCATTGAGCTTCGAGCAGCGCACCGGCGATGCACAGAGAATGGTAGAAGTCGCCAAAGAGGACCTTTGGTCCGTGCCGGCTGTCAGAAATCGCCTGATCCATGTAGCGTACGGCGCGGAGAACATCGTCCCCACCGAGGCGTCATCTCTGCTGCGGTACGTGAGGACACCGACGACGCTCCATATCCGTTTCGCACCCGACTTCTTTGTCGCCGACAGGGATGACCCTGCGCGGACATATCTGCTGGAGTACAAGTGCACTCGCTCGCCGCTGCGGTACCAGGGGCGGATCAATGAGATACGCCGGACGACGGGGAACCCGGCCATTGGGACCGCCGACATCGGCCAGTGGGAAGCGAGCGCCTACGACAACTATCGCGCCCTGGCGAAACTGGGGATACGAGTGGCGGTCCTCAACTACTGCGCCTATCACCCGCGTCCGCTGCTCTGTGAGTTCGTCGATCGGGTCGCAGCGATTCACAGGAACGTTCCGCGCCCGACGGACCGGAAGGGTAGCGGGACACCGTTCGTGAACATCGATCTGAACCATCTGCGTTCCTTTGAGACGTTCCTGGCCGAGGAGCATGGCCTGGAACTGGCGGTGACCGCCCCGCTTGTGGGACGTGTCGCGACGAGACTTCTTGCCGAACTCCCCTCGCACTGAGGCGCAGCGATGGGGGTAAGCGCATAGCTTTGGGGGCTTGCTGGAGCGCCATGATTGTAGGCATCGGAACAGACATCATATCCGTCACCCGGCTCGCGCAGATGTGCGAAAAGCACGGGCACCGCTTCACCGACCGCGTGTTCACGGCGGCCGAGCAGGAGACCGCCGGGGCGGGTCCCGGGGTCTACGAGCGGCTGGCCGCGCGTTTCGCCGCGAAGGAAGCGGTGATGAAAGCGCTCGGCACCGGCTGGGCGCGGGGCGTCAACTTCCTCGACATCGAGGTCGTCACCGAGCCTTCCGGGCGTCCGACGATCAGGCTTACGGGCGAGGCGCGCGCACGGGCCGATCGCAAGGGCGCGTCGCAGATGCACCTTTCCCTGTCGCATGAGAGAGAGCACGCGATCGCGTTCGTGATTCTCGAGGGCTGTCGACCTGTGGAGACCGTCATCCTCGACAGCCGGCAGCCTCCCGCGGGGCCGCCGGTCTACGCTCCCGAAGGCCCGTCGTCACCGCTGCAGTGCGGCCCTGCGCCCGGCGGGGGCGAGTCGGGGTGACGCGCCCTTGAGGCTCCTCGACCGCTACATCCTGCGGCTGATAGCCGTGCCGTTCCTGATCGGTCTGCTCACGTTCGTCGTTATCCTGCTGGGTGAGGCGGCGCGCAGCCTCGGCAACGCGATCTTCGGCGCGCGGGTTCCGCCTTTGCTGATTGCGGAGTACCTGGCCTATTGCGCGCCTCAGGCAGCCGTCTGGTCGTTTCCGTTCGGCACGCTGCTCGGGGTGTCGATGGTGGTGACGACCCTGACACGTCGTGGCGAGACCACGGCCATCCGCATCGGCGGGGTGAGTTTCCTGCGGTTCTGCCGCCCCCTGCTTGCGGTCGGGCTTCTGGCCTCGGGGGTCGCCTTCTGGCTGACGGAGACCTGGGCTCCGGTGGCGACGAACAAGTCGCAGGAAGTCTTCGCCCGGATGACGCAGACGCAGCCGGTGGTGCGCGAGGAGTTCAACCAGTTCTTCCGCGACCAATACGGGCGCTTCTTCTTCGTCAGGCACATGAACGCCGACGCCAATACGTTGGAAGACATCTCGATCTGGCAGGAGGATCAATGGGGGAGGCTGGTGGAATTCTCGACCGCGAAGCGCGCGGCCCTGGAGGGGAGGGTGTGGTATCTTCAGGACGGCGTGACCGTCGACTTCGATCAGTACGGGCAGCCGGCGCCGAATGGCACGGTCCGGTTCCGGTTGAAACCCATCGTCCTCGAGCAGGCCCTGCAGCGATACTACGCCGAGAAGCGCACGCCGTTCCAGATGAGCACCCAGGAATTGGAGGACCTCGCCCGCACGATGGAGGAGGGCGGCAAGGACACTCAGCGGCTCAGGGTGGAATTGCAGTTCAAGTACTCGATCCCGTGCGCGTGCCTGATCTTCGCCATGATCGCCGCGCCTCTGGCGTTCCGGCACTCGCACATGGGCAGCTATGTGGGCATTGTTTTGTCGGTGCTGGTGATCTTCCTGTACAATGGTGTGCGGTCCTGGGCCCTGGCGTTCGGGTTGGCCGGCACACTGCCGCCCTCCGTTGCGGGATGGACGATGAACGTGCTGTTCGGCGGGTGGGGGCTTTGGCTTCTGGCGCGGACGAAATAGGCGAGGGACGAAGCGATGGTTGATCTCGTCAGGGAGAAACTGGATAGGATCGCCGAGTTGTGCGCTCAGTTCCACGTGCGCAAGTTGGAGCTGTTCGGGTCGGCGACGGGCGACAGGTTCAACACGGAAACGAGCGATGTCGATTTCCTGGTTGAATTTGGGGACGTGCCGCCGGGGGAGCACGCCGACTGCTATTTCGGGATGCTGTTTGGGCTGGAGGATTTGTTCGGGCGGCACATTGACCTGGTGTCGGTCAAGACGATCTCGAACCCATACTTCCGCGAGGCCATAGACCAGCAAAGAGAGGTCGTCTATGCATGCGAAGAGCCGCAAGTTCCTGTATGACGTGTTGCAGGCCGCTGGCGCCATCTCGGGATTCGTCGCCAACAAGACCCGCGAGGACTACGAAGCGGACTGGATGCTACGGTCGGCTGTCGAGCGGCAGTTCGGAATCATCGGGGAGGCACTTTCTCAGTTACGCAGTATAGATCCGTCCGTTGCCGTTCAGGTCACCGGCGTGAACCGGATCATCGCGTTCAGGAACATCATTGTCCACGGGTATTCCTCCGTAGACAGTGACATCGTGTGGGACGCGGCGCAGAAGAGCCTCGGGCTCTTGCGCGAGGAGGTCGAGCGCCTCTTGCGCGTGGACGAGGAGCCGTAGCCGCTGTCGCGTTTGGCGCATGGACGATTCTGATTCTGGCGCGGATGAGGTAGCCATACCGCGGGGCGGAGGACACACATGAGACCTGCCGCTGTACGCGTGATGATCCTGCTGAGCGGGGCATTAGCCCTTGTCGGCCCTGCGCTGACGCCTGCCGAGGCGCAGTTCAAGGTGCCCGATGGGTGGGTGGCGTCGCCGCAGAATACCAAGGCTGCCGGTGAGGCGGGTTTCCGCATCCTGCACAAGGACACTGGCATCGAGCTTGTGTACGTCCCGGCGGGGAAGTTTACGATGGGGGCGAGCGAGGACGACATCGACCGCATCTGGGCCGCCAATGAATGGCCCGCGGACGAGAAGGACTCCGCCCGGGCCGAGCAGCCGGCGCACGAGGTGACGGTCAAGGGATTCTGGATCGGCTGCACGGAGGTCACCAACGGGCAGTGGCGCAAGATCATGGGCAGCCTGCCCGAGGACGACACGCTGGGCGACTCCTACCCGGTGATGTACGTCTCGTGGAACCAGGCCGCCGAGTTCTGCAAGAAGCTGGGCCTGCGGTTGCCGACCGAGGCGGAGTGGGAGTACGCGGCGCGCGGCCCACAAAGCAAGGTATTTCCCTGGGGGAGTGACTGGGACAAGACCAGGTGCTGCAACGACCAGAACACCGGCCCGGAGGGGATGACCTACCCTGTCGGCAGCTTTGCGAAAGGCGCTTCGTGGTGCGGGGCGCTCGACATGGCCGGCAACGTCGGCGAGATGTGCCAGGACTGGTACTCAGTCACCTACTACATGAAAAGCCCCAAGGCCGACCCTCCGGGGCCGACCGAGGAGGAGGCCACGACGACCCTAACGTCCGGCGACGGCGGCAAGCTCAGTAATGTGAAGGGCAAGGTCCTCCGGGGCGGGTCGTGGTACGCAAGCAAACTGAGCCGCTTCAGGTGCAGCGCGCGAGGCGTCGTCGATCCGGCGAAAGGATACTGCTACGCCGGTTTTCGAGTGGCGATGTGAGAAACGCCCGGCACCGACGCCACCGGGTCGCGAGAAGATGGCATCATGCCGATTCAGCAGACGATAGAGACCAGACGCGGCGACATCCTCCGGATCGCGGCCCTGCACGGGGCGCATAATGTCCGCGTGTTCGGCTCGATGGCCCGAGGCGATGCGGGCCCCGACAGCGATGTCGACCTGCTCGTCGACGTGGGTGAGAACCCCACGCCGTTCTTCCCCGGCGGGCTTCTGGCCGACCTGGAGGACCTTCTGGGCCGCCGGGTGCACGTCGTCACCGAGCAGTCGCTTCATTGGTACATCCGCGAGCAAGTGAAAGAGGAGGCGGTTCCGCTGTGAAGGATGACAGGCTGTATCTCATCCATCGGCGGGGCCAAGCGCCCTCTCGCGGACGCAACGGCCAAGCTGGCGCCTCCCACGGCGACGAAGCTTGAATCGCAGGCGAAGGAGGCGACAGGGGTGGTCAGCGCCATCAGGGACAGGCTTGGCGAGATCGCGGCCCTGTGCTGTGCGAGCAGTACCACGTACTGCGGCTGCCGTTCTCTGTGTCCTCTGTGTCTCTGTGGTCCATCGCCGTCCATTTCTCGGCAGGGCATCTCATTGCCGAGCAGGGCCGCACAACCGGCGTAGTAATACTACCTACAACTGGAAGACGCACCCTTCCGGAATGTGCTCATCCACGGCTACTCGACGGTGAACGATGCCACCGTCTGGGAAACGATCCAGACGCGCCTGCCCCGCCTCATGGCAGAGGTCGAGTGCTTGCTGAACCGCCCCAATACGGAGGAACCCTGAATGTCCGGCCACTACATCCGTCTCAATCGGCTCTTCTCGGAGGGCAAGCGTGCCGTCATCGTCGCCGCCGATCATGGCGAGTTCTTCGGGCCTACGCCAGGGATCATCGACCTGCCCGAGGCCATCCAGAAGGTGACCGCCGCCGATGCGCTGCTGCTCAGCCCCGGCATGATGCGCCATTGCGGACACGCCTTCGCCTTTCGCGGGGCCCCGATGGCGATCGTGCGCCTCAACTGGAGCACCGTGTATTGCTTCCAGTGGGGGTACGATCAGGCGCGCTCGTGCCCCGTGGTATCGGCGCAGGAAGCCCTCGCATTAGGGGCCGACATCGCGCTGGGGTCGCTCACGCTGTCGATGACCGACCAGCAGATGGACCGCGACAATGTCGCCCTGTTCGCGCAGATGGCCGAGCAGAAGCGCGCCGCAGGGATACCGCTCATCGGCGAGTTCTACCCCATCGCCCCGGAGCGGCTGTCGCGGGAGGAGTTGCACAAGCAGGTCTATGCCGCCTGCCGCATCATCGCCGAACTGGGGGCGGACGCAATCAAGACCTTCTACACCGGGCCGAAGTTCGCCGACATCGTGGAAGCCTGTCCGGTGCCGATCTTCGCGCTGGGGGCGGAGAAGACCCCGAAAGAGGTCGATGCGCTCAAACTCGCCGCAAGCGCCGTCGCCGCGGGCGCCCGGGGCGTCGTCTTCGGCCGCAATGTCATCCAGGCGGCGAACCCGCCGGTCTTTTTGGCGGGCCTCAAGAAAGTTGTGAAGGAAGATGCTGTGCCGGAGGAGGTCGCGGCGGAGTTGGGGTTGAATTAGCCCTCGACGAAAAGCGACCAGCCACTCTGTGACGCGAGGAAAGCGAGAAGCAGCCCGACAAAGCCCCTTGGTTTGGCGCCGCCATACAGTCACTTATCCGCTCAATGGATTCCACTCCCAAGCCAGCATCCGGTACTATTGACTCCGGGCGGCGCGGCGTAACTCTCCGCGCCGTCTTGCTTGCTGTCGTGCTCATTCCGTTCAACGCCTATTGGCTTTGTCAGATGGAGGTCGTGCGGTACGAGGGCCATCCGACCACCGTTTCGCTCTTCTACAACTGCATCTTCATTCTGTTCGTCCTGACGATGGCGGCGGGGACGCTGCGCAAGATCTCCCCGAAGCTGGCCTTGCATCGCAACGAGCTTCTCGTCGTCTACATGATGCTGGCCGTCGCGTCGGCTCTCGCCGGACACGATCTCATCGAGGTCGTCACCCCGCAGATCGTCATGCCGTTCTACCTCGCCTCCCCCGAGAACAAGTGGGAGGACCTGTTCTTCAAGTACATCCCCAAGCACCTGAGCATCACGGACGAGCGCATCTACGGCCCCGCTTTCACCGGCGGGACGACCCTCTACCAATGGGACCGCATCCGCGCCTGGAGTGGGCCGGTCCTCAACTGGGCCATGTTCCTCGTCGTGCTATCACTGGTCATGCTGGCGATGAACTCGCTTCTGCGCAAGCGCTGGATGGATCGTGAGAAGCTGTCCTACCCCATTTGTGCGCTGCCGCTGGAGATGACCGCGCCCGGTATGCCGCTTTGGCGCAACAAGATGATGTGGATCGGCTTCGCTCTCGCCGCGATGGTCGATATCATCAACGGCTTCCACGAGCTTTGGCCGACATGGCCCCTGATCAGGGTGCGTGTCATGCACTACGATGCCTACATGGCCGGCCTGTTCCAAAGCTACCCCTGGAATGCGCTCGGCGGCACGAGCCTGTCGCTGTACCCGTTCGCCATCGGGTTGGGGATGCTCTTGCCCCTCGATCTCGTGTTCTCATGCTGGTTTTTCTACATGTTCTGGAAGGGCCAGCGCCTGGTGGCAACGATCATCGGCTGGAACAAGATCCCCAAGGCTCCGTTCGTCGAGGAGCAGTCCTCCGCCGCGTACATCGGCCTGGCGACCTTCGCGCTATGGATGGCGCGCGACCAGATCAAGTCGATCTGGAACAACTTTCTCGGGCGCGAGAAGGTCGAGGACAAAGACGAGCCCATGCGCTACAAGACCGCGATGTGGGCGATCATCAGCGGCGTGGTGCTGCTCATGGGGTTCGCGTTGCGGATGGGGATGGCGGCCTGGATCGCCCTGGTCATCTTCCTGCTGTATTTCATGATCTCTCTGACGGTGACGCGCGTTCGCGCCGAACTCGGCCCGCCCGCGCACGACCTGCACGGCGGCGGCCCCGACCTGATCCTGACCAACATCTTCGGCACCAGCAGCAGCCTCTTCGGGCCACGCAATCTGACCACGATGAGCATGTTCTACTGGTTCAACCGCGCCTATCGCGCGCATCCGATGCCGGTGCAGATGGAGGCCTTCAAGATCGCCCAGGTCTCCGGCATACGCCAGTCCAAGATGGCTCTGGCCCTGGCCATTGCCGTCGTCCTGGGCTGTCTGGCCGCTTTCTGGGCGCAAGTGCACTGCTACTACAGCTACGGCATGGCTGCGAAGATGAGCTTCGTGGCCCAGGTCTTCGGGCGCGAACCGTTCGAGCGCCTTCAGGGCTGGCTCCTGGCCCCGCAGAAAGCCGACTACCGCGAGGTCGGGGCGTATGGGGTTGGGTTCCTGTTCACGCTTGCTCTCATGGCCCTGCGGGTGCGGTTCGCATGGTGGCCGTTCCACCCCGTCGGTTACGCGATCTCCAGCAGTTGGTCGCTGAACTGCCTGTGGCTGCCGCTCTTCATCGCCTGGGCGGCCAAGGCCGTCATCCTCAAGTACGGTGGCTACAAGGTCTTCCAGCAAGCAATCCCGTTCGCGCTGGGCCTGATCCTCGGCGAGTTCCTCATCGGGAGCCTGTGGACCATCATCGGGATTGTCTTCCAGATGCACACGTATAGCTTCTGGGTGTGAGAGGCTGCCCCCAGGCGACGGCGCTCGGTCAACGGGTGCCGCTGCCCGCTGTAGGTGCCACGGCAAGTCATGTTTCAGGCACATCCGCGTCCGACACCACAAACTTGCTGTCCGGTAGGTTCCTCAAACAACCCTTCGAACCGTAATCCCTCATCCCGTTCCTACGCACATGTTGCGACACTACTCTAAGTGGCCGAGGCCACTCAACTTCATGGCATCCGTCCGACAGTCATCATGTCCACGCCGACGTAGCGTGCGCGTCCATCACTACGCAGGGCCTCATGTCTGCCATCGCAACACAGGGTGGATCGGCCGCCTAACGGCAACGCGGGACTGATAAATCATTCTGAGCCGTCGTCTGCTCAGTAGGAATGTTTGAGCCCATTGACAAACGCCATCGGGATTCATATAATCCTACCAACGGAACGTATGGAGGAATTACGCATGGAGCGTCACCACATCAGCAGATACCTGAACGTCGACGGACTCAAACGCCGCCTCGCAGAGCTAGACGATCTGATAGAGCCAATGCTCGCGGAGCGCGAGGAGCTTGCCTCCTTCCTAGACCTTTACCTGCGCGATGGAGACGAACACCCGGGGGCATCGATCAGCGATGACGCTGAACGCGAGCGGGACCGTTCGCAGGATGCCAGCGTTTCAGGGCCAGACGCCGCTGTAGCGCTTGCGCCGGCGACCTCCGGGCCGGCGTATGTGGAGATGGGTGGTATGGCATTGGCGAAAGAAGCGGTGGCGATTCTGCGGCAGGCGGGGCGCCGCCTAACCACAAACGATATCTTCGAGGCCCTACGCGGAGCCGGAATCGTGCCGAAAGGCGAAAACAAACTGCAGGGGGTCTACGCGGCCCTCTACCGGCACGAGAGAATTACAGGCGAGATACGGAAGGTCGGGCGGGGTGAATGGGAGTTGGCCATAGAGGGCAGCCCGGAGCAAGGTGGTGGCACCCCCGACTAGGAGAACCACAGGAGCGGCTCACAGAGCTTGACCGCGCGTGAGCCGCTCCCCAAGTCGATGGCCCTGCCGAGGCTGGAGACCTTGGTGGCATGGGCCGCAGAAAATCCGGGGGCTACCCGGTCGCTGCTACTATAGCACGCCGGGGGCTCCAGTTCAAGGCTATATGGCCGGAAGGCCGACTGGAGGTCGGTGTTTATGCAAGTCGCGCAGTATTTCGGTATCGACATGCCGCAGAGCCAACTGGACTTCGTCAACATACCCCTGGAAACTGACATCGAACTATACGTTGACCCCTACGGTCTTGCGCTGGGGGCAGACGACTTCTCGGTCGCGTGCACCTCCGCGACGAGGGCGTTCTTTGGCTCAGTCCTGGAGCTGATCCGCGCCGACAGGGATGCTGAGGCGCTTACGCTCCTGGATGGACTGCACGAACCCAATGATGTGCATCTTGGCGAATCGCGTGGCGGCCTACGAGGCCGTGGTGTGGGTCCTGACCAAGCCGAGGGCATTCACGGGCGTTTGAAAGGCAGTATGGCCGTTAGGACAGGTTTCCTGAACGATCTGTCCGATTGCGAGCTGCTGATCGCGGGTGTCGGACGCGACAAGATATCGGACATCACGATCAACACAATCCGGGGCGAACTCATCCAGTGGACGCAGGCTCAATGCAGGCTTCACGGAATAAGGGTTCAGACGACGGCGTCCGGACCGGTGTGGGACCCAGCGCTGGGCCGCTGGCGAATTGATGCAGTCGAACTCCCCACATACCAGGGGAAAGCGATCGTCCTCGTCCCCAAGAATATCGTCCGCCGCAAGCTCGTTCTAGATCACCGGACCTATTATCGCCGCTACGTGCTGAGCTTCCTACAAGAGGACGCCCGGCGCCATCCATCAGAGGGGCTTGTCCGAGCGCTCAAGGCACCTTCGAAGAAGGAACTCGAACGGCGACACCCGTGCAGCAAAGACCTGCTCTACCGATTCAGCGCAGACAACCCCGACGTGCTGAGCCGCTACAAGCAGGATGCGGCCAGCCGCGACCGGCCGCTTACTGACGAGGAGATCAGCGACCTGTAATCATGGCCGGTCGACCACTCGGACGTGGGGGCACGCGCCGCTCGCCGGTCCGTGCCCCCCTCCCAGAGGCTTGGGGATGGAACGTCGCAAACAGGAACGCGCCGCCCCCAATCCCTCAGTTGACGCGCCATCTTCTCCGACGTAGAATCCTCACACTCCCAACCATCCCGCCGAGGTAGACAAGCGACATGCGGAACCGTTACGTCCTACTCGTCATCGCGGTGGTAGTTGCTGCACTCGTCATGCTGTTGGCCGGTTGCGACGAAGACTCCGTTGAGCGTCAGCTCGGCAACATGACCGTGTCGGCGGTGGAGCACAGCTATCGAGTGGACAATGACCCGTTGGTGCACGATTGGGTCAATGGCGTCGGCATGAACCTGGTCGCGTGTTCCCAGCGCCAGAACATCCCCTTCGAGTACAAGGTTATTCAGGCGGACGACGTGAACGCCTTCGCCGCCCCGTACGGGCACGTTTACATCTGCGAGGGCTTGCTCGACTTTGCCAAGAGCGAAGACGAAGTCGTCGCGGTCCTCGGTCACGAGACCGGCCATGTCGTCAACCGCCATGTGATGAAGTCGGTCAAGAAGGACTTTCTGTATAGCGTCGGGCTGGGCGTTCTGGCCGGGAAGAGCGAGGGGGCGGCGAACATCGGTGGGGTCGGTGTCGGCTTGTTGTCGCTCAAGTACAGCCGCGACGACGAGCGCCAGGCCGACGACTACGGAACGATGCTCGCCTATCGCTCGGGGCATGACCCGCAGGCCAACATCGCGTTCTTCACCCGCTTGATGACGGACGTCGAGAAGAACCCGCCCTCGAAGTTCGAGCAGTATTTCCTCACCCACCCGGACACGGCCAGCCGCATCACGCGGCAGAAGTTGCGACCCGAGAACGACCCGAACAACGCCACGGCGCTCATGCACATCGCGCGCGGGTACATGCGCCGGGCGCAATATGCGCACGCGATCCCGCTTCTCGACAAGGCCGCGGCCTTGCAGCCGCAGTCGGCGCAGCCGCGGATACTCCTCGCCGATGCCTACAGCGCGCGCGGGCAATACGCGAAGGCGGCCCAGCTCTATCAGGAAGCCCTGCAGCTTGATGGCGGGAACGAGTACGCGAAGCAGTCCCTGCAACTTGCCTCGGCGACGCATGCGCCGCAGTTGCCGCCCATCGGCGAGGCCGAGCGGCTGCAGGCGAAGGTTGTGCTCGCCTCGGCGAATACGCCGCAGATGCAGCCCGAGGCCCTGCGCATCGGGATCAAGCAACTCGTGAGCGGGGTCTCGCAGAAGATCGCCCCGGTCACCGCCTCCTCCCGCGAGATGACGAGCGACCTCGTCAGCCTCGGCGAGGACGAGAGGGACATGGCAGTCGCCTCGCAGCAGGCGGTCGTGGAAGCGAATGCGGCGATCCACGAAGCCTTCGAGTCGACGTACCAGCTCGAGGCCAGTCAGGAGCGCCTCGCCGAAAGCGGTGGCGATCTCGTGGCCGTCGTCACCGACACAAGGGCTCTCCTACAACAGGCCGCCGAGGGCAAGGGCCGCGCCGGCGATGTCGCGGTGCTCAGCCACACGGCGACGGAGGCCGCGAGGGCGGTTGCCGAGCTTGCGCAATCCGTCGAACTCGCCAAGGCCGCCGTACCCGCCGCGCAATCGGCCCACGAGTCCGCCCGCGACACGCTGGGGCTCGTACGGGACATCATGAACTCCCGGCGCGAGAGTTCGGCCCTCAACAACATGGCCGGCGCCGCGACCCGCGAGACCAACGAGAGAAGCCTCGCCGCCCTCGAAGCCGTCGACAAGGCCAAGAAAACCAGCACCCAGGCGCAGGTGCGCACCCTTGTCGCGCGCATCAACCTCGCCGCTTTGGGCGCGGACTCGGCGCTGCAGAGGGCCTATGACGCACTGGTGGGCGGCTACATGATGTCCAGCCCGGCGAAGGTCGCGCAGCTACGTCAGCAGGGCCTCGGCTACGGCGACGCGGCGGTCTGCCTGGCGGTCTGCCGCAGCGGCGGCCTGGAGGCCACCGAGTTCGCGACCCTCGGCCTCGCCGACAACAGCATGGTGGACGCGGCGGTGCAGACGCGCGTGCCGCTCCACAGCGCCTCACTGCTCCTGAAGTTCCTCGCCGAGACGATGGAGACCGAAGGACAAAGCCCGGCGAAGCGGTCGTAACATCGCTGAACGGCCTTAACACCTTGGGGGACTGCGTCCCCCAAACCCCCGCGGTTCTCAACGTCAGGGGCCTTTGGCGATAACCTCCCAGGGCGTCAAGGCCGTCACTGCAGTTACAGCCTCAAGGGAAGTGCATGACCGTGGATGACGAGCGGCAGCATCTCGCGGACACGGATACCGACAAAATACCGATGCTGGCGGAGGGCCGCTGTCCGCACTGCGGGTTCGCAATGAACACGCAGCTCGACCGCTTCTGCCCGCGCTGCAAGCAGGCGCCCGACGCTCCGGCCAAGAAAGCCGGCGCTCAGGTCCCCGCCGCGTTCGACACGCTGATGCCCCGAGTCGCGAACCCGCGCGCAGGCTTGCGCCTCGTGGGCATCGCGATTGTCGCTCTCCTCGCATGCATGGTCGTGGCGGCAAGCGCCATTTTGAACAACCCCCACCGCAGGGCTGTGGCAGCCTACCAGGCAGGTGCGCAGCGGCACCTCGCCGGGGACTTCACAGGCGCGGTCGACGACTACCGTCGGGCTCTGCAGCTTGATGATACACTGTCGGCTCCGGCCTTGATGGCGGGGATGGCGTGCGCAAAGCTGGGCGCGCCGAGGTCGGATCGGGACGAATTGCAGACCCTTCTCGAGAGGGCCAGGTGGGGTGATACCGAGGCGCTCCAGAACGCCGACGCCTGGTTCGAGCAGGCGATCGAGCGCTGCGACCGGCATCCCGAAGCGCCCACCGGCGACGCCGATCTCGGCGACACGACGCGCGTCAAATCCCTGGCTCAATCGTTGCAGGGGGTCACGGCCATGGTTCGCGTCGCTTCGGCAACGGACGCGGCCAAGCCCGATCAGGCCGAAAGCTGGCTGGAAGTGGCTCGACAGCATTGCGAGAAAGCACAGCAAACTGACCCGTCGAACGAACAGGCGCGGCGCCTTTTAGAGGCCATCTCCTCACGATGAGCCGGGGGTGAGGTGCCGTTAGCCGTCCCCCTCCCGGCACGGGAGGGGTGTCCCGCCGCAGGCGGGACGGGGTAGGGCCGTCACCCCACCCATCGCTTCAAGAACTCAATCCCCGTCTCCACCCGTATCTCATGTCCGCCCTCGTGCAAGTCGATCCGGCAGCGCTCCGCGACGCCGAGTTTCTCGTAGTGCGCGCGGGCTGCGGCGAACTCCTCCATCACGAACGGCCACCATGCAATCCCGTCCGCTTTCCCGGTCTGCGACATCACGGGGCGCGGGCAGATGAGCGACACGAGGTCGCTGTCGGTGAACTCACGCAGCCAGCCGGGGATGAAGATGTGCTCCTCGGTCGTCGACAGGAAGCAACTGTAGCGCGGGTCGTCGACGACCATCTTCCTCACGCGGTCGTTGAACCATGCGCAGATGATCCCCGCCTTGATCCTCGGCTCCAGCGGCATCGCAAACAAGGTGTACGCTCCGCCCAGGCTGATCCCCCACATCCCAATGCGCGAGCCGTCGATTTCCGGGCGGGTTGCGCAATAGTCGATGAGCCGGCTGATCTTGTTGATCTCCAGGCCCCAGAGGGTCTTGCCGAGCATCAGCGCCATTCGCGTGAACCGCGCCCGAGGCGAGTGCTCGGTCACGTTCATCGGGGCCAGCACCGCAAAGCCCGCCTCGACCAGCCTCCCCCCGTAGCCGTGGTAGATGCACGTCGGGTCGTCGAAGCCGAACACGCGCTCCGGCGAGCTGCCGATGCCGTGTTGCGCGATCACCAGCGGGTGCGGACCCGCGCCGGTCTTGGGGATGGCGAGAACCCCGCGCCCGCGCAAACTGCCCCACAGCCGAATGGTGACCCAGTGCGCGACGAGGCTGTCATTCTCGGCGAACGGCTCCAGTTCCGGCTCCATGTCCGTTTCGGGCGGGCCGAAGTCGCCCATCGCAAGGCGCCAACGCTCGCGGTTGGCCTCGACTGACTTCTGGTACGAATCCAGGGAGCTGTAGTCTCGATGCCACAAGTCGTCCTGGCGGGCCGCATAGTCGCACGACAGCTCGCGCAGGAAGTCCTCGGTCTCGCACCGCAGCAGGTGTTGCCGATCCCCCACCCCGCGCTCTATAAGCTCGGGTGCTACGTCGAAGGCGTTGTCGTAGAAGGTCATGCCGGTGTCCTCACATGGATGAACTGTGCGCGTCTTACCAGACTCTTGCGCGAATATTTGTCATGCCGCAAAGGATTGCCGCTCGCGGCAGAGAATCACGTCGGGTCAGACCTCATTCTACCACCGGGGAGGTTCATCATGTTATACCATCAGCGCAACGGTTTCACGCTCATCGAGTTACTGGTCGTGATCGCCATCATCGCCATACTGGCGGCGATCCTTTTCCCCGTCTTCGCAAGAGCGCGTGAGAAGGCGAGACAGACAAGCTGTCTGAGCAACGAAAAGCAGATTTGTCTTGCCCTGGTCATGTACTCCTCCGACTACGATGAGACTAATGCCCCATGCGACATGCTCGACCCCCGCGACAATCTGTATGTGTACTGGCCGACCCTGATCTACCCTTACACGAAGAACATGCAGGCGACCATCTGCCCCAGCCACGAGGTTTACGATACGGCCTCGTGGTATTCGCAGTACAACTACAACGAGAACGGCCAGAATGCCGTGGGCTTCAACGTCTCGTACCAGATGAACATGATCACCACATGGAACTGGACGCAATGGACCGACGGCAAAAGCCACTCCGGCCCGGCCGGGCAGCGCGTGGCGCAGTGCACCAGCCCCTCGGAGACGGTTGCCATCTGGGAGGGCAATGCGCCGGATGCCTGGAGTGACAGCCACTATTGGGGCTGGGAGGCCGTACCCCATCCGGACCAGGTGGTCATCGCCCATAACGGCGGCCTGAACTTCGGCTACGCGGACGGGCACGCAAAGTGGGCGAAGTATGCCGCCATCACCCCCAACAACCTTTCCGCCGTACAGGGCACATACACGCCATTCAACGTGCCCGACTACGACTCAAACTGACCGCGCCATCGGTAGTGTTCCTGCCGGACATCGACGCCCTCCCTCAGAATCGGGGGAGGGCGTTTTGCATGGCGGCCCGAATCCTGTATCATGGTAGGGACAGCAACACGATCGGAGTATCTGACCATGATCGAACAGACGCCGGCGCCGGTGGCGAAGCCACGCGGTAGGGGATGCTGCATCACATGCGGGGTCGTGCTGATTGCCTGCCTCATCGCCGCCACCATCGGGACGTGGTACCTCGCGCGATGGCTGGAGACCAGCGGGACTGCCGACAAAATGGTCGCCGAAAGCGATGGCACACCGGCGCTGCTGGACACGCCGGTGGGCATGATGCGCTCCGTGTCGGAGAAATGGTCGCTCTTCACGGGCCTGGAAGTGTCGCCCGACGGGCGTCTTGCGGTCGCCTTTGCGATGCCGCGTTTTGGCATGACGAGTGTGCTGCGCAACCCGCCGCCGAGCAGCTTGAACCCGGTCCACAATCAGCGCAACGCCAAGGCCTGGGTGGAGAAAAACCTCAGCACGCGCATCGCAGTATTCGACCTGGCCACCGGCCTTGAGCGCGAACTCAACCCTGACTTCGGCATGCCCGCTATGGTCACGGGAACGCCGGTGCTCTCGCCGGACAACCGGCAGGTGGCAGTCGCACTGGGGAGGTCATTCGGCGACCAGGAAGGCAGGCCGGGGCAGAGCGACCTGGGCCTGTGGACCATCGAGTTGCCGACCGGGAGGGCCACGAAGATCGCGAACGCGGGCACGCCGCAGGACTGGTCTCCCGACGGCACGAAGCTGGCATACCTTCTGCATGACAGCGGCAAGAGCCGAGACCAGGTGTGGATTGCCACGGTCGGGGGCACGCCACGGATGGTCCTCGACATGGCCCTGCAGTGGGTGCGATGGTCCGACGATGGGAAGTCCCTCTTTGGGAAGCTCTCCGGTGGCGGGCCGCTCGGAGGCCCGGCGCCGGGCAGCATCGTGCAGCTCAACCTTGCCGAGGGCGCCCTCCGCAAGACGCCTATTACGATTGCCGACGGCCCGCTGCCGGGCAAATTGGGGCCTGAGTCGTTCGTGTGGATCGACGGCGGCCTCGACACCCGCACCGGGGGCCGCGGCTACACGGGTACAAGCCGGCTGGCGGTCATCAACGCGCAGACCGGCAAGGGAGTATGGGTGGGCAAAGCCTTCCCCGGGGACGCCGCCTTCGTCGGATCGGCCCTGGGCGGCAAGTACGCGGTGGTTACCTGCCGGCAGGCCGTGTGGGCGGCATCCTTGGCCGATGGCAAGTGGCGGCTCTTGTTCGCCGGATTAAAGGGCAAAGAGGGGGGCGCGTCCGGTGGGCTGCATGAGGCCAGAATCCGCCGCAACACTCACACGCTGCTTCTCACCACCTCACCCGACACGAGTGATGTGGGCCGGGCGTTCCTCGGCAGCGGCTTCGGCGAAACACTCTGGCGTCTGGACATCGACGAAGCAAAGCTGGCCGCACAGCCGGCGAAAGACGCACCGGAGGGAAGGTAACAGAGGACAGGTAACGGCAGATAACGGCAAACGGCGAAGGGCAATGCTAGATGCCGGTGGATAAGGCGCGCAGGAGGCCGTTTATTTTGCGCAGGAGCATCGTTTTCAGTCAGGGGCCTTCAAAGAGTCGAAGCGCGGCCCGGAGAGGGGGCGGGGGCATAGGCGCTAAGTTAAGGCCAGACGCCGTCCAAGGAGGGGCCGGACTACGAGAG
>CAYWBK010000090.1:0-16631 GCA_964455745.1 uncultured Armatimonadia bacterium
TTTCTGTGGTTAGGCCCCCTGCCATTGCCCAGAGACTACCATGTGCTCACTCTAAGACCCAAGAGATGAATTCCGCCAACTTCGGTTAGGCCCGCCAGGTAGCAGATAGCGAAGCCGTACTCTGAAGGACATCACAAAGCGCGCACGCAACGTACAAACGGCCGCGTCAGTCGCCTGTCCCATCGACCGGGAGCGCCCTGCGATGTCAAGGCCTTTCACAGGGCACAGTAGGGATTCTTTTGCCTTGACATCGCCTTCCCAGAGATGTCTCTGTGGTCAATGGCCGTCCCTTTCTCCGCATCGCATCTCATTGCCAAGCAGGGCCGGCCGCGCAACCGGCGTAGTAATATTACCTACAACTGAAAGACGCACTCGCGCCATTGCATGGCATTGCATCTAAATGCGTATGAATATACAATATGCAGAATAGGAGGCGACTAACATGCTGAAGACGCATATCTCAGAAAGAGGACAGATCACCATACCTGCGTCGGTGCGGCGGAAACTCGGTTGGGAAGAAGGGCGCGAGTTGGAGATCGCGCTGCTCGAAGGGGAGGTAGTGCTTCGGCCCGTCAAGTCAGTCGCTCAACTGGAGGGCATCTTCCACGAGTACGCCGGGCGACGCAGGGTTTCGTGGGACGCGGCGCGCCAAGAGATGGAGGAGGCGGTTGCTCGGGAGGTCTGCGATGAGTGATCGCGTGCCGCGATGGACCGTCGACGCCAACATCATCCTCCGCTATCTGCTGGCAGACATCCCGGAGTTGACCTCGAAAGCCCGCAGCGTCCTGATGGCCGTAGCCGAGGGACGGATCGTCGCAGTATGTGACGCCGTGACCCTCGCGGAAGTCGTCTTCGTGCTCTCGTCGGTGTACAAGCTGCCCAACGCCCAGATCAGCGAGGGACTGATCCCCCTCCTACAGATGGACAACCTGGAGTTGGCGGCCAAGGACAGGTACATCCGGGCGCTGCGGCTGTTCGCGGGCGAGGTGCGCCACTTCGGCGATGCCTGCGCTTGCGCGACGGCCATCGAAAAGTGCGAAGGCAAGCTTGTCTCATTCGACCGCAAGCTGTCGTCGGTAGCGAGCGTTACGCGGGCGGAGGAGGTGCCGTAGCGAAGGCGCGGCGGCACAAGCCCCCCACCTGCACACGGTCCTCGTCAGAACAGCCCCCTCAGATACCCGCCGTCCACCGGCACCGATGTGCCCGTCATCCCGCTGGCGCGCTCGGAGCATAGGAAGGCCACGAGGCTGCCGAGTTCGTCCGGCTCCAGCAGCCGCCCGGCGGGGATCGCCTTCACCATCTCCGCTTCGATCTGTTCCGGGGTACGCCCCTCCTTCGCCGCGCGCCCGGCGAGCAATTCCACCTGCCGGTCGGTGCGGAACGCCCCGGGGCAAACGCTGTTGATGAGCACATTATCCGCCGCAAGGTCCCGCGACAGCGTCTTCGACAACGCCGTCCACCCTGCCCGGAACACGTTCGACAGGATCAGGTTGTCCACCGGCTCCTTCACCGACATCGAAGTGATGTTCACGATCCGCCCCCATTTGCGCTCGATCATCCCCGGCAAGGCGAGGCGTATGATGCGCACCGGGTAGAGCACCAGGCGCTCGAAGGCCCCCTGCCAGGCGTCGTCATCGAAGTCGAGGAACCGGCCCGCCGGAGGGCCGCCGATGTTGTTGACCAATATGTCCACCTTGCCGAAAAACTGCAGCGCGGCGTCATAGACCCGCTGGATGTCCTTCGCGTCGACCAAGTTCCCCGGCACAGGGAGGATGTCGACGTTATAATGCTCGCGCAATTGCAGCGTGGTCTTCTCGAGGTCCACATCTCCCCTCGCGCAAAGCACCAGCCTCGCCCCGGCCTCCGCCAGCCGCGTCGCGGATGCTTTCCCGAGGCCCTTGCTGGCCCCGCCGACAATCGCCACTCGATTGCGTATGCCAAGATCCATATAGAACGACCCCCTTCCGCAGATTTGCCTATTATGGGAACGACACCGCATGGCGTGTTCTCACATAGCAGTTTCCCCGCCTGTGTGCGGTTCTACTCCCCAATACACACGCAGAAGCGGCAGGTCTCCGCGAGGAGTACCTGCCGCTTCAGGGGACATCGTGGCCGCTGTCGGGCATCATCCGCCGCTGCGGCCTAGAAGTAGTACAACCGTAGGTGGGGTGCCTGTCCGGTCCAGCCGTCTGGCCCGAAGGGCCAATAGCCGCTAGCCAGGGCCGCGAGGCCCTGGAATCCGGCGATGACATACCTCATAGCCCCGAAGGGGCGACAGCCGATGGGTGCAGACGCGTCAGCCACGGCGTCTGTCGCCCTTTCAGGGCTCCACTGCAGAACGCCCTGAGCCCCCCACCCAGGCCCTTTCGGGCCTGGCTAGCGGCTATTGGCCCTTCGGGCCATACACCGGCGCGTCGACGCCGAAGTGCGGTTGTACTACTAGCGCCCCCCGGCTCCGCGCACTCCCAGGGCCTCCATGATCTGCGACCGCCTCCGCTGCGCCTCCGGCAGCGCCTGTTGCGCCTCTGTCAGCGCGCCCCTCAACTCCGGGTGAGCAGCCGACAACTTCTGCAGGGCCGAGGCGAAGGTCTCCAGCGTGTCCGCTCCGGCCAGTGTCGTCAGCCTCTCCCCCACATCTGAATTCATCAGCGCCTTCGACCAGCTAACCCCTCCCTCAAGCAGGTACGCGCAAACATCGACACGCCCTTCCGTTGCCTTGCTGGCCGCCAGCAGACACTGCCCGACCGCCAGCCTGCGCACGCCCGGAAGGAACCGGGGCGACATCAGTAGGCCCTGCACGCCCGCAGCGTCCAGCCACGCCTGCCCGAGGGCCCTCGGCGTCGCCAGCCTCGGCAGATCGAGCTTGCTGCAGCGGGCCGCTGCCACCAGAGGAGACGCCGCAGCCTCGGCGGCCTTTGCATCGGAACCGACAGACGCCTGCCCGGAACTCGATCCCGGCTGAGCCGCCTCGAACATCCGAACCGCCCTCAACAGCGGCAGGTAGACGTTGCGCTCATAGAGCCGGCCAGCCTCCCCCCACTCATCGAGTGCAGTCTTGGCATCCGCTCCGCTCGTGGTCGCGGCGCCGAAGAACGCGACCGCACTTGGGTCGAGGTCGCACAGCCACGCCAGAGTCTGGTGCGGCCAGGCCGCAAGGCCGCCGGATTCGGCCGCTTTGCGATAGAAATCGATAAGCCCGATTCGCGACTGCGCGCGCCAACTTGCGATGGCAGCGTCGGCCCCCGAATCGGGCGATGTCCGGTTGTAATCAGCCGACCAGATGCGGACCACAACGTCCCCAAGCGGGCTGGGCCTGACGAGATCAGGCAAGCGCGCATACAGGTAGACACGGAGGTCGGCGGCGGAGCGGACATACTGTGGATCGCTGCGCGCGAGTTGAGCGGCGTAGTCGGCCTCCTGCACAGCCGGCATCCCGACCGAAGCCCAGGCGTCTTCGATGGTCCGGCAGTGGGCAGGCCTCGCTGCCAGCGCCCACGCGCGCAGAATGTGCGCGCCCGGGTCGCTCGGGGCGGCGTTCACCGCACCCGCCGAGGCGGCTTCCGCCTGTGCGATCACGTCCTGTGCGAGCGCCTCGGCCTCCCCTGGGCTGGCGAAGGCCTCAACGGCGGTCTTCTGCGACAGTCCGGTCGCCGCGGCGACCCAGCGGCCCTGCGCTTCGACGTCTGTCGGGGCGGCTTGGGCGGCCTCGCGGGCAGCCTGGGTCTTGCGCTGCCATTCCAGCGCAGCGGCGCTCCTGTAGCGGCTTTCACTGCGGCAGCCTGTGAAAGACGCGAGCGATAGCAGGGGAATCAGAAGCAGCAGCCTCTGGGCGGCCGCGCCTTTGTGGGTGCCGAAGCGTGTGCAGTTAGGCAATACCAATCGTCCTCGCTATGGCCGCGCCGCAAAGAAACCGGCTGCAGCCGTGGCAGCATCTTTGCCGTTCGCGTCCGCGCTTCGCGGCGTGTTGACGCGTGTTGACGCGTGTTGTTCGCGGGAATATAATGCCCCCGTGCCCGCCCATGCGGGCTTTGTAGTGAGTCTCGGGCTCTTCTCTGCGAGGTGCTATGTCATGCGCATTCGCCGCATCCTGTTGCTGTCCATCGCTGCCGTTGCCGTCCTCCTGTGTGGCATCGTTGCCGGGTGTGGCAAGAAGGAGCCGCAGACCGGCGCGACCGCTCCGGCTTCGTCCGGCGGCAAGACGACCATCAAGTTCCTCGCGATGGAGTATGACACCAACACGCGGCCTTTCATGGACAAGGTGAAGAAGGACTTCGAGACCGCGAACCCCGACATCACGGTCGACATCGAAGTCATCGACTGGGACCACGGCAAAGACAAGCTCTCAACCCTGGTCTCTGCGAATAACGCCCCTGACCTCGCCAACATCGCCACGCTCTGGATGCCCGAGTACGTGCAGCTCGACGCCGTGGAGCCCCTCGACCAGTACGTCTCCAAGGACATGCGGGACCGATTCATCCCGATGGCCCTGCACGGCGCTGAATACCAGGGGAAGCTCTACGGGCTGCCCATCGCCGTCAGCGCGCGAGCGCTCTATTATAACAAAGACCTGCTCGCGGCGGCAAATGTCCAACCGCCGAAGAACTGGCAGGAGCTCGTCGCCGTCGCCAAGAAGTGCACTACACCCGACAAGGGTATCTACGGTTTCGGGGTACAGGGCGCGAAGGTCGAGACTGACGTCTACTGGTATTACTTCCTGTGGGGCAACGGCGGCGACATCCTCAGTCCGGATGGCAAGTCGGCGACCTTCAACAGCCCCGCCGGGGTCGAGGCGCTCCAGTTCGTCTGTGACCTCATCAACAAAGACAAGTGCACCGAGCCGAACCCGACGGCTTATAACCGCGAGGGCTTGCAGGACATGTTCAAGGGCGGCAAGCTCGCGATGACCATCACCGGCCCGTGGTTCTGGAAAATGCTCCAGAAGGACGTGCCGAACCTCAAGTACGGCATCGCGCCGATCCCCGGCAACAAGCAGCAGAAGACCATGGCCGTGACGGACAATCTGATCATGTTCAAATCCTGCAAGAACAAGCAGGCCGCCTGGAAGTTCGTCGAGTTCTTCTACAAGCCCGAACTGCGCCAGCAGTGGGCGGAGACATTCGGCATGATCCCCGAACTCAAGTCCGTTGCCGCATCCGACTTCGTCAAGAAAAGCACCGAGTGGACCACATTCCTGTCGCTTCTGGATACAGGCATGTTCGTCCCGCTGCACCCGCAGTGGAACGCCATCGCCGATAAGATCATCGTCGGCGTGCAACAGGCGCAGATCGGCAACGCCACGCCGCAACAGGCCCTCGACGACGCCAAGAAGGAAGTAGACACCATTCTCCAGGGAAACGAGCCAGCGAAGGGCAAATAGCGCTATCCCACCCAGGTACGGTTACAGGCAGCCAATGTCGCGCATTCGCACTCACCTGATCGCTTACATCACACTCATACCCAGCGCGCTCCTGGTAGTCGGGATCATCTTCTACCCGATAGCGCGGACCTTCTACGCATCCTTCAGTGAGGTGGACCGGAAAGGCAACCCCGGAGCTTTCGGGACGCTCGCCAACTTCCGCGCCGTGCTGGGCAGTTCGGTGTTCCGGCATCAGATCATCCCGCAGACCCTGATCTGGACGGCTGCCGTCGTCATTGTAACGATCGTCGTGTCGCTATTCGTCGCCGTCGTTCTCAACGAGCGACTGGCCGGACGCCGCTTGATGCGTGCGCTCATCATGCTCCCCTGGGCCACGTCGCTTGTTATCAGCGCCGCGGTCTGGGAATTCATCCTCCACCCCACACAGGGACCGTTGAACGGCATCCTTACGGCGCTGCACATCGTATCGGGCTCCGGCCCGGCTTGGCTGGCTCGCCCCGGGCTTGCGTTCGTCTGCGTCATCATCGTGGGAATCTGGGTCTCAATTCCGTTCACATCAATCGTGCTGCTCGCTGGCCTGCAGTCCATTCCCGACTCCATTTACGAAGCCGCGCTGATCGACGGAGCCGGCGGTTGGCGGCGATTCCGCACCATGACATTGCCTCTGCTGCGTCCGGTGCTCCTGGTTGCGGTGCTCCTGAACGTGATCTACGTCTTCAACTCGTTCCCCATCATCTGGACACTCACCCAGGGCGGCCCTGCCAACGGCACCCACATCATCGTCACTTACATGTACCAAACGGCCATTTCGCAGCGCGACTATGGACAGGGGTACGCCATGGCCGTGCTGACCTTCTTGTTCCTACTGGTCTTCTCCCTGATCTACACGCGCTTCCACGCGAAGGAGGCGCTGTCGCCCGAATGAGACTGTCGCCGCTCACCAAAGCAATCTTCATCGCCGGCATGATCCCGATCATCATCGCCATCGTTTTCCCGTTCGCAGTGATGATTGCCACCTCACTGAAAACGTCGGGTGAGATCTCCGGCACAGCGACCGGGTATGCCTTCCTGCCGCACCATCCCAGGCTGGCGAACTACGTCGAAGCCTTCGAGCGGATGCCGCTGGCGCGCAACTTCGCCAACAGCCTCATCATCGCCACCGGCGCCACATTGCTGAACCTGCTATGTGCGGTCCCTGCCGCCTACTCGCTTGGCCGGCTGCAGTTCGCGGGCAAACGCGCCGTCCTGTTCATCGTGTTGACGACGCAAATGTTCTCTCCCATCGTCCTCATCATCGCCCTGTTCTCCCAGTTCACCAACTACGGGCTTCTCGAGGGAGGACGGGTCTACATCGCGCTGATCCTTGCCAACGCGGCCGCCTCGCTGGCTTTCAGCATCTGGCTACTAACCGGCTATTTTGCAACCGTGCCCAAGGAGATCGAGGAGGCCGCTTTCATCGACGGCTGTGGGCGGCTGCAAACGGTCCTGCGGGTGATTCTCCCTGTCTCGCTGCCAGGCGTGGTAACGACCGTCATTTTCGCCTTCATCACTGCCTGGAATGAATTCGTGTTCGCTCTCACCTTCGTGTCGAGCGACCAGTACCGGCCTCTCACCGTCGCGATCCCGAGCTTTGTGGGGCAATATGCCCAGCAGTGGCAGTATTTGATGGCGGCGGCACTGCTCGCGACGCTGCCGGTTGTGGCGCTATTCCTGAGCGTGGAGCAGCATCTTGTGCGCGGCCTGACGGCGGGCTCCATCAAATAGCAGCGGAGCGTCGCCTAAGGCGCAGTTCGCACCCGGAAGTGGAAAACCGCAGTATGCACACGATCCCCTGTGCGTCGCTCGACGGCCTCGAGCGCGAGACGGTTGAACGCGACTACGCCGGTTGGCACGAGAGGCTCAGGGCGGCCATTGTAGTCGGCGTTCTTCTCTCTCTCCTTGCCATAGTATGGCTGTCATACGCCTTCTATTTCGCCCCCAGAAGCGCGCAACAAGGGCCCACGCCCAAAGACATCGGCAAGCCGCTTGCAGTCTGTTGCGCCACAATCGTGCTTGCGGGTCTCACATTCGCTGCCGTCAAGCTCACCCGGACACGGCCTCCCGCCATCGCTCACGATCCAGGTTCGACGGAAGAGAGTGTGCGGCCCGACTACCGCCGCCAGCAGGTGGGCAACGTGCTCAACGCTCCTGTGGTGCGCATATACTTCGTTCGATGCCGGTCGTGCGGCAAGACACTTCGCCAATGGGAACGCCCCGAGTAACCGACCGCCTCCGCCCATCACATTACGAGGCCGCGTTGGCGCCATCGCCTACTCATCCCGTAGCTACTTGATCCGGCCCAGGGCCGCCTTGGCCTCGTCCCGCATCTTCGAGTCAGTGGCCAGTTCGGAGACCTGCTCGAAGTGGGCGCGAGCCTCCTGCTTCTTCCCCTGATCCACCAGGACCCATGCCAGCCCCCAGTGAGCGTCGCAGTTGCCGGCGTCCGCCTTGATGGCGTCTGCGAACGTGGCTGCGGCCTGGGCCAGATTCCCGGCACGCTTGGCGGTAATCCCCTGCTGCACCAGTTCGGCAGCCGACGCGGCTCCTGTCGTGCCGCTGGCCGGCGTGTCCGGCGGCGACGCCGCTCCACCAGGCGTCCCCATCTTCTTGAGGGCGTCAGACATTCCCCCGGCAAACGCCTTCGCAAGACTATCCTTCACGGCCGGTGCGAACTGGCCCATGAACTGCTGTGACATCTTGAGTTCGTCAGCGTAGTCCACTTTCCAGCGCCAGCCTTCCTTCACGCACTTCACCGGCATGGGTCTGTCGAACGCCTTGGCCATGATGCCCACGTTCCCTTTCGGTTTGTAGGTTACCGGCACGGTGGCGAGTTTGCCCTTGACCTCTGCCTTGCCGACCTTGACCTCCAGGTCCATGTGGCGGGTAGGCGCCATCTCAGTAAGCAGGCTGGTGCCTCCGACCATTCCTCCGAACTGACTGGCCATCGTCTTCTCCAACTCCGCGGAGGCCTTCAGCGTCTCCGCTGAGACCAACGTCTTCACCTTCTGCTGATCGCCGGCTTTGGCGTACGCCAGGTACTGAGCGACCGTCTTCTCCGGAGTAGAGCGAAGCAAGAGCCACGCGACTGCACCTCCCGCGATGGCGAGCGCCGGCACGATTGTCGCGATCGCGAGGGCCCGTCCACACCTGTTGGCAGTTCCGAACCAAAGTGCCCTTCTCACTGCGGTTCGCCTCCTTGCGCGCCTGGTGACGCGCGGTCATTGGGCCGTGGCGCTTTCGAGCGTCTTCAACGGCCCCAAGTCGACAGCCTCGATGTCAACTGCGTGTCGCTCCTCAATGGACTGAACTGCCGCCCATCGTTGTACAGATTCACCATCGCAACCGGGATTCCCCCTTTGGGACGCCCGTGTCTCGCCCGCGCGTCGAACCCCAGGCCTGATGGCTCCCAGCGGCCTCCACTTCCGAGCGGCCCTGGTCACCGTTCCCGTTGCGCGAGCGCCCGCAACCGTTCGATCGCCTCTTCACTGTCCGGCTCACGCTCCAGCGCCTCGCGTACCGCCCGGGTGGCCGCCGCAAGATCGCCCCGTCCCTCATGCAGTTGCGACAGCCAGAGCAGGGGCTCGGCCCAGTCCTGGCCCTCCCGAGCCGCCTGCTCGAAATGGGCGAGGGCGTTCACCTCGTCCCCACGGGCGAGAAAAGCGCGCCCCTTGAAGTAAGACCCGTATGCGGCGCCGCCGCTGAGAGACAGCACGGTGCCGAATTGCGCCTCGGCCTCCTCATGCCGCCCCTGCGCGTGCAGGACCAGCCCCATCGCTCCGTGGGCATCGATCCACCAGGGGGCCAGTTCGCTGGCCCGGCGGTAGCTTTCGACGGCCTCGTCCATCCGGCCCATAGCCTCGAGCGCCGCCCCGCGGTTGAAGTGGCCCTGGAAGAAGGGCGGGTCCAGCGCCGTTGCCCTGTCCTGGCAGCGGAGGGCCTCCTCATACCGCTTTCGCCTCAGGTAGATGTTCCCCAGGTGCGAGTAGGCCATGCCGTAGTTGGGGTCCAGCGCAATCGCTTGCTCCAGCTCCGCGACAGCCTCATCCCAGCGCCCCATGAACGCATAAGTTACGCCGAGGTTGCCGTGGGCTCGCGCCCGCGCCGGCGAGCGGTCGTCGTCGGCTGCCCTGCGGAAGGCCGCGATGGCATCCTCGCGATCGCCCCGCGTGCCGTGGACGATACCGCACAGGTTGTGCGCTTCACCGCAATTGCCGTCCACACGCAGCGCGCGTTGGGCCATCTCCCAGGCTCCATCCAGGTTACGCAGTTGCCAGTAGGCCGTGCCGAGAGCGCACAGCGCCGTCGTATCATCTGGCATGAGCCGGGCGGCTTTCTCGCAGTACGTCACCGCCGCCTGGTGGTCGCGCAGCCCCAAAAGCACGCGCCCAACGGTCAGGAAGCGCTGCCCGTCCGTGTTGCGGGCAGGGACCACCTCGCGTTCTTCGTCAGCCCAGCGCGCCAGCCGCGCCCGCGCCCGACGCAATCGCGACTCGACGGCAGACACGCTGGCATTCACGACCTCCGCCACTTGTCGCTGGGGCAGCCCGCCATGATAGTGCAGCACTATAGCCACGTATTCGTCCGGAGGCAGAGCCTGGAGTAGTTCCTCGAGCCGTTCGCTGCGCTCGCGGGCGATGAGCCCCTCCAGCGCCGGGGCCTCGCCGCTGTCGGTCTCGAGAACTTCCGGGGTCAAGACCTCTCGTGCCTGGCGTCGAGCGCGTCTGCGTCGCTCGTCTTGACAGAGGTTGATGGCGATCCGGTAAAGCCATGTCTTGAAGGCGCTCTCGGAGCGGAACTCATCGCGATGCAAGAAGGCCCGGAGGAACACCTCCTGCGTCAGGTCCAACGCCTCCTCGGGGTCGTCGACGAACCGGCGCACCAGGCGGTATACCCCGCGAGGATGGCCTTGCGTGATTTCACCGAAGTCGAGTTCGAAGTCCCGGGTTTCATTGCTCATATAGCCTGCCCTCCCCGACCACATTCTCTCGATTAGACGATTTCGCCTATCACGAACCGTCAAAGAGTTTCGGCCTTTCCCGAAAAACTTTGCCGCCGCCAAGAAAAGCTGACGGTTTCCGCCGGGCTGGAGCGTCTAATGCGCAGGGGATCGGGGGATAGAGGGGACGGCGAGCGATGGCCGGAGAGGTGTAGGTACACGGGGGGCGCGGACGGGGGAGTACCAGCACTGCAGCGACGAGAACGGGCAGCCCGATGGCAAGCCATCCGTCAGTAGTGAAGCCACGAGGGGTCTCCGGCCCTTTGCCGCAGTAGCGCGTGCTTTGGGTAGCTTCACGCCTTCCAGAGTGCGATCAATGCCAACAGGATCTGGCGGAGCACGGCTTTGCGACCTGGGAAGAGGGTATGTCTGGTTCCGACGGCGAATCCGAATGTCAGATGGGCGGGTGTTCAGCCCGTGAGGGAACGACACTCAACTGGATACGGATGACCCCGGAGTGACAGGCACCCGGAGATGAGGCGCATGGGTCTGCGCGATGAGTTCAGGTTGGCCAGAGACGTGGATCGGCTGGCGCGGGAAGCGGAGAGGCTGGCAACGAGAAACACGAAGGCCATCTCCCTGCGGAACGTCGTGGTGCTCTTCGCCATACTGGCCCCGGCCCTCGTGGCCGTAGAGGTTGTCGGCTTCATGCTTGAGCCCCCCGTGCGTGAGGCCTGGACATCGGTGGCATTCTCGATCGTCATGTGGTCCCCGCTATTCCTACCGTTCGAGTTCCGTACCGCCTACCGGGCCCAGCGCAGCGGCCGGCTGGGGAGCGGTCTGAGGACTGCGATTCTCACGTGGGCGACCTTGTGGTCGTCATGGCCATTGATGATACTCGCGCTGACGGCCTGCGCCGCTGGCTACGCCATCGCGCGGACCCCGGCGGATAGATGGCTATGGCCGGTCTACCCAGTTGGCTTCGGAGGCATGGCAGTCCTCTTCCTGATGGCACGGCTGGCGGGCGCGCTTTTCGCCGAGAGAACAGCGCGAGAGCCTGAAAGGCGGGGCAAAGTGGTGGCGTTCGCAGTCGATGGCGAGGGTTGTGAATTCGCTATCGAGGATGAGGGGGAACACAGGGACACGACGCATTGGGTAACGAGCGAACCCGCTTTCGTGTCCACCGTTCGCCTGGCGATGGCGACCAACACCAGCATCGAGGTGATCGGCAATCTCGATGAGAGTGGTCGCGGGACAGTCAAGGGAGTCGAGCGGGCCGCTGCCACTGTCTGTCTCGCCCAGGACGCCAAGCCGTGGGAGCAGCAGGGGACTGAAGCCGGTGATGAGATCGTCGGACCGGACGGCGGGAAGATGGTGTGGGTCCCGGCGGGGGGGGTCATCATGGGCAGCCCTCAGGGGGAGGGTGAGGATGAAGAGCATCCGGCGCACCAGGTACGGATCACGAAGGGCTTCTGGCTGGGGAAGTGCACGGTGACGAATGTCCAGTACCGAGCGTACTGCCAGGAGACAGGGGTGAGATTCCCTCTCTTCAGCAGGCAGGGCGACGACCACCCGATTGTCAATGTGACCTGGACTGAGGCGAAGGCATATTGCCAGCGTTACGAGCTGGATCTACCGACAGAAGCTCAGTGGGAATATGCGGCTCGGGGGCCGGAGGGCCACGTGCACCCGTGGGGCAACGAGTGGGACCCGAAGAAGTGCTGTAACCGGGAGAATCAGGGACCAGGTGGTAGGACCTACCCCGTAGGCAATTTCCCGGCGGGCGCGAGTTGGTGTGGGGCGCTGGATATGGCTGGTAACGTGTTCCAGTGGTGCAAGGATTGGTACTCGGAGAAGTACTACGCCAAGTCGCCCGATACCGACCCTCGGGGGCCGTACCGTCTTGGTTACTGGCGTGGGCACCGACTGCTGCGCGGGGGCTCCTGGTTCAACGACGATCCCAGGGTTTTTCGGTGCTCCTATCGCTCCCACAGTGATCCGACGGCTGGTGCCCACAGCATCGGGTTCCGCTGTTCGAGGACCCCGTAAGGACGGCAACGCGAGACGCTGAAGGCAAAGCGTCGAGCCAACGGCGGTGAGGGGCATCCCATGACGAACAGCCGGTCACCGCTCGCAATCCTCGCTTCAATGGTCGTCGCCGCCCTCGGCCGCATACGCTTGGGCTGGTTGCACCGTCTGGAAAGCCCCGTGTCTGGGACGAAGCCCAATGCCGTATTCCGAGAAGTGAGGCTCGAAAACCGGTTGCAGCACCTGATATAAAGCCTGCTGGATCAGGCGGTCTGGTGGCGAGAGGCCCAGTTGTCACGTCTCGCCACCAAACGCCCGCAGCAGCGGCATCGGTCGATACTCGTCCACGGCAGAGATACCTTGAAGCGCGGCCTTTGAACCCGCATTCAGCTCTGCAAGGCTTTCAGCGACATCTCTCGGCCAATATCCGCCGCGCCCGGTTGCTCTCCAGACGCTGCAACGTCGCAGGCATCTTCTCACAGGATGGCCACCACTTTCATCAACTGCGTCGACGCCTGGCGCAAGACCTTCCATCAACACATGCGCTCTGGGCCTGCCGATCATGCGCGTTACTGATTCGTGCAGAACATGTTCGGCGCCGACATAGTGTTGTTGGTAACCGTGCTTCGGTTCGACCACTTGGCGTGGCCGTCGGCGTAGGCGTAGTTGGCTCCGTTGTTGTGGATGAAATTGCCAATCTCATTGTTGCTATTCGCGGCGTTGAGGGGCGGGCCGAACTCGCCATCGTCCATGATCGAGTCCCCGAACAGAACAGTCGAAGCCGGCTGGGTGAGCATTGCCATCGCCACGCCCGAGCAGTTGATGTTCATCTCGTAACTGCTGCCCGTAGTCCTACCTATGGTATCGGAGGGGCAGATGAAGATCTGTGAGTTCTTGACATAGGGGAAGAGGGTGCCCAGCGTCATGTTCCAAGTCTTCCCGTCGAGGGTGTAAGCCCAGGATCCAACGTAGCCGTAATAGTTGGTGCCCCCGTAAGTGCCTGACGGAGCGTAACAGAACTGCTCGTCGTAGTCTTGAGCATACATCTGAGCGGCCAGCCCCATCTGCTTCAGGTTGGATAGACAGCTCGTCTGGCGTGCCTTCTCACGTGCCCGCGCGAAGACAGGGAACAAGATCGCGGCCAGGATCGCGATGATTGCGATCACGACCAATAGCTCAATGAGCGTAAAGCCTTTGCGGTTTCGCATGTTGGTCACTCCCATAGTGGTTTGTGTGCTACGGGGGTATTGTTTCAGAGGGAAGTTAAGCGGCAGTTAGACGGCAGTCAAGGTGCGGTTAAACTACGATGCTCCCATCCTGTATCGGACCATCGCCATCGAAGCGCCGTGGGGGGCCGACACGAAGCTGCGCTCGCGTCCGGTTCCCCGGCAGCTTCGGGCCATAAAGCGCCACGGGCATCGGCAGAACCGAGGTCTTCAGGTTTGGGTGACACAACAAAGGAAGGAAGAGTGGAGAATCGAGGCAAGGCTGTCTCACGGCGGTAGTACGATGGTGTACTCAACCGGTTCGCCAAGCATGGCGGCCAGGGCGCGGTAGCGATGATTCATGCCACCGCAGCCTCTGCCAGTATCTTCAAGTTCCGCGTCGGTGTTGTCAGCGGCACGGCGCACTCCGGCGCGAGGATGTCCACCCCGGCGTCGATGGCCCGCAGACACGCAGCCCGCACGTCCTCCTCGGTCCCGTTCAGCAGCACGCTCGGGTTGTTGATGTTGCCGATCAGGGCCATTCTCCCTCGGCACATCTCGACAGCCCGCTCCAGGTTCACTTGCGACTCGAAGTGATACGCGTCGAAGCCCGCTTCGGCGAAATACGCGATGCGGTCGTCCGTGTTGCCGCAGCAGTGCAGGACCATCGGACATGCGGCCTCTGCAATGATCTCCTTGTGTAGCGGCAAGAGCATGTCGCGATACATCAGCGGAGAGACCATGCCGCCGGTCGCGTGATCCGCCAGGCAAATGACGTCCGCGCCTGCCTGCATCTGCGCCTTCGCGAAGGCGATGGTGACGCCCTTCAGCGCGTCGAGCGAGCGGCGGGCGCGGTCGGGGTCGGCAAGCGTCGAGATCAGGAACTCCTCGGTCCCCATCATGTGGTACGACAGCGACCACGGGCCCATCACCTTGCCGACGATGACGACACGGTCCCCTAAATGGCGGCGCAGGATGCGGATCGCCTCGAGCACGACGGTGATCGGTTGTGCTTCAATCCAGCGCGCAGGGAATGCAAACCGGTCCGTGCCCGAAAAGGGATGCGCGCGTGCGCTCGGCATCATCGTCGGCCCGCCCCAGTCGACCTCGGCCCCTAACGCCGCGACCTCCTGCACCACGCTGAACACCGGCGCAACGGTGTCATAGTGCAGATGCCAGTGTCCGGCCGACGCGAGAGTCGCCATCTCACTGGCCTTGGTGTGCGCATAGGGGAAGAAGGTGGCGGCTGTATGCTGGAGTTCAAGCGTGGCGATGGAGACGACATTACCGACCGGCATCCGGCCCGGCTTCCCGCCGAAGAAAGCGCGAAGGAAGCGGCGTTTCGGGGAGGTGTCGCGTATCATGCGGGGCTCTCCAGGGCTATGACGGTCACGGCTGAGGGGCTGACAGACGCGAACGGCGACGGCCTCTACACCCTGGGGGGCTGCGCCCCCCAGACCCTCGCATCCCCAAGACCTTTGATGTTTAATATCGCAGGGGTTTGGGGGATGCAATCCCCCAAGGTGTTAGGGCCGTTCAGCGCTCTTGCCGTTGCGCCGTTCGACTTACTACGAGCCCGGCGGGTCGCCCAGGTCGGGCACTTCGAGAAGCTCCCCGCATCGTAGCGCCGACTCGTGGGCGATCAGCCCGGGGATGAGATACCTCGCCGCGTTCCACACGTGGTTCGGTGGGAGGGCCCGGTTGACGCACGCGATCACGAAGTCGTCAACCAGAAACTGATGCGAGCCGTTGTGGCTGTTCGGCAGGCCGATGAACTCCTTCGGCAGACGCGAGAGATCGTGTACCCGCGAAGCCTCGCAATGGGTGCCGTCAGCCGAGGTCACCGCCGCCATCGTCCCCTGAACTTGCGAAGCCGGGATGCCGGTGCAAGCCAGTAACTCCGACACGTCGGTCATCTCGGCGTGGTTCTTCGTCGCCCACACCTTCGCGTTCGACTGCTCCTCGTAGCTGCCGAGGGTCCCGTACAGGCTCAGACCGACCGTACCGGGATGGCCGATACGCCGGAACTCGTTGATCCGCGCCATGCTGCCGTCCGACATGCGGAACAGTGCGGCTTCGTTGCTGAAGACATTGCCCCACACATTGGCGTCAGCGCGGTAGACGCCGTCCTCATGGTCATCGACGAAGCCCAGGCACGAGACGTGGGTCATGTGGGCGCCGGTCACGGAGACGACCATGCTGGTCGAGTGTGTGGGGTAGTACATCGGCGGCCCGCCCCCAAACTCGCGCCACTTATCGCCCGCGCGCTCTCGCATGACCTCGTACAGGCCGTGGTCCCAGTCATGGTAATACTCGGCTTCGGCCCACACCGCGCGCCCGAAGTCGCCCTTGCGGAAGCGATCGCGGCAGTAGATGGCACAGGGGTAGTAGTAGCTCGTCTCCCCCACCATGTACGTCAGGCCGGTCTCCTCGACCGCGCAGACGATACCCGTGATCTCCTCCATCGTAATCGCCGAAGGCACCGCCGAGTAGACATACTTGCCCGCCTTCAGCGCCTGTATCGCCTGCGGGCCGTGGAGCCAATTCTGCGTGATGATCGCAACGGCATCGACATCCGTCTCACACAGGGCGTCGAGCGACGGCACGGTGTGCGGAATGCCGAAATGAGCCGACTTCGCGCTCAGCTTGTCGGCGTCGAGGTCGCAAAGCGTGACTTCATCGACAAGCGGGTGAGCGTTGAACAAGGGGATGAAGCAGTCTGCGAACGACCCGACGCCACAGATTCCGACCTTGATGCCCATGTAATCGCACCTGTTCTGGCGTAGTCGCGGCGACCAACGGCCCCACCCCGCCCGCTTCGCGGGCACCCCTCCCGTGCCGGGAGGGGGACGGCTGACGGCAGGGGCCGCCTGCCGTGCTCCCCCCCCTCTCCGCTTGCGGAGAGGGGGCCGGGGGGTGAGGTGCCGTCCGCCGCCGCCCCACCCCTCCCGTGCCGGGAGGGGGACAACTAACGGCAGGGGCCGCCTGCCATGCTCCCCCTCTCCGCTTGCGGAGAGGGGGCCGGGGGGTGAGGTGCCGTTCGCCG
>CAYWBK010000091.1:0-16445 GCA_964455745.1 uncultured Armatimonadia bacterium
CAGGACGGGTGGCCGAAGGCCCTATGGCCCGCGTCATCGACGACTTGGGCGGCTGAGGGGCGCTTCGCGCCGGGCGTCCTAGCGGACGCAACGACAACGGATTCGTCTACGCCCTGATATAGGACCCCGGCCAAGACCAGTTCGAGGTCACTCCCCACACACATTGAGGAAGAGCCTGTGTTGCCGCGATCTCGTAATCACCCCAGCAGGTCCAGGAACTCGTCATCGCCAATGCCGGCTTGTTTGAGGATTCCGGAAACGAACTCCGGCTTCAGGGAGCCGGTGTGCATCGGCACGATTGTCGTGTGCCCAGTGACCGGATGACGCAGGAACGCGTGGCTTCCGCTTTGCCGGCACACGACGAAACCCGCGCGGCGCAGTGCCGCCAATAGCTTCCGCGCACTGACCTGCGGGGGTTTACGCAACCCTGGCAACCTCCGGGCCAAGCGTGACGGTCACTCGCCGTAGGAGGCCCTCCCGTTTGCGGCCAAGGTCCACGGTCACGCCGTGGTGCTCGCGCGGAATAGAGTCTCCATGCTCCCGCAGCACTTCCAGATAGCCGGTGACCGCATCCTCGGCCATGAGAAGCGCTTCCGTGAACGTATCGCCCTGTGTCAGGCAGCCGGGTAGTGCCGGCACCTCAACAACATAGCCGCCATCCGAGGAAGGTACCAGGACTACTGTGTATGTATAACGCAAATGGGTCACCTTCTATCCGATGCGCTTCTACCTGCGCAATCACGCCATCAGCTTCCTCACCAACGCCTCCGTCGCCGTGATCTCCTCCTGGTTCGTCAGCACGTTGATCTCCAGGAAATACTCGCGCGCCTCGCCCGGCTCGAGGACCACCAGCCGCCCCTCCTCGCGGTCGAGGACGCGGGAATCGACATGGCAGTTCGCGGGCTCCAGGCCGGTGACGTAAGTGCCTTGCGCCGGCATCTTCCACTGGATGAAGTACGGCATGACCTTCTTGTCCCACTTGAACGAGATGCCGAAGCCCTTGCCGCCATCGTGTTCGCGGTTCACGAAAGCCGCCATCGTGTGCCCGTCGGCATCGGCCCCGAGGTCGTGGTAGTACACCCATTCCTCCTGGTCCTTGGTCGGCGCCGGGAACTCGCGCCAGGTGTCGATGTGCTTCGAGGCGAGTTCGGTGCGGGGGGTCGTCGACTTCGCCGGGAACAGGTACTCCGTCCCGCCCTCGATCAGCGGGAAGCCGAGGTTGCAGTGGTACAGGTACATGTGGTCCTGTTTGCTCCAGCCCTTGTTCTCCACCCGGTCGTAGACGCGGATCGTATTCTCGCCGAGCTTGCCGACGATCTTGCGGGTCAGCTCGAGATTCGTCGCGAACACCTGCGCTTCGGTGACCTTGCCCTGCACCCAGTACACATAGTCGTCTCCCTGCCACTCGCCGTCTACGCAGACGTTCTTGGCCGGCGTGTTCGAGACGTGTCCGTGGATGCCGAGATACCCGTTGAAGCCCTCGAGGCACTCGTCGTCTTCCTTGCACGGCGCGCCCGCCCAGCTCATGCCGCACGTGAGCATCAGGCCGCCGTAGAAGTTGCGAAGCCACTGGAAGCCGAGCGAATCGTAATACGCGGCCGCGACATCGCCGGTGTGCGAGCGCCAGCAAAGCGACTGCCCGCGGTAGCTGGCCTCGGAGATGTCCAGGCCGCGACCGGCGAGGACGGTGAAGTCCAGGCCGTTGCCATTGCGGAACTCGATGGCCTCGATGCCGGCCGTGTTGCCCTCGGTGAGCATGAGCTTCTTCGCCCCGCCGATCTGGTCGATGTTGCCGACGCGCTGCATGATCTCTGACTTGGTGTAAGACTTGCCGAAAAGGTTGGGCATGGGTGATACCTCCCGTTGAAGGGGTTGATGGACAGTGTTTGACGCGTCCTAAACTACACCAGTGTTTTCGCCGTGGCGGGGAAGTGACCTGCCGGAGAGGAAGGAAAGAGCGGCGAATGGTAGGCAAGCGTCATGCCGGGTTCCGGCACTCTGAAACGATGAAAAGGCGACGGCCCTACCCCGTCCCCGCTGCGCGGGGCCACCCCTCCCGTGGACCCGCCGCAGGCGGGTATGGGAGGGGAGAGGCAAACGGCGATTTTCGAGGCAGCTATAGCCCCTGACGGATGGCGGCCACGGCAGGGACATTGGCCATTCCACCGGCTCTTTCTCAGTATGCGTGAGTGGATGTCGGTAACTGGCTCCGTGCCCCGTTTCTTGACAGGGTCAACCTCCGCGCGGGACAAGCCGTTGCCTTTAGCCCCCGATAGGGGGCGCTCGCCATTTGCCACCAGCGGAAGCTGGTGGATTCCGCGAGAAAGGAAGCCGTGCGAACCCCGCAAGAGGCGACGGGCCATAGCATCCCACCAGCTTCCGCTGGTGGCAAATGGCGAGCGCCCCTCCGGGGCTTAACGGCGTCTGCCTGCTCAACAGACCACCCAGTGATGACATCGTCAAACCGTCCGCGACATCGAGAGTAAACCTCAGCCCCCCCTTCCTTGTGCCCTCCCCCGTGTGTTATCCTGCGGCGATCCCACTTCCCGACGTGCCCGGCCCATGCGGGTTCACCTTCCGGACATCGCTCGCCCATGCTCATCGAGGTCTTCCGCACTGTAACCGTCATCCTGGGTGGGCTTGTCGCCGGCTACCTGTCGCGCAAGTCCGGGCGGCTGAGCGCCGACCTGTCGCCGGAGATCAACCGCACGACCCTCGTCTACCTGCAGCCGCTTGCGACCGCACTCGCGCTGTGGGGCCTCAAGGACCCCTCGTGGCAGACGGCGTTCCTGCCGCTTTACGGGGCCGTCCTCGTCTTCGCGATGTGGCCGGTCGGCGCGGGGGTGGCCCGGCTGCTGCGTCTCGACCGCTCGGCGCAGGGCGCGTTCGTTCAGGCGACGATGTTCTCGAACACCGGGTTCACCTACGGCATCTTCCTGGCCTTCGTGCGCCTCGGCGACGAGGGCGCGGCGCTGGGGACGATCTACACACTCAGCTTCATGCCGCTGGTCTACACCCTCGGCTTCGTCGTAGCGGCGCGATACGCGCACGAAAGTCCGCCCTCCAATGCGGCGATCCTGCGCGAAATCGTCGTCAAGCCGGAGAGCCGCAATCCGCTCCTTGCGGTAGTAGTCGGCCTGTTATTGCACTTCGTCGGCCCGCCGCGGCCCTCGTCCATGCAGCTTCTGAGCGATGTCACGATCCCGGCTTCGACCGCCGCGTTCCTGTTCAGCATCGGGCTGGGGATGCGCTTGTCGGCCATCCGCCAGCATCTGCGGGCGTGCGCGACGATGCACCTCTTGAAGTTCATCATCAGCCCGGCGGTCGGCCTGGGCCTCGCTTACGCGTTCGGATACCTTCGTCCCGGCAATGCAAACCTGCTCGAGGTTTGCTTCATCCAGGCCGCAACACCCACGGCGATCATGGCCATCGTCATCAGCCAGGCGTTCAACCAAAGTCGCGATCTCGCGAACGCGCTCTGGCTGACGACGAACCTGTCCGCCATCGCCCTCGCGCCGGTGATCTTGTACGTCACGCGCCTGATGGGGTAAAGTAGACGCGCCTTGCCAAGCCGCCTTGCCGTCTGCACGTTCTTATTCCCGGAGCCTTGCATGACCCAGCGTCACCGAATCAGCCCGCGCGCTCTTATCATCGGCCTCATCGGGGCCGCCGCGGCCTGCTTTGTCGTCGCCTGGGCGGAGCTGGTCGTCGCCTCAATCCAGATCGCCATCTGCCAGTTTGCTCCGGCGGCCATCGGCCTACTGCTGATCGTTGTGCTGGTGAATGCCGGGGTGCGCGCCGTCACTCGCCGCATCGGCCTGCAGGCGCACGAGGTCATCGTCGTGTACGTGATGATCCTCGTCGCGGCCCTCACCTGTTCGCGCGGGCTGCTCGAGCGCTGGCTGCCCGCATTGGTCGCGGTCAACTACTACACCAACGAGTCCAATCACTGGCAGACGACTTTCTACCCGCACATCCCCCAGTGGGCGGTGCCGTTCGATGTGAAAGGCGGCGGGCAGCAGCCCATCGTCAAGAGCTTCTATGAGGGCATCCGTCCCGGCCAGCCGATTCCCTGGCGGCCGTGGGCCGGCCCCATCGCCGCCTGGCTGGTGGTTGTCCTCGCCCTACTCTTCGCCTATGCGTGTCTCGCCGCGATCTTGCGCAAGCAGTGGGTAGACAACGAGAAGCTCACTTTCCCCCTCGTATACTTGCCCCTGGAAATGGCCAAGGACCAGGGCGGCACAGGGTCGTTCTTCAGCAACCGGCTCACCTGGATCGGCTTCGCAATCCCGACCCTCGTCTTCACCCTCAACGGCATCCACTGCATCGTGCCCTCAGTCCCGCAGATCCCGGTCCAGTACCCCCTCTCCCCGGCTTTCAGCGCGATGGGCCGCCCCTGGACCGACATCGGCGACGTCACCGCCTACTGCTCCCTCGCCGCGCTCGGCTTCAGCTTCTTCCTGCCCGCGCAGCTTCTGTTCTCGCTGTGGGCTTTCTTCGTTTTCTGCCGGATTGAGAATGTCGTCTTCTCCACCTTCGGTGCCAGCTTCGAGGCCATGCCGCTATACCCGACCAGCATCTGGAACGGCTACCAGGTCGCCGGCGCGTATGCGGTTCTCAGCGCCTACCTCGTCAAGTCCAGCCTCCCCCACCTGCGGACGATCTGGCGCGAGGCGACAACGGCCCGCGAGGACCCCGCCGACCGCGAGTTCCTCTCCTACCGCGTCGCCATCTTCGGCCTGATCGTGTCCTCGGCGGTGGCGGTCTACTGGTTTGCGGCGCTGGGGATGAGCGTGTGGATGGCGGTCGTGGAGTTGGGCGTCTACCTGTTCATGGTCGTCCTCGTAATGGCCCGCAGCGTCTCCGAAGCCGGCATGTTGATGACGGAGACGAGCTTCCGCCCGGTGGACATCGTTCGCATCTTCACTACGCGAACCGCTCTCGGGCCGTCGACGCTCACCGCCCTCAGTTTCGCCGATGCCGCCTTCACCCGCGACCTGCGGGGCAACCTCCTGAGCACTTTCCTCGACGGCCTGAAGATGTCGGACATGGTGAAGCTGGACCGCCGTCACCTGTTCTATGCCATCGCAATCGCGCTGATCGTGGCAATCGTCCTCGGCGGGGCGATCCAGATCATCATTCCCTACCAGCGCGGGGCGATCTCGCTGTACGGCTACTCGTACCAGTGGAATGCGATGGCGGGATTCCAGCACTTCCAGCCGGCCATTGATGCGCCCGACAAATATGACGCCCGGCTGCCGGTCTTCTTCGCTTCGGGAGTCGGCCTGACGATCTTCCTCGCCTACATGCGGATGCGCTATACCTGGTGGCCGCTGGCTCCGCTGGGGCTGGCGTTGTCGGGGTCGTGGAGCATGATCGTCTTCTGGTTCCCCATCTTCATCGCCTGGTGTCTGAAGTCGATCATCCTCCGCTACGGGGGGATGAAGACCTACATGAACCTGCGTTTCTTTTTCCTCGGCCTGATCCTCGGCGAGTTCTCGCAGGCGGTCATCTGGGCAGCCATCGCGAGCATCTGGCGCGTCCCGGCGCCGTTCTTCCCGTGGCCGTAAACATGTCAGGCGTGATATTTTGGGGCTTGATGATGCTCTCTGCCAATCTGAATTGGTAATCACACCGTCTTAATAAGGATCAAAGTAGCAGCGCGATTTATCGCGCCCGATTCGGTCGCCCTGTTCGGAATCAGCGCAGATTACGAACAGGCTGGGCGCGATAAATCGCGCGGCCACCTTGATTCTGAAGAATTGGTCTCGGCCGTGTCCGCTTGCCGATTCAGGGCGACAAAGAGCACCATCAAGCCTGCCGTTGGCCGTCCTCCCCACTCCTATACTCCATCGTCACATGCAGTTCCTCGAACCCGATTTGCCGCAGCAACCTGATCCCCGCGGTGTTCGTCGCGTGGACTTTGGCGACGACCTTCTCCAGGTCTTTCCCGTCGAAGTACCGCCGCGCGTATTGCGCCAGGCACCGGCCCAGGCCCTTGCCGCGATAGTCGGGCAGCACGTAGATGCTGCGCACGATGCCGTACTGCTCGCCGGTCGCGAGCGTCTTGCGTGTGGCCATCCACAGCCATGCGGCGATCTCCCCCGTGGCGTCATCGGTCAGCACGATCATGCCGTCGGGCTGGGCGGCGAGCGCGCGGGCGAGCTTGCGCTCGTGGTACGCCAGGTCGAGGATCGGGTCGGTGGGGAAGGCTTGCTTCGCCAGCTCGCGCTCGAAGATCGCCAGCACGGGAAGATCGCGCGGCTGGGCCGGGCGCGCACTGCATGAACCCACGGTCGCATCCAAAGCGGACATCGTATGGCACCTCGGCGTTACTGCCCGCGCATGGAGTTGCCCTATCGGCCCCTGATATCCAGCGAGACCACAACATATATACCCGGTTTACATGTGTGTGTCTACGGGTATTATGTTGTTGCAAGAGCACAATGTAAGCAAGCGAAACAAATGTAGTGGCTGCGAGCGTTTTGGCGGGAGTGAAGGCGCCGTCCCCGCCGGTGCCCAACTCCCGCCGATTTTCTTTTCCGTAATTGCGTTCCGCCCAGGAATATGAAGCCCCCGATCTTCAGCGCGGGAGGCAGTTTCCCGCCCCCCGCTTCCCCACCGGCCGAACCGCCGTCATCTTGTCGCGAATCTCGATCACGCTCTGTAACAAGACGCTCTCTAACGCTCAAGCGAACCGCAAACCTGCCGACATACCTATCGGCGGGGGATCGCAGGGCGACTGACGCGTGAAAGGAAGCGAGAGAGCGTGAATATCAGCGGCATTTCCTCGGCGAGCAGCATTCAACAGACATCGGCCGGCAGCGGGTACAAGCAAGCCAGGCAGGATCTCCAAGCGCTGCAAAGCGCGCTGCAATCGGGCGACGTCAGCGGCGCCCGGAAGGCGTTCGCAGCATGGCAGAAGGATGCACAGAGCACCTCCGGGGCGCAACAGACAGCGGCGAACAGCGGCAGTCAGGTAAGCAAGGACACGCAGTCGCTGCAAAGCGCACTGCAGTCCGGCGATATTGGGGCAGCTCAGACGGCCTTCGCGGCCCTGAAGCAAGACTTCGAAAGCGCCCAACAGGCACATGGCCGCCATCACCACGGCCACGGCGGCAGCGGCGCGCAGGCCCTCCTCAGCGCCACCGCAACCGGCACTGCCTCGTCCGGCGGCAGCGTCCTCGATGTGCAGGCCTGACGTCGCCGATGGCGGCGGACAACGCCCGCCGGAGCGCCCAAACCGGCACAACAACGGAGCCTGCATAGAGTTGGGGGCCGATTGGCCCACCAGTCCAGCCGTCGGCCTCGCACAACACATGACCGCCCGGCTGAAACGGTGGGGCAATCGGCCCCTGCAATTCACTGCGTGTGACTCATTCTACGCCGGTTGCGCGGCCCTGCTTGGCAATGAGATGCCATACGGAGAAATGGACGGCGATTAACCACAGAGACACAGGGGACACAGTGAACGGCAATGTCTTTGAACGCCCATCATTGGGCAGACGGGGCGTTCCTCGGTCGTTCTCTGTGCGCTCTGTGTCTCTGTGGTTGAACGCCGTTCGTCCTACATCCTGGGCATCCGGTCAGCCTCGAACAAGATTCCCAGCACTTCGCCCGCCGGTCTTCAATGCGACGTATGTAGTGTTAGAATTGCGTTCCACTCGAGAAGGTGAAGCCCTCGGTCTTCAGCACCGGGATGCAGTTTCGCTCCACCCTCTTCCCCACCGACCCAATCGCCGTCACCTTGCCGAGAGCCTCGATCACACTCTGCGTGAACCGCATGTTCTTGATGCCGCCCGCGATCTCTCCGCCTTCGATCAGGAACGTCCCGTCGCGCGTCATGCCGGTCATCACCGTGCGCATGGGATGGACCATGTTGACATAATGGAAGCGCGTGACGAGGATGCCGCGCTCGGTCTCGGCGACCATCTCCGGCACCGTCTTGTCGCCTGTCGCGAGGAACAGGTTCATCGGCCCCGGACCCCATGTCGCCGGCGGCGGGAGGGCATGGCCGGTGGACTTGCGCGGCGGGTCGTTGCGGCCTGCGGTGTATGAATCCCACACCACATCTTTCGCGACGCCCTTCTCGATCAGCACGGTCTTCTGCCGCGGCACGCCCTCGAAATCGAATGGCAGCGGCAGCCCGCGCGGGTCGAGGCCGTCGTCGTACAGTGTGATGTTCTCCCCGCAGACCTTCTCCCCAATCTTGCCGGACATGAACGAGCGCCCTTCCTGAAAGGCGAGCGCGTTGAAGGTGTAGAAGCCCAGGTACTCCAGAAGCTCGGCGACCGCCAGTTCCTCGAGGATCACGGTGTAGTCACCAGGCGGGACTTCGCGCGGGTGCGCCGACTGCCGGCACTTGTCCGCGGCCACTCGTGCCGCTTGTTCGCCGCTGATCTCGGCGGCGTCGGGCGAGTACACATCAACGAACCCGCTGCTGTCGCCGCCCTGCATCAATGTCCGCAGGTGCGCGTCGGCGAAGGCTCCGGCGGCGCAGATACCCAGTGAATTGCGCACCGCCATCGCGGTCCTGTCGATGGTGTATGCGCCGGCGGCGTTGCAGCCCTCGGCCTTCGCCACGCCGATGACCTCGCCGACGGCCTTCGCGCGCTCCTCCGGCCCGCACCGCAGCGTCGCCTCGACCGGCGGCGGGCCGGCGGCAGGGGAGCCGTACTCGGGGCCGGGCAAGGAGACGAAGTCCGCGTTCTCGGCGGAAAGCTCCGCCATCTTGCACGCCCGCTCGGCGGCCGCCTTCAGTTCGTCCGGGGCCACGCGGTTCGTCGACGCCACTCCGATGCGTTTGCCGATCACGCACCGGATCGTCGCCTGGCAATCGCTCTCGGCGACGTTTTGGTGGATGATGTTGTTGGCGTATCGGGTGAGGCTGTGATCGGTCTCCGTGGCGAAGACTTCAGTCTGATCGGCGCGCGACTCGGCGATCACCGTGCCGCAGAGCTTCAGCAGTTCGTCAGGGTCTCTCATGCAATTCCTCCGGGGTGCGGGCCCCGACTGGGTCCCCGCCTGTCATACCTGCGACGGCCTGCCGAGCGTCAGGGCGAAGTTGTCCCCTTGCCCTTGTCGTGGCTGCGCGGTTCATCGCACAACTCGGCCATGATGCTCTTTGCCGGCCTGAATCGGCAACGGGGCGTGGCGAGGCCGATTCCTCAGAATCAAGGTGGCAGCGCGATTTATCGCGCCTATGCCGTTCGTATTCCGCACTGATCCCGAATACAACGACCGAATCAGGCGCGATAAATCGCGCGGCCACCATGGTGTGAGAGATGCGGGGCCAACTAGGCTCCTCCCACCGGGCCGCCTGCCCTCTCAGTGCCGCTCGTCCTGCTGACGCCGTGCGATGAGCCACACGGAAACCCAGTCTGGCTCCGGCTGCGTGGCCTTGCCCAGCGCCGCGTCCGGCGGCCAGATCGGGCCACCCACGCGCTGCGCCATGCCATCCGTCGGCACGTGGTAGACCAGGATGTTCCCGCGAGTGGCGGTGTCGCGCAGCGGTGCGGGGGCAGTAACCACGACATGCCCCCCTTGAAAGATGTCGAGTTGCCTCTGGGCGAAATGCGCAACCCCCTGGTCACTGCTGTGCGCCGCCCACTTCAGAACGTTTCTCGCATCCTCGGTCCCGATCCGTCCCAGCCCGACAGTCAGCCAGGCCGCGCCGTCCGCAGTTAGCCTATGCCGGAGGGCTTCCGCGATGAACGGGACTGCGACGTTGTCCTGGACGCTCGCGAGCCTATGCGCCGCCGGCGTCTGTTTCTGTGGCTCAGCCCCCGGGCGGATGATCTCTTCCAGCCACGCTCGGCAGAGGGTCTGCAGCCGCCACTCATCATGTTCGCGTATCGTGACCGTGAACACGCCCGCGTCCACGGGCCCGAGGCACGCAGATAAGCGTCCCCCGCTTTCCAGTGTGCGGATAGTGCTCACGTACAGCCGCCACCTGGCATGGTAGACGCCTGGGCGGCGGAAAGAACACCAGTCATTGAGGATGAGTTCTTTACGAACGACTGGCCCGGGATCGAGGCTGATACTGCCGTCGAACTGCGGATTCCATGTCACCGAGTTCAGACCGGGATTTCCAAGGCCGTGCGGGTCGGCAGCCTCAATGACGAGACTGGCGACGGCATCCCTGGTCTCCACTCCGGCCTGCCCGCCGCCTCCGTCAGTCACCGTGAGCGTGGCGAGGACGGGCTCGCCCAATGTGTAGCCTCCGGCGGGCACGGACAACTCGGCTTTGATGCTGCTATCAGGGGCAGGCTCGGCCCAAATCGGGCAACGCCCAGCGCACAAAACCACAGCAACAACAAGAACACACCCGACGATCCGCGTAAGCATCGGTATCCCTCCCGACGCATGACTTGGAGAAGCAGGGAAGCCCTACGGCTCCCACTCTATTGAACCCCCCAGGCCGGTCACGGTTCCCTCAGCCACACCCGCATCTCCCCCGGCTCGCGGTTGTCCCAGGTGCAATAGGGCACCGCCTTGATCTGTATCGTCTCCGCCTGCGGCGCGTCACTGCGATAGAGAGTGCGCCGCCAATCGTCATCCCTATATAGCAATGCGTCACCTTGTAGAACCACAACCCCTCCGAGCAGATCGGGGGCTTTCGCGGGTGTCAGCGCCGCGTCCTGCGGCAGCGCGATCCGGTGCAGCGGCCAGGGGTTGTCCACCTGCTCCAGGCAGTACACGATAGGGCCGCGCTGCAGGGCGACCAGGCCCGCATCCGCCTTCACCGCCGGGTGCGAGTACACGCGCTCGACGGGCATCTCCAGCGCCAGCTCGACCACATCGCCCTCCGCCCACTCGCGCACGATTCGCGCATATCCGTTGCACAGATGCTGCGATACATCCCACGGACCGCCGTCGACCGACAACTCCGCCTGTTTGCACCAGCCGGGGATGCGCAGGTTCAAGGCGAAGGTGGTCGGATGCGCCACATGCACGGTGATGCGCACCTCGCCATCCCACGGGTAGTCGGTCTCCTGCTCCAGGCGGATCTGCCCGTCGGCAAGAATCGCTTCCCCACTTGCATACAGATGCACCCACGCTTCGTTCTCGGCCTCGGAGTACGCGTACCCCCCTACTGAGGCGATCAACCGGGCGATGTTCGGCGGGCAGCAGGCGCAGCCGAACCACTCTTCCCGGTGGTGCCCACCGGCGCTCTCGAGCGGGTTCACATAAAAGAACTTCTCGCCGTCTAGCGAGATGCCGCTGATCGTGCCGTTATACAAGGCGCGCTCGACCTCGTCCATGTATCGGCCTTCGCCGTTGAACTGCAGCAGCCGCCAGTTCCAGTACACCAGCCCGATCGCGGCGCAGGTTTCGGCATACGCGGACTGGTTCGGCAAGTCGTATGGCGTGGTGAAGCCCTCATTGTGGGCCGAGGGGCCGATGCCGCCGGTGATGTACATCTTCCGCAAACACACGTCGTCCCACAGGGCCTCGCAGGCCTGCAGCAGCCCCTCGTCGCCGGTCTCGTTCGCGATGTCGGCCATGCCCGCGTACAGGTACATCGCCCGCACCGCGTGGCCGGTGACCTCGGTCTGCTCGCGGACGGGCTTATGCGCCTGGCAGTAGCTAACATCCCAGCGCAGGCCGACCGACTTGAAATACTCGTCGAACGGGTCCTGCACGCCCTCGCGCAGCAGGCGCTCGATGTCGAAGTAATGCGGCTCCCGCCCGCGCTCGTTGACGAAATACTCGCCGAGGCGCAAGTACCGCTCGTTGCCGGTGGCGTGATACAGCTTCACGAGCGCCAGCTCGATCTCCTCGTGCCCACAATAACCCCGAATCTTGCCCTCTTCGGCGCCGAACACGGTGTCGATGTAGTCGGCGTAGCGGCACATCACGTCGAGCAGGCTGCGCTTGCCGGTGGCCTCGAAATGCGCCACGGCAGCCTCCATGAGGTGGCCGGCACAGTACAGCTCGTGGTGATCGCGCAGGTTCTTCCAGCGCAACTCCGGCTCGACAATCGTGAAGTAGACGTTGAGGTACCCATCCGGCTGCTGCGCGCCGGCGATCTTGGCGATAACCTCGTCGAGTAGCGCGTCAAGCGCCGGGTCGGGGTGAGTGGCGAGCGAGTACGCCGCGGCTTCGATCCACTTGGCGACATCCGAGTCCCAGAAAAAGTGGGGCTTAGGCTCCATGCCCTCCTTCCAGTCGAGGAGAAAGGCGTCGATGCGCCCGGTATCGACAAGTTGCTTGTATTCCACAGGCAGCGTCTTGTCGCGGTTGACCTGGATCCGGGGGGCCCAGAAGGCATCGTCGAAGGTGACCTTGGTGAAGCTGACCGGGGTGAGGCGGCGGGTGGCGGCGGATATGGGCATCGGGCGAGGCTCCATGCTTGCCGGTCCCCGCGCACGTGGCGCGCGAAGGCCGGCCGTGATGTCGGTGGTGACAAGCGGGCGATTCGGCGGGGGAGTGCGAGATACCTGCGCGGCCGCTGCAGAGACGTGGCGCGCGGGCAAGTTAACAAAGACTTAACACGTTCTTCATGCTGCGGAAATGTGCGCTGCTTATATTTTGTGTTGTTTGGATGCTGCGAGGGAACGACAACGGCGACCTCACCCCCGTGACCGCCTGCGGCGGTCGAGCCTCTCTTCCCGGCAAGCGGGATGGCGAGGGGCAACGGCGACCTCACCCCCTACCCCTCTCCACTCGTGGAGAGGGGCAACGGCAACGGCAACGGCAACAGCAACGGCCATTCCTAAGCGGTCACAAGGGCCTACAGTTGACAGCCGCTCCCTGGCCACCCGTCCGGTACGGGAAGTTCGTTCGACGCAGAAACTTAATCCGCTCATGCGCCGATCAATAGTCGGAATAATATTGACAAATAATGTAATATAGTGTACTTTGACCCCGATATAGCGACGAAACAAGCGGCGAAGTCTCGGGGGTGTCTGGCAGCGCTGTCGGGGCCACACCGATGGCCGGTAGTTGCGCCGTGGCCGATCGAAGGTGACTATGGCAATGGAATTGATCGCGTCCCCCACACTGGCGCTCGACACCGGCCTGAGCCGTCTCCTCGCCGCTGCGGGAAGCCGGGCGGGCCTCAATCTGCTGCTGCTGTTCGGGCATGACCCGATGACTCTCGACACTGCCGAGGGCTTTGCGAGTCGAGTGCAGTTTCCCGTTGCCGAGGTCAGCGATGCCCTTGCGGGGCTACAGCAAATCGGGGTTGTGCAGTCTTGCCGCCGCGATGGGAGGACCAGCAAGCACGTCTCTTACTGGCTTTCCGAGGACGCGAAGGTTTACGAGACCATCCGCGAACTTGGCTTGCTGTACTTGTCCGGCCCCGCCGCGCGCCATGCGCTCCTGGCCGCGCTGCCCGTTTAGCCACAGGACTCTCCTCGCAGCCTCAACTTCGCCTGCACCACCGCCTCACCGACCGCGCCTCCGCGATGACCCCTGTGCCGGCGAGCGTTCATGCCTTGGGGGCGACGGTCGCCGACTGGCCCTGAAACGACACATCGAGAATGCCCCGAGGAACAGGGCGAGGCTGCCGTCTCTCTCACTGCGTCGAATACCCCCAGACCTCGTTGTAGTCTGGCGCCTGCTCAAAGCACGGTACGCTGACCCCGGTGTAGACCTTCGCGTGCCCGTCAACGAAGCCGAAATTACATCCCCCGTTGTGGCGCCAGGCTGCGTACCAACCCCCTCCGCTGAAGCCGATCGGGCCAGGAGCGTTGTAGGTGTGGCTGGCGGCGCTGCTGTAAGCGTCAAACATCAGGGGTGTTGAGGATGGGTACTGCACCTGGGCGAGGGACGAACTCCAGTAGGATGGGCTGCCGGAGATAAGGGCTTCATTGGGTGCGTAGTCTTCATCGCTGATGTTTGTGAATCCCACGGCGCGCCAGGCTGAGAAGTCCATACATGCCGCGGGTATCGCGGTTCCGTTCGGGCAAGTGAAGCCGGTCTTGCCACTTGGACATCGTCCGATCTGGCCGTTCTTCAGGTAGGGTTGGAGGATCTCGAAAACAGTGTAAGCATAGGACGCTCCGTTGGTAATGACCACAAGTGGGAAGCGTTCATCATAGTCCTGAAGGTACATCGTGATCCCAAGGGTGAGCTGCTTCACATTCGACAGGCACGAGTTCTGCCTGGCCTTCTCGCGTGCCCTGGCGAAGACAGGGAAAAGAATGGCAGCGAGAATGGCGATGATCGCAATGACCACCAACAGTTCGATAAGCGTGAACCCACGTCTCATGTGACGACCTCCCCTCAATAGATGGTACGGCAGCGGTATGGTATAGTTTTACTACGCCATTCAGGCTCGAGTTCCTGCAAGGACCCGAGGAAGAATCCGGTACTTTTGCACCCAGGGGGATCGCAGGACCGCCAAGGAGGATGGCTCTTCCTCAATGTATGTGGGTAGATGCCATGAGCTGGTCCTGGCGAGGACGGTAGTCGACTGCTCTGGGTAAGCCGTTGCCGTCGCGTCCGCCAGGACGCCTCGCCCCGCCGCAGGCGGGGCCGGGCGTCCTGCGGACGCAACGGCATAAATAACGACCACGTGCCGAGGTAGTCTGTTCAGCCAGTGTCAAGCTACCCACACACATTGAGGAAGAGCCATCCGAGGAGGATACTTAGGGAGCGCGGGGAAATGCGCCGCTCGTATGCACCTGAGTGCGTCGTTCACGAAACTGCGAAACCAAACAGGAGACTTTCGTCGCTATGCTCAGCGATCTTGAGATTGCGCAACAGGCTACACTCAGACCGATCCTCGACGTTGCCGCAGACCTCGGCCTCGGGCCCGATGACCTCGACCTGTACGGCAAGTACAAGGCCAAGGTGAACCTGGAAGTCCTCGACCGCCTGCACGACCGGCCCGACGGCAAGCTGGTCCTGGTCACCGCCATCACGCCGACGCCGCTGGGCGAGGGCAAGACGGTCACGACCTGCGGGCTGTCACAGGGACTGCGCTTCATCGGCAAGAAGGCGATCACGGCGATTCGTCAGCCCTCGATGGGTCCGACCTTCGGCATCAAGGGCGGCGCGGCCGGCGGAGGGTACTCGCAGGTCATCCCGATGGAGGATTTCAACCTGCACCTCACCGGCGACATCCATGCCGTGGCGGCGGCGAACAATCTGCTCGCGGCAATGATCGACGCCAGTGTCTGGCATAAGAATCCGCTGCACATCGACCCGTATACGATCAGTTGGCGGCGGGTCGTGGACATGAACGACAACTTCCTGCGCAACATCGTCGGCGGCATGGGCACCAAGAACGACGGCCGCCCCCGACAGACGGGCTTCGACATCGCGGTGGCCTCGGAAGTCATGGCGATTCTCGCGCTGACCAGCGGCCTGCAGGACATCCGCAAGCGCCTCGGGCGCATCTGGGTTGCGATGAACGCCGAGGGCAAGCCGGTGACCGCCGAAGAGTTGGGCGGGGCGGGCGCAATGACGGTCCTGATGAAGGAAGCAATCAAGCCGAACCTCATGCAGGGCCTCGACGGCGGCCCGGCATTCGTCCATGCCGGCCCATTCGCCAACATCGCCATCGGCTGCAACTCGATCCTCGCCGACCGCATCGCCCTCAAGCTCGGCGACTACGTCGTCACCGAGGCGGGCTTCGGCGCGGACTGCGGCGCGGAGAAGTTCTGCAACATCAAGGCCCGCGAAGGCGGCCTGAAGCCGAATGTGTGTGTCATCGTGGCCACCGTGAAAGCGCTGAAGATGCACGGCGGCGCGTTCAAGTTCCCGCCGGGCAAGAAGCCGCCGCAAGCCGAGATCGAGACGCCGAATCCGGCGGCCCTCGCGAAAGGCTGCGCAAACCTCGAGAAGCACATCCAGAACATGGGCAAGATGGGACTGCCGGTCATCGTGGCGATCAACCGCTTCCCGTATGACACGCCGGAAGAGATCCAGATCATCCACGACAAGGCGCTCGCGGCGGGCGCGAAGGCGGCCATCGAAAGCCACGCCCACGCCAAGGGCGGCGAGGGCGCGGCGGAACTCGCGCAAGCGGTCGTCGAAGCCTGCGAGCAGCCGAACGACTTCAAGTTCCTGTACGAGCTCGACCAGCCGATCAAGACGAAGATCGAAACGATCGCGACGGAGATCTACGGCGCGGGCAGCGTCGATTACGCCCCGGAGGCGGAGGCGAAGATCGCGATGTACGAGCAGTTGGGCCTCGGCGGGCTGCCGATCTGCATGGCCAAGACGCACCTGTCGCTCAGCCACGACCCGACCCTCAAGGGCCGCCCGGAGGGCTTCACACTGCCGATCCGCGACATCCGCCCCTCGGCGGGCGCAGGCTTCCTGTACCCGCTGTGCGGCGAGATGCGCACGATGCCGGCGCTGCCGACAAGGCCGGCGGCGGTGGATGTTGACATTGATGAGGATGGCAAGATCGTGGGGATTTTCTGAGGGAAACGCTGAACTCGGAACGCTGAACGCAGAAGAAACGGCAACAACGGCGGCTGGGCGGG
>CAYWBK010000092.1:0-5244 GCA_964455745.1 uncultured Armatimonadia bacterium
GTGGTCAATCGCCGTCCATCTCTCCGCATCGCATCTCATTGCCGAGCAGGGCCGCACAACCGGCGTAGTAATGCCACCCTACAATTGAAAGACGCACCCGAGATCAGCCTTTAGCGGCCCGCTCAAGCTCCCCGCGCGCATCGGGGAAAGGCTCTGCAGGCCAACTCACACGCATTGCGGAAACTCCGCCCCATGACCCGCCCGATCGCCTGCGTCCTGCTCGCCTGTATCGCCTTCGCCGCCCATGCCGCCCGGTTCAGCGACGACTTCTCCTCCTACCCCGAGGGCAGCGACGCCTCCGCGCACTGGGAGACCATGACCCCGACGTGGAGCGTGCACGACGGCGCTTTCCGCCAGCGCGATCCGAGCTTTTACGGCACCTACGCCTTCTTTCGCGACTGCGCCTTCGCTGACTTTGACCTCTCTGCGAAGTTCTTCATCGACCCTACAGCCGGCACTACCCGCGCGCCCGGCCTTGTCTTTCGCTCGCCCTGCAGCCGCGAGGGCTACTATGTGCACTACGACTCCTTGGGCAGCCAGGTGCTGTTCCAGATCATGCGGCCGGGCACGGGCGGGCGCGAGACGGACCTGAAGCGCGCGACGGGCATCCCCATCGCCGCCGGCGTCTGGCACGAGGGGAAGGTGCGGGCGCAGGGGAAACACTTCCGCGTCTATCTCGACGGGAAGCTGATCCTCGCGGTGGATGACGACACTTTCCCCCTCGGGCGCGTCGGCTTGCGGGCCGGGCGCGGGAGGATCAGTTTCAAGGACTTCCAGGTCAGCGGAACCGCGGGCAGGCTCGCCCACGAATGGAGGATGAACCCGGTGCCGGACAACATGATGGCCGCAGCACAGCCGTTGCGGGCGCTGAAGGATGCCGAGCGCATCATCGCCGTGCGCGGCGAGGGCTATTTCCCTGTGATGGTCAGGATGGCCGACGGCACATTAGGGGCCGTCATTCGCGGCGGCGCCACACACATCGGGCGCGCCGGGCGGCTCGACTTTATCCGCTCGACCGATGGCGGACGCACGTGGTCCGTGCCGGTGGTCGCCGCCGACAGCGAGTGGGACGACCGCAATCCGGCGCTCGGCCAAATGCCCGACGGCACGCTGGCGCTCGCCTACGCCGAGGCCCGCTCCTATCGCCCCGACGGAACCTTCGACCTGAACGCCGGGCCGTATATGCCGTTCATGGTCACCTCGACCGACGGCGGCAAAACGTGGTCGCCGAAGAAGCCCTTCTGGTCACCGTTCCCCAATCCGTCGCCCTTCGGCAAGATCGCGGTGTGTAAGGACGGCACGGCGCTGATGGTCGTCTACCAAATGCCCAGCAACGCGGTCGGGATCATCCGCTCGACCGACAATGGCCGGACCTGGGGCGACTACAGCCAGCTCCCCGGCCACGACGAGACGCAGGTCACCGAACTCCCGGACGGGCGGTTGATGGCTTTCACGCGCCTGGAGGAACCGGGCGGGGCGGGGCTTCTGCTCAGCGAGTCGAGCGACAAAGGGCACACCTGGGGGAACACGCGGCGGCTGATGAAGGCCCAGCAGTGGCCCTTCGACGCCACCGTCCTCAAGAGCGGCCACATCCTGCTCAGCTACGGCTCGCGGCTGGACCATTTCGGAGCCGGGGTTGTGTTGAGCCGCGATGACGGCAAGACCTGGGACGAAGCGCACCAGACGCTGATCGGCTGGGACTCGCTCAGCACGGACACCGGCTATCCCAGCACGGTGCAGCTCAATGACGGCGCCATCGTGACGATATACTACGCCGTGGGCACGACCGATTGCCCGGACGAGCAGGCGATTGTGGTGCGGTACCGCGAGGAGCAGTTGCGGTAGGGGGTGGCGGTTTGGCATAAACGCTAACTCAAGTCGCCGAACTGCGGAGAGGAGGGACACACCTACCGCACACACATGAACACTCCCGCCACCACTTCCGTCTCATGTCTCGTTAAGCACGCCCCCCTCGTTACGCCGGTGGAGCGACCCTTCGTCGGCGGGTTTGTGCCGGTGGACAGGGGCGAGGCCCAGTGATCGCCGATGAAGCGGATCGAACGGATGCCGCCGTCTTCGCCGGCGCGGCCCGGCGCGCGCGGTTGCAGGGCGATCGGGCGGCCGCCGCCGAGCGACTCGAGCGAGCCGCCGAGGCTGCCGATAACCCGACTGAGGCCCTCCTCTGCCGCGCACGCGCTTATCTTCTCCGGGATCGACCCGCCGAAGCGCGAGAGATGCTGATCGGGGCGATGTCGGACGAGCGCGGAGATATGGGCGCCAGCGATCTGCGCGTGCTGAACCTTCTGGGCGAAGCAAATCGTCACATCGAGCAGGAGGGGCGGCGGGTCGAGACGTGCGAGGTCTTCTCCTGCGGCACGGTGGGGGCGTACCGCAAGTTGGCGCGCACGCTGCCCCGTGAGGGTGACGCGATCGTCGAGATCGGTTGCGCGGACGGCCTGACAACCCGGCTGCTTGCCCGGCGGGCGCGGCTGGTCGTCGCGGTTGACTCGGCCCCGCAAGTGGTCGAGGTCGCCAGGACACGGATCGCCGATACGGGCAATGTGCGGTTCATTGTCGCGGACGCCGACGAGGTGGGGCGCGTCGCGGCCCTGACCGGGGTGGCGGACCTGCTCTTCGTCGATGTGGGCGGCTCATCGCCACCGTGGACGTCGTACAAGCTCGCGAAACAATACCGCGACCTGTTCCTGCCGCGAGCCGTCATCCTGCGCAACAAAGAACTCAATGATTTCGTGCGGGCAGTGAAGACTGCCGACCAGGAGGGCAAGCCCGACGCGTGGACGGACACGTTGATCCCGCTGTGGCAGCGGTAATTGTCGGCGATGTGAAGCGCCTCAATCGCCAGATCGCGCTGGCGTCCCTCGCAGCCGTCCTGTCGATTCTCGTCATCGCACGCCTGCTGCCTCCCGATCCGCGCGGCTACGGGACCCACGAGCGCCTGCTCCTCCCGCCTTGCACTTTCCGTCTGGTCACGCATCTGCCGTGCCCTTTCTGCGGGATGACCACCGGCTTCGCCCACATGGCGCGCGGTGAGATCGTGCCGGCGCTGCAGTCCAACCCTGGAGCGCCTCTGTTCTATGCCTTCACCTGGCTCTTGTTTGCGGCCTCACTGCAAGCCCTCATTCGCGGGACGCGGGTGCTGCCTGTGTGGGCCACGGGAAGCGCGGCTCTGCGTGTCTTCCTCCTCGTGACGGCTCTCCTATGGGTGGCGCACATCGGCTACGTGCGCGTCGCGGGCCAGGGCTACTGACCGATGCGCGGCCGTCAGCAATTCCTGAGGAAACTTACGTGATCGCGGCGGCGTCTCACACGGAGCCGAGGCGCAGCGCGCCTATAGTGCGATTCATGATGTTTTCCTGATTTGATCTTGATTTATAGTTCAGTTTTACATACACTATACTGGGTGGGCTGCCCGGATGCCTGTGCGGAGAAGTGGCATGCGCCCGGGTGAGTCGCATTGGGTCTCGATAGCCATCTCGGTGCCTTGGGAATGAAGCGGATTGTCCAGGGAGGGAGCCCCTAACATTACTACGCCGTTTTGACAACCGGCGGAGAAGCGCTCGGAATGATGAAAAGCGAACGGCGTCAAACCACGGAGACACGGAGGGCACAGAGAACGACTGAGAAACGGCCCGCCTGCCCCATGATAGACACTCAAGGACGTTGCCGTTCACTGTGTCCTCTGTGTCTTTGCCTCGAAAATGGAGTGGGCGTGACAATCTTGTCGCGCGTGGGGCGGGCGTCTCGCCCGCCATCGCCGTCATTTCCATCGTTCCAGAGTGCCGGAAACCGGCATGACGACTGTGGTCAATCGCCGTCCATTTCTCCGCAGGGCATCTCATTGCCGAGCAAGGCCGCACAACCGGCGTAGTAATACTAATCGGCGCGTTGCTGAGCGATCGGCCGCAATTGCGCCAGGGCACAGGGGAGGAGGGCCCACGAGTGCATCGCACGCCAACTAGGCTCTGCGGAGGGGCGCCTCGCGGAGCGATAACCAGATCGAAAAGGGCCCCCTTGGGCAGGCGGCCGGGCGGCGCCGTACTGCCAATGGTCTGCCTGTCTCTGGTCGCCTTGCTGGGCGCAATGGCTCTGTCGATCGATCTCGGCCATCTGGCCCAGATCAAGGCCAACATGCAGAACGCGACCGACGCGGCTGCACTGGCCGCCGCCGGGAACATGGCCACGGCCCAGACGGCTCAGGACGCAGCGGCGCTGTGTTACCTGGCCAATAGAAATCAAGGCACTGTCCAGCCCTCCGGTTCGGGCACGACGTCGCGAACTTACACAGTTGTCGGCGACACGGTTGTCGCCACCACACCGTACAGCGACGCCTACACGACGGCTCAAGGGTGGGCCGCCTCGAATCTCATCGAAGTCCGCGCGACGCGCACGGCACCGCTGTTTTTCGCGCCGGCAGTCGGAATCCCGTCGGCCGTTGTCGTTTCCCGGTCTTTGGCCCTCGCGTCGACCGTCAGTGGCGGGCAATGGGGGGTGGGCGAGGGATGTCTCTTCGCTCTGAACAATGGCTACTCGCTGAACTGCAATAACTTTACCGTCAAGGGCAGCGTTTACTCGAACTCGAGCATCAATATAAACCTCAACAACATTACAATCGGGGTCGGGGACACGCTGCATGCCGAAACCTCGGTGACTATCAACGGTAACAACGTCAATGGCGACTTCGTACTCCAATATGGCACCACTTACACCGTGAACTGCAACACAAAGAACATCGCTTCGTATACCAAGGTCCCCCAGACCCCTGTTACGCCGCCGATCACTTACGTTCCTGCCAATTACAATTCCGACTTCAGCGTCGACTATGTTCACACTTCGTCCTGGACTGTCAGCGGCAATACCTACACTTTCACGCCCGGCACGTACTATATCAACGGCGACCTTAACATCAGCGCCAACAATGTCGTTATGACCGGCTGCACATTCATTGTCAATGGGAACTTCACGTGCAATTCCAATAACGTGACTATGACGCCCGACCCCAATGGACTCAAGGCCGGGGGAACGAACTACATGTGCGTGTACGCGCTCGGCACCGGAACCATCAGCCTCAATCAGAACAATATCACGGTGCACGGTGACTTGTACGCTCCCAATGGCGCTATCTCGTGCAACTCCAACAACATCAACCAAGGCTACTGGGTGGCGAACGGAATATCGGTAAATTGCAACAACTTCGAGTTGGACGGCATTCCCGGCCGGGGCGGC
>CAYWBK010000092.1:5344-16383 GCA_964455745.1 uncultured Armatimonadia bacterium
GGGCCACCGGCAGCAATCACGCCAAGGCATAGGGGAGGAGGGCACACGGAGTGTACCGCACGTCAACCAAGTTCAGCGGAGGGGCGCTCCGCGGGGCGAGAACCAGATTGGGACGCGGCCCCTCGGATAGACTCCGGGGCGGCAGCATCCTGCCCATAGTCTGCCTGTCCTTGGTCGCCTTGCTGGGGGCGATGGCCCTCTCAATCGACCTCGGCCATCTGTCCCAGATCAAGGCCAACATGCAGAACGCGACCGATGCCGCTGCACTGGCCGCCGCCGGCAACATGACCACGGCCCAGACGGCGCAGGACGCGGCGGCGCTGTGGTACCTGGCCAACAGAAATCAGAGCACAACCCAGCCGAGCGGCTCGGGGACGACGTCGCGGACCTACACGATTGTAGGCGACACGGTTGTCGTCACGACACCATACAGCGACTCGTACACGACCACTCAAGGGTGGGCCGCCGCGAATCTCGTCGAGGTCCGCGCGACGCGGACGGCGCCGCTGTACTTCGCCCCGGCGGTGGGAGTCCCGTCAGCCACCGTCGTTTCCCGCTCGGTCGCTTACGCATCGACAAACCTGGGTGGCGCCTGGGGGAACGGCGAAGGGTGCCTGTTCGCCACGGACCTCGGATATTCACTAAACTGCAGCACCTTCGTCGTCAAAGGCAGCGTGTACTCAAACTCCTCCATTTCCATGAACCTCAGCAGCGCCACGATCGGCGACACACTGCACGCCGAGACCTCGGTCTCTCTCAATGGCAGCACCTTTAACGGCGGCTTCAAACTGGAGTACGGCACCACCTACAGCGTAAACTGCAGTAGTAAGAACATCGCCTCATATACCAAGGTCCCCCAGACCGCCATGACTCCGCCGATCACGTTCACCCCTGCAAACTATGCATCGGACTTCAACGTCGATTACGTTCACACCTCGTCGTGGAGCATCTCGGGCAACTCATTCACTCCCGCCCCCGGTACCTACTACGTGAACGGCGACATGTCGATCAATACCAGTACCGCAAATCTGACCGGCTGCACCTTTATCGTCACCGGCAGCTTCTCCTGCAACGCGAGCAACACGACCTTGTCACCGGATCCAAACGGCCTCAAGAACACCTCAACGAGTTACGGCTCAACGAATTACATGTGCGTTTACTTGCTTGGCAGCGGGGGCATCAATATCAACACGAGCAGCGTAACGGTGGATGGCGACCTGTACGCTCCCGGCGGCTCCATCAGCACCAACGCCAGCAAGGTCAATGAGGGCTGGTGGGTCGCGCGCAAGATCTCAGTGAACTGCAGCAGCTTCGAGCTGGACGGCGTCCCCGGCCGGAGCAGCGGGGGCACGACATACAAGCTCGTCGAGTAAGGAGCCGTCCACAGGAGGTGAACACAAGAAACGCCGACGTGTACGGGGGCCCGCGGGGGCTAACACATTTTGTCAGACACCCGCAAAGAGGAGTTTCCCCCAATGCGCAAGATGATCACCGTTCCGGCCATGCTGCTAGTCCTCGCAGCAGGCCTCGTCCACGCCGACACCCTGCTCAACACTTACTCGTCCTGGAATGGTGTGGAGAGCTTCTCGGCATTCGGAAACCAGGGGGATGCCACCTACGGCCAGACGTTCACCGTTCTTACCTCCGACACCACACTGGCGAACTTCTCGTTCTGGCTGCAACCCGTCGGTTCAGACCCCGTGGCGTTCACAGCGTATGTAGCGCAGTGGGACGCAGCAGATGGCATGGCCACCGGGCCGATGCTGTACACGAGCAGCCCTCAAACGCTGCCCGGTGATTCGACTTCATTCACCGAGTTCGACTTCAACACCGGCGGCGTAAGCCTGGTGGAAGGAGAGCAGTATGTGGCATTCCTGAATGCCTCGGCCGAATGGGGGCAAACCGGGTACGGGGATTCCAGTATGGCGGCCATGTTAAGCGGAGCGACGGGTCACGACAGCAGCACCAGCCACTTCGTCTACGACAGCAACGAAGCCGACTTTAGCGCGCTGACAACCTCGCAATGGAACGGCTCAGATACCTTCGCCGGCAGCGACGCCGCATTCAAGGCGGACCTTACCGCAGGCGCCGGACCCGGCTCGACTCCCGAGCTTCCCGCCGCCCCATTGGCGTTGCTTGGCATGGCCTGCGTCGGGCTCGCGCGATCGCGCAGACGCGCGAAAGCGTAACTTTCCAGGGGCCGCAACAACTTCCACAGTGGCCGCGACGTATCTCAGTGGCCGCGACAATCCTGTCGCGGACCATTCCGGCGCCAAGTGTCGGCATCGACAAGATTGTCGGGGCCACAGGTTACAGGAACGGCAGTCCCCGACAGGATTGCCGGGGCCACAGGTGTACAGGAACGGCAATCCCCGACAGGATTGTCGGGGCCACAGGTGTACAAGAACGGCAGTCCCCGACAGGATTGTCGGGGCCACAGGTGTACAGGAACGGCAATCCCCGACAGGATTGTCGGGGCCATAGGTGTACAGGACGGCCGCCCCCGACAGGATTGTCGGGGCCACAGGTGTACAGGAACGGCAATCCCCAACAAGATTGTCGGGGCCACTGCACCAATCTACAGTGGCCGCGACAATCCTGTCGCGGAGCCCTTCACCCGCAAAGCTCGACGACCCGCCGCCGCACGTCATCCGGTCGCACGTCCACCGCGACGGCGACCTCCTCGCCTTGCGCATCGGCTACGATGTGCCCAACCTCATCGACCTTGACCCTCCGCGTCTCCAGCGTCACCAGGTTCGGCTCCACGCACACGAGAGCCGCCAGCGGATCGTGGATGATCGGCAGGTGTGCCCAATCGAGCTTGCGCCATAGGTTCGTCATGTCGATCAACGCCCTGGACAGTGGCGTCCCCTTGGCTTCCACGGTGTCGAGATCGTCCTGCGTCATCTGACACTTGAGCGTCACGTCGAGCCCGACCATCGTGACCGGCTTCGAGGACCGGAAGACGATCTGCGAGGCGCGCGGGTCGCACTGCGTGTTGTACTCGGGATGGGCGAGCGTGGGGATCATGTGCCCGCCCATGATGACCACCCGCTCCAGCTTGTCGTAGGCTTGCGGGAACTCGACAATCAGCCGCGCGGCGTCCGTCAGCGCCCCGATGGTGAGCAGCGTTGCGCCGGGATTCGCCTCCGCCAGCTCGGCGAGAAGCCGCACGCCGTCGTCTCGGCCCTCGCGCAGCCGGGCTTCATCCTCCGCCGACAGCAAGTCGGCCTGGTTGTTGCGGGGGAGGGCATTGATGCAATCAAGCCCGTCTCGCGCTCCGGCGGCGACAGGGATGTCCGGCCGTCCGGCCAGCTCGAGCAGCTTGCGCGTCTGGGCGGCACGAAGCTGCGTGTCCTGCCACACGGTTGCCACGCCCGCGAGGTCGATCAGCGGATGGCCGAGACAAGTTGCCAGCGCCCAGGCGTCGTCGATGTCGTCGCCGAGGTCAGTGTCGAGGATGACTTTGATGGGGTCCATGTGACAAGCCTCCATGATGTGCGTCCATATCGCGCCCTATGGTGAGACGGTAACTTCCACAGAGGCCGATGTCAAGGGCGACACATGCCGTTTGAAACGTCAAGGCTTCGGCAGGATCGCTGAACGGCCTTAACACCCTGGGGGATTGCATCCCCCAGACCCCCGCGGTTTCCAAGGTCAAGGGCGTTGAGAAGACGGGGGACTGGGGTTAAGGGCAATACCGTTCACTTAGGCGCGGGGTGTCCGCCGAAGGCGGACGGGGACCCCGCGCATCGTCGCGGATCTATAGGGTCCTCTCCATAGCTTAAATGAACCGTATTGGGGTTAAGGGCGGACAGCGATCTTCTCTCAAGCACCCACCGGCACAGGAGCCCGGGCCAACCGCTCCCGGACTCCCTTCCAGTGGCCGCCGAGGTCGCCGTCAATCGGCTTCGGCGGTCCACATACTGTAGACACCATTGCTGTTTTTCGCGGCGATGGCATCGGGCTTGAGCCACTTGGCGTGACCGTCGCAGAAGGCGACATTGACCCCGTCGTTATGCCGCGCGGCCGCGGGACTGGTGCTGGTGAAGTTGGCGGCAATGCTTGCCGGCTGGCTGGCTACATTTGCCCACCCGTACTCGAAGGAGCCGGTCCAGTCGAAGAAGAGAAGGGTGCCCGCAGGGTCCTGCACGACCGCGGCGGAGGTGGCGGTGGGACGAGTGCAGGTGAAGGACGACGATCCGCTTCCATCGTAGTAGGCGACATTGGCCGCGTAGCTCAGCGTGGAGCCGGAGGCCCCGCTGTTGGCGACAATGTTGGGAGTGCTGTCGCTGGGGCAAACGAAGATCTGCCAGTTTCTGATGTAGGGGTAGAGCATCTGGGGCCATTGATAGTCGCCTGGATACGCCGTGCCGTTAGGCTGAGTCCAGGTGGGAAACATCATCTCGTCGTAGTCCTGGGAGTACATCATCGCGGCCAGCCCGAGTTGCTTAAGGTTGCTCAAGCAGCTTGTCTGACGGGCCTTCTCTCGCGCCCGCGCGAATACCGGGAAAAGGATCGAAGCCAGGATCGCGATGATCGCGATCACCACCAGCAGTTCTATGAGCGTGAATCCCTTCTTCATCGTACGCGACCTGCCTTTCAGTTACCTCCGACCGAGTGCGGCGACGTTGCCTGTGTCTCTTCCATTATGCCACCCGAGGGGTCGCGCTATCCCCGAGTCCACATGACAGTCTTGTCATGGTACGCAAGACGGTGTGCCGCAATGACCGCGCCCAAGACGCGCAAAAGCCCGGACGGCCATCGCCCGGGCTTTTTGCAGGTTACCTGTTGTCAGTGTCTTCTAGTCGGCTTCGCAGGTCCACATGGTGTAAACGCCGTTGGCGTTCTGGGCGGCAAGCGCGTTGGGCTGCTCCCATTTCGCGTGGCCGTCGCAGAAGGCAACGTTGACCCCGCCATTGTGCCGCCCCGGCGGGTTGGTGGTGAAGTATGCGGCGAGGTTGCTTGGCTGACTGGAGACATACTGCCACCCCCACTCGAAACCTCCGGTCCAATCGAAGAGAAGGATGGTCCCGGCGGGGTCTTGCTCGACGGCGAGGCTGTTGCCCGTGGGGCGAGTGCAGGTGAAGGCGGTCGACCCGCTGCCGCCATAGTATGCCACATTCGCCGCATAGCTCAGCGAGGACCCCGGCGCGCCGCCGGTGGCAACGATATTGGGAGTGCTGTCGCTGGGGCAGACGAAGATCTGCCAGTTTTTGATGTAGGGATAGAGCACCTGCGGCCACTGATAGTCGCCTGGATATGCTGCGCCGCTGGGGTCCATCCAGGTGCTGAACATAACCTCATCGTAGTCTTGAGCGTACATCATTGCGCCGAGTCCTAATTGCTTGAGGTTGCTCAGACAACTGGTCTGTCTGGCCTTCTCACGTGCGCGGGCGAAAACGGGAAAGAGAATCGCAGCAAGGATCGCGATGATCGCGATGACCACCAACAACTCGATAAGCGTAAAGCCCTTCTTCATCACTTATGGCCTGCCTTTCGTATCGAATTGAGCACCGGAGAGATTCGATTCACATTGTAGAACAAGTTCGGGTCCAACTTTGTTCACACCGAAGAGAACAATTCTGTCATTGCGCTGCCGTTTCCTGCTTTTCGATCGCCGCGCTCGCTGGCCCCCGGTACCCGTTGCTCCTCAGACCGCCCCGGTCCGGACGGTCACCGCCCGGTGTCCGTCGGATCGCGCCAGCCGCTGCCCCCTCAGCCCCCGATGGCACGTATGCCGAAGTACAGTCCGCACAGCACGAAAAAGACAGCCAGGTAGAACTTCGTGGATGCGGCCTGGCGCGAGGCGATAACGGCGATGCGCTTCGAGGAGGCCCCCAGAGTGATGAACCCCAGAAGCGCCAGTAGAGGAGTGACGAAGCACAGGCAGTAGACGCTTAGCCACGCCATCGCGGTTCCGGACGTCTCGCTGATGCTGCTCATGTAGATGATCGCCGGCACGTACACTTGCCCCGTGCATGCCAATTCCAGCGCAGAGACGCCGGCCCCCGCCAGCAAGGCCCCTGGCACGATAAGCCGGGCCGTGGCGCCCTCGCGGATGATCCGGTGAATCCGTCGCTTGAAAGCCCTGGGCAACTGCAGCATCGCCGCCGAGACATCCCCGGCCCGCATTCGGGCACGATCGCGAAATGATATCACCGCGCAGGCGAGACACGCTGCGGCAATGATGCCGTACAGCGCTCGGCGGATGATGGGGAAGCCCTGCAGCGCCAGGAGTGCGTGCAGGATGCCCAACCCAAAAGCGAAGTACGCCGCGAAGACCCCTGTCGCGAACAAGAGTCCCACGGAGACGAGCCGCCGCCCGCTCATCCCCGCCGCAGCGAGGTAGCTCACGAAGAAGATGAGGGTGGCGAAGGCGCAAGGGTTGATCCCGTCGAGCAGTCCCGCGCCGAGAACCGTCAGCACTCCCCAGCGCCGGAATCTGCTTGGCAGCGCATACTGCGCCTGACCGGCGATGCGTTCGGCGCGCTCATAGATGTCCGGCGCTCCCGCCAAACGGTGCGCCTCCACGGCCGCCGTCACTGCCTGCTCGGTGAACGCACCCACATTGACGTAGGTGTCACCGACTAGAAGGCCCGGGGCCGATGGCGCCGCGTCCGGCCCGACCCCGGCGACGGTCAGCAATGCCAGCCCGATCGCGAAGCCCTCGGGGGTGTGTACGTCCACGGTCCTCAGGACGACCTGCGGGTCGTCGCGCAGGTGCTTCGCGACAAACTTCTCGGCTTCCGCGCAGTGGCGGCATCCCGGCGCGGTGAAGTAGTAGGCGTTGATTGGCTCTGCAGCGAGGACGCGGACGGCCACCCCCCCAAACGCAACACTGAGGAGGATCATGCGTCTGAGCGTGGCGGCCGTCCACATGTTCATCGCGGATTACCACGGCGTCAGACACGGCAGATAGCTATGGGCGCAGTTGTCGTTAGCTTCCCAAGGACCCAGGATCTGCCCCCAGGTTATCGAGCCCCAGTTCTCCGACTTGACATGGCCATCGGCGAACAGGAAGTTGTTCATCCCGTTGTGCCAGCAGGTGTCGGTTCGGTTCCCTTGGGTATACCAGAGAAGGTCGCGCCCCGATATCCCACAACCTGAAGTCGGCGGGTAGCAGTTGTCCCACTGGCACGTGCTATCCCACATAACGAGCACCCCGGAGACTCCCGCGGTGCAGTTGGAGATGGTGGTCTCCTTCGCGCCATAGACCCCATAGTCGTAGCAGTAGTAGACCGCCGCTCCGTTATTGAACGGGTCGTTCCACCACGTATTCGTGCCTGACGGACATTGGTAGAGTTGCTGATTCTTCGTATACGGCCTGAGAGCGTTTGATATCCATCCAGTCCAGTTGAACCTCAGCGACGTATCGTTCTGGGCACCAGGGTCGACCGGATCGCAGTTCGGCTGGAAACCGTCGTAATCCGAGGCATACATCGCAAACGCCAAGCCGATCTGCTTGAGATTGGACTCACAACTCGCCTGTCGCGCCTTCTCGCGCGCCCGGGCGAAGACCGGGAACAGGATCGCCGCGAGAATCGCGATGATCGCAATGACGACCAGCAGTTCAATAAGAGTGAACCCCTTCTTCTTCTGCATCATGGGCCTCCCTGCTCGCAGTATGGTGCGCACAGCCGTGGCTTCGTGCGTCGCTGTTATCGGCGGCCTCCCGGACTCATCTCCTCTCTGCGTTGGGCCCGATGGCCGCAACGGCGCTCTTGTAGACCAGGATTTTCACGCCGTGTGTCTCCAGCACGAATGTGAAGGTGTCGAAGGCCCGTATCAGCCCGCGCAGATCCTTCCCGCTGTTGAGCAGAACGCGCACCGGGGTGTCGGCCTTGCGCACCTCGTTGAGATACTCGTCTTGAATGCACGGCTTGTCTGCGCCCACTGTGTTTGACTCCGGATTCCCGGTCGCCTCGCTACGACGACTGTCGCTTGTATTGCCGCCGGCCTCGTTTGGCTCCACGCACCCGAGAAGCCCCCCGGGACCTGGGAGGCTTCTCGGCACGCCGTGGCACTGCGGAGCTTGAGGCATTGCCTCTCACTACGGTTGTATCGTAGGGAGTCTATGTGGAGACATTGCGGAAGAGGCACGGACGATCCCGGATGCGGTCGGGAAGAATCGCGGAAGTGAGGCGGGCTGGGCTATGGCGGTCCACCATCGCTTACCGATGTTTTCCTTATTTCACAACAACTTCGCATCGGCTGACGTGCGACAATAAACAATGCTGGCGTTTATGTGGCGCCGTCGCGACCACGATCGGAGGGACCACCGATGAAACGTACCGCAGGAATCGTCTTTCTCGCACTTGCCTTCTGCACCGCCGCTCTCGCGCAAAACGACTCGTACAAGCAGTCCCTGATCAAGCAGTTCCCTTTCTACAACGTGGCCAAGGGCCTGTTCGCCCCCGTGTATCCGGCGACGGCAAAGCAACTGGTGGAGGACTACGGCATCACGAAGGGGGTCTGCGTCGATGTGGGCGGGGCCGAGGGATCGCTCGCCATCGCGCTGGCGAAGATCACGGACCTCACGGTCTATGTGCTCGACCTCAGCCCTGCCGCGGTGCGGCTGTGCAACATCGAAACCGATGAAGCCGGGCTGACGGGGCGGGTCCGCGCCGTCGAGGGCGACGCCCAACATCTACCGTTCCGCAATAACTTCGCCGATCTCGTGGTCAGCCGCAATTCGCTGTTCGAGTGGCCGGACAAGCTCGCCGGCATCCGCGAGGCCTACCGCATCCTCAAGCCCGGGGGAGTAGCGTACATGGGCGGCGGCTTCTCGCGCGAACTGGATAAGGAGACTTTGGCGAAACTCGTCCAGAACGCCGAGAAGAAGCGCGCCGAGAAGCCCGGCAGTTGGGTGGACATGGACCCCGGCATTGTGGATCAGGCGAAGGCCGCCGGGGTGAAGAGCATCCGCCTCATCCAGGGCCCCACGGCCTTCGACTGGTGGCTGGAAATCCGTAAATAATGTATACTCAAGGCGAACAGGGCGGAGAGTGGCTAAGTGCACCCTCCGCCCCCAATCCATCCCCCAAGGAGAAGACTGAAACATGCAAAGACGGAAGGGTTTCACTCTCATTGAATTGTTGGTCGTCATCGCCATCATCGCTATCCTCGCCGCAATCCTATTCCCCGTGTTCGCCCGAGCCAGAGAAAAGGCACGGCAGGCAAGCTGCTCCTCCAACATGAAGCAACTCGGTCTGGCAATGCTGATGTACACGCAGGACTATGACGGCAAGATCGCCTGTAGCTACAACTCGGCCGGAACCCCGATCATCACGCCATACCAGGGCGAGGGAGCTTGGCAGGCTCTGAGTTACTACTATCCCTACATCAAGAACGATCAGGTCTACGTCTGCCCCAGCACCGGCCAGATCAATTCCTATGGGCAACTCGCCGGCAACACGACCTACGGCCAATTCATCAACAACCCGCCGGCACTGGATAAGCTCGGCGATCTATCGCCAAACGGCGTGGCCGGAACGATCGTGATCGCCGAGTCGGGCAACGTTTTCCTGTGGGACTGGGCCGATACGGACGGCACCGGCTCCCTGTGGGATAACCGGCTGCTCACACCGCACAACGACGGCCTCAACTGCACCTACGCCGACGGCCACGTGAAATGGGTCAGGCTCAGCAGCCTCACCACCTGCGACTTCGGCGGCGCGCTACCCGGGTACCCGGATCCAAACGCGCAGTAGACTTCGCTTGATCCGTGCCGCACAGACAAAGCGCTCCGCCCCGGTGAACCAGCGGCGGAGCGCTTTGCTTTTCGGATGAGAGATGTGCGACGCGACCCATCCGACCTCCGGCAGGTTCCCCAACGTCCCACAAGTGACACGTCCGTTCGCTCGCCGGGTCGGCCATCCCATGAACTTACGGAAGTCTTACGCGCAGGTTCCCGCATCTCGCGAGGAACCACGCCAGGACTGTCGAAAGATGAATTTGGTATAAGCCACATACTGCTTCCCGGAGGTGCACCATGATCGGGCCATCGAAGCGAGGCTTCACTCTTATCGAGCTACTGGTGGTGATCGCCATCATCGCCATCCTGGCGGCGATACTGTTCCCTGTTTTCGCCCGGGCCAGGGAAAAGGCGCGGCAGGCAAGCTGCTCGTCGAATCTCAAGCAGCTTGGGCTGGCGATGCTGATGTACGCGCAGGACTACGACGGCAAGATCGCGTGCTTCTACAACACGCAGGGCACTACCCCCCTGATCACGCCGAGGCAGGGCGAAGGGATGTACCAGGCGCTGAGCTTCTACTACCCATACATCAATAACGATCAGGTCTACATTTGCCCCAGCGCAGACATTCCATGGTCATACGCGCAACTCGGGGGTAACAGCACCTATGGTACCTTCTACAACACCAGTACTCCGGCGCTGGACAAGATCGGCGACCTATCGCCTCGGGGCGTTGCCGGAACGATCATGATTGCCGAATCACCGAACAACATCCTGATATGGGATTGGGGCTACGGAGACCCCGACGGCACACTGTCCATGTGGGGTCGCCTCAGCACGCCGCATAACGGCGGCCTCAACTGCGCCTACGCCGACGGCCACGTGAAGTGGGTCAGGCTCAGCAGCCTCACCACTTGCGATTTCGGGGGCGCGTTGCCCGGGTACCCGGACCCGTGGGCGCAGTAGGTTTACGTTGATCGACACTACCCACACAAATAGAGCGCTCCGCCCCGGCGAATCGGAGGCGGAGCGCTCTGCTTCCCGGTCACGGGATGTGCGGCACGGCCCCTCGCACTACGAGCAGAACCCCGGCTGCACAAGACAGTCGTGCGCCTGTGTGCTTGCCGGGCCGGTTCTTCCCGCGAACTTACGAAAGCCTTACGCGTAGGTTCCCGCTCCCCACAAGGAACCACATGCGCACTATCGAATCGCAGATTTGGCAGCGAACTTCACAATCCATTTCGGAGGTGCACCATGATCGGGCCATCGAAGCGAGGTTTCACTCTTATCGAACTGTTGGTCGTCATCGCGATCATCGCCATCCTGGCTGCAATCCTCTTCC
>CAYWBK010000093.1:0-16362 GCA_964455745.1 uncultured Armatimonadia bacterium
AATATCATTCGCCAAACGGCGGGCCGTTTCATGTTAGCCCCTCCGCACGGCCCGCGCCGCGTAACTTAGCGCCTATGCCCCCGGCCCCTCTCCTGAGCGCATACGGCGCGCTCAGGAGAGGGGTGAACGACGGACGGCGACGGCTTATGAAGCCTCCTGGATGGGGGCGGGCTGCTGACTTGAGGCGCGGATGGCGTCCATCGTCTCCCAATACTCGCGCAGATGCTCGCGCCCGAGGTCGGTGAGGCGGTACATTGTGCGGGGCATCTTGCCGACGAAGCTTTTTGTGATCTCCAGGTACCCCACCTGCTCCAGCTTGCCCGCCTGCACCGACAGGTTGCCATTCGACAGGCCGAGCGTGGACAGTAGGAAGTTGAAGTCGGCCTCGGCGACCCCAGATAGAAGCATCATGATCCGCAGCCGGGTAGGCTGGTGGATGTTGGCATCAGGCTCAAGCATGGGCGTCACCCCCTGAGCCATTGGCCTCGGGGGCATGGGCGAGGCGGCGGAGGCGACGCAGGGCGTAGCGGCCGTAGATGTGAGAGGCAACGACTGCGAGAGCCATGTAGGCAAAGGGGAGCACGAACAGCCCCCAGAATTCGTCCGCGATGCCCGGAATGGGGACACCGGCCACCACGAGGATCGCCTGAAGAGCAACCAGGGCAGGGACTAGGTACATCATCGGCGCAGACCGGCCATACACCCGGTAGAAGCCGTATACCATCGCCGGAACGAAGACCAGCGCGAACAGCGGCTGGATGTAGCGCTCTGTCATCTCGGTCCCTGAGACCGAGATGGCGAACATCATGACTGCTGCCAGTAGCATTGCCCCAACGAACCAGCCCACTTTCCGGACGTCGACCTTGGCGGGCTCTACCTCCCCGTCTCGGCGGTACACGGCCCGCTGGATCGCTCTCGCGCGGGATGCGAACCACAGCCCGAACCCGGCCCATGCCGCCATGAGCGACAGGTATAGCAAGCCGTAGAGGGTGCACAGCCCTGGCTGATAAGCCCTGTGTGCTCTACGCATTGCTTCCCCGAGCGCACGAAATGCCAGGACGTAGAGAGCAAGCGCGCACAGGAACACCAGCGTGGGTAACACTCGGTTCCGTGCGTACCTCTCGGTCCACTTAGGTATCTCACGCAGCTCGTCGTCCGATGGCGGCTGAGGCTGAGGTGACTCACTCATTGTGTCTGCTCTCCCGTTACGCTATCTCCCGGGACTTTTGCCAGGCGGCGGAGGCGACGCAGGGCGTAGCGGCTGTAGGCGTGCGAGGCCACCACAGCAATGACCGCGTAGGCGAAGAGCGGGGCGCACACGCCGCCCAGCCAGCTATCGGAGCATGGAAGGGGTGCGCCTGCCAATACGGCGACGGCATGCAGCGCGTACAGCGCGGGGATCGCGTACATCAGAGGGGCCGCAAAGCGCTCCGTCCGATACTGCGCGTAGATCATGTATGGGACAAGGAACAACGCGACCAGTGGCTGCACATAATGCACCGACATGCCGACAGCGACGCGTGCAGCCAGTACCAATCCCAATGCTACGGCGATCAGCATTCCGGCAATCAGACGCTTGCTCGACCTGACGGCAGGGAGGGGCTCCGGGGCGACCTCCCCTTCCGCTGCATAGATACGGTCAGTGAGAGCTTTCTGGAGAGTGCGGGAACGCCCTGTCGCGCCCATCCATAGCCAGAACGCGTAGACGGCGACGCCCATGACAGCATACAGCAGGTATTCCGGCCTGCCGTGGCGGTACGCCCAAATAGCAAGGAAGACAGGACCGAAGACGGTCAGCGGCGTCGCGGCCGCAATCAGCAGCATCGGGATCATGCCGAGCTTGCGACCGCGAGCATACCTATCAATCCACTTAGGTATCTCGCGCAGTTCGTCATCCGATGGCGGCTGAGGCCGAGGTGACTCACTCATTGTGTCTGCTCTCCCGTTACGCTATCTCCCGGGACTTTTGCCAGGCGGCGGAGGCGACGCAGGGCGTAGCGGCTGTAGGCGTGCGAGGCCAGGATCGCCACTGCGCCATAGGCCGACAGCGGAACGAGGGCGTTCATCATCGCGTCCTGGGGTGCTGGCAGCGGCACACCCGCCAGCAGCAGGAGCGCGTGCAGGGCGTAGAGGACGGGCCACAGCAGCATCAGCGGGCCGCCCATCATGCCCCGGCGCGTGTGCAATGCGAACAGCACTGGCACCATGTACGCCGCCACGACGGGTTGGAGGTACCGGGCGGATACGTGGATGGCCTGTACGAGCATGGGCGTCACGATCATAAGGGCTGCGGCGAGGATTACGATGATCTGGGTCCACACCCTGTAGGCGCGCGGAACGCCCGGAACGACGACCTGCCCATCGGACTCGTACAGGCGCACGCAGAGGGCCTGTACGGCGGCCTGCAGGCGCTTTGTCGCCATCAGCCATACAAGGACCGCGGCGACCGCGACGGTGACGCCAAGGCATAGGCCAAACCCGGCGGCGTTGCCGGATCGGTGCATGAGGACCAGCAGCGCAAGGCACGCCGCTGTGATTGCGCCAACCACCCCGCCGACGGCCATCGCGACCAGCGCAGGGAGCATGCGGTTGCGGGCATAGCGGTCGACCCACCGTGGGATCGCCCGGACATCGTCCTCCGTTGCCGCACACGGCTTGGGGAAGTCGCTCATTGCTATCGCCCTCCTGGCATCTGGGTTTCATCGACTGCGGCAAGGCGGCGCAGCTTGCGCAGGGCGACGCGGCTGTAAATGTGTGAGGCGACGGCGGCGATGATGCCGTATCCCACGGTAGGGGCGAGCACGGCCAGACCTGGCCGCTCCAGGATGCCCAACGGCACGCCGGCGAGGACTATTGCCGCATGGATCGCATATAGTGCCGGCCACAGGAGCATCAACGGAGCTGCAAAGCGCCCTTGTGCGTAGCATAGGTACACCAGGAACGGAACGCAGTAGATGGCGCTGATCGGCTGCATGTAGCGCAGCGGCCAGTTGAAGATGAAGTCCGACAGCACGGTCAGAAATATGGCCGAGGCGAACAGGATGCCGGCAATGCGCGGCCCCCGGCAGCTTTGCGCAGGAGGGGTCATGGGGACGGCCTCGCCCTCGTCCGCGTACATCCGGCGAAAAGCAGCCTCGACGGGGCGCAGACGCCCGGTTACGCTGATCCAAACCCAGATCGCGCACGAGGCGATGGCCGCGGCAGCGAACAGCGGGAACAGGGGGCTGCCGCTGAAATACGCCCAGCCCGAGAGCCAACTGAGACCGGCGATGACTGCCCACGTGGCGAGGAACAACAGCATCATTGGGACGATGACGAGCGTGCGGCTATGAAGGTAACGGGCGGTCCAGCGGGGTATCTCGCGGACGGCATGGTCGTCGGGCGGAGACGAGACGGCGGCTGGGGGCTTCATCCTCGGTCTCTCCTGGCGGCAGCAGTGGAGACGATGTGGCTATCTATAAATTAGTTTATATTATAAATTAGTTTCGAGTCAATGGGTTCGTAGCATAAAACATCGATGGCCGTCGATGCGCCCGTGCAAAGTGATGCGTTACGTGTCGCGTTACGTTGACTCGCACTTGCGCCGGAACTACAATCCGCTACATCGTCTATTATGGAGAATCTCATGGCCGATCAGCCCAGTGCGCCGTATTTCCGCCCGCCCGGCCTTGGGCCGGACTGCAGTACGCCGCGTTCGGCGCGACTTCGCGAGCGCCGCTTCCAGATGGGCTACGAGCAGCGCACTGAGCCGGAGCCTATCCGGCGGCTCGCCGAGGAGGCGAAGCAGGTTTTCCTAGAGTTGGAGGATGCCGACCCGGCGATGGCGCGATCGCGGGCGCTGCGGCATGTGGTAGATCGTTGCGAGATCACCATCGAAGAGGATGCCATCCTGCTCGGCGGCGAGGACCCGTTCTTCTTCAACCTGCTGCTCCCGGCGCTGCAGGCCGACCGGCACTCGCGCGAGGGGCAGACTGCCCCGGACGAGGCCTCGCGGAAGCTGCGCGAGGCCAGCGTCTACTACGCGGCGTGCTTTGAGGGACATATCACTCCGGGGCTGGACGACATCCTCAGTCAGGGGATCAGCGGGATCAGGTGGAGGGTGGAGGATAGGCTGACGGCAGACGGCCTCCTATCCCCCCTGCCCCCCTTCCCTCTGCCGACCTGCGGTCGGCGCAGGGAAGGGGGGAACGGCACCCCTCACCCCCCGGCCCCCTCTCCACACGGCGGACCTCACCCCCTCGGCCGCCTGCAGCGGCCATGCCCCTCTCCATTTTGTGGAGAGGGGGAGAACGGCCTCCTACCCCCCAACCCCCTCCCTGGTAGGGAGGGGGAGACGGTCACGGCGGCAGGCGAGACGCCTGCTCTACGCGAGGACGAGCGATTCTGGCGGGCTTGTCTCGAATCGTTGGATGCGGTGCTGGAGTATGCGCGGCGGTATGCTGACGCGGCTGAGGCTATGGCGAAGTCGCCTGCCGGGCCGATCTCGACGGAACGGCAGGCGGAGTTGCTGGAAGCTGCCGCGATCCTGCGGCGCGTGCCCGAGCAACCCGCGCGGACGTTCCGCGAGGCGCTGCAGGCGTACTGGATCGTGTATATCCTCGTGACCCTGGAGATGGGCGGCTGCTGCCCGGGCGGGGGCCTCGGTCTCGGGCGGCCGGACCAGTATCTGTACCCCTACTACGCGGCGGACATCAGGGACGGGCGCTTGACGCGGGATGAGGCTTTGGAACTGCTGGAGATCTTCCTGCTGAATTTCCGCCATGTGGACTACTACACCGGCCATCAGTTGTACACGCCCGGCAGCCACGGGAGCCTCGGCGGGGTGACGCCGGCGGGCATGGACGCCGCGAACGATCTGACCGAGCTTTTCATGGAGGCCTCGCTGCGGATCGCGATGCCCGCGCCATACCTGTCGCTGCGCTTGCACCGGAACGCGCCGGAGCGGTACTGGCAGGCGGCGGCGAATTACATTGTCGGCGGTCTGGGGTTCCCGGTCGTCAACGATGCGGCCCTGGTGCCGGCGTTCCTGCGCCACGGGCGGTCGCTCGAAGACGCGCGCGACTATATCTGCTCGTGCTGCTATGAGAACACGATCCCCGGCCGCGAGGCTTTCCACCCGAACGGGTGCTACCTCAACCTCCCCTTTGTGCTGGAGCTGGCGCTGAATGAGGGCAAGTCGCTACTGACTGGCGAGCAGCTTGGCTCGCCGACGCCCCCGGCGGAGGCTCTCCACAGCTTCGATGACGTGCTGGCGGCGTTCCTCCAGCAACTTGATTTCGTGAGCGGCAAGCTCGTCGAGTTGGTGAACAGCGTCGATGCCTCGCATATAGCGAACCGTCGCTACCCGCTGATGTCGTGTTTCATCGACAACTGCATCGCCGAGGGCAAGGACGTCTGCGCCGGGGGAGCGCAGTACAACCTGACGGGGTGCATCGTGTCGGGATTGCCCAATGTGGTGAACTCGCTGGCGGCGATAAGGGCTTCCTACCCCGCCGCCTCTTCTCACGGCGGACCTCACCCCCTCGGCCGCCTGCGGCGGCCATGCCCCTCTCCACTGCGTGGAGAGGGGGAGAAGGCTGGCTGCCTGCGCGGGTTGCCAGGCATCCTGGAGGCCTTGCGGCGGGACTTTGAAGGGGATGATGAACTGCGTCGGGAGGCTCTCGCCGCGCCGAAGTGGGGGAACGCGGAGGATGACACGGATGCGCTGGGAGCGTTCGTCACTGAGGCGCTGTACGAGCGATTCCGGCGTGTTGTGAATCCGCGCGGGGGGCGCTGGCAGCTTGCGCTGTATTCCTTCGTTGCTAATCACGGGCTGGGGAGTGTTGTCGGGGCGGGCGCCGATGGCCGGCGCGCGCGGGAATCTTTGACCCGGAACCTCAACCCGACGTGGGGCACCGACCGGCATGGGCCGACCGGAGTGCTGCGATCGCTGAGTGCCATCGACTTCACCAAGTTCCCGGATGGCTGCGCGCTCGACCTGCGCTTCGATCCAGGGCCGCTGCTCAGCGCCGAGGGGCGGCGGAAGTTCGTGGGGTTTCTCAAGGGGTTCGTCGACCTCGGCGTGATGCAGATGCAGATCAGTATGGTCGATGCCGAGACGCTCATCGACGCACGCGGGCATCCCGAGCGCTACCCGCACTTGATGGTGAAGGTCGCCGGGTATAGCGCGCGGTTCGTCGACCTGCCGGACACTGAAAAGGATGAGCTGATCGGGCGCAGCACGCAAAGGATCTGATGCAGGCCACAACTGGCCGCGCCTACAGAAGGAGCACAGTAGTGAAGCTCGGAGCACACTCATACATCTGGTGCGACCATTGGTCCGACCAGTCCCTGCCTCTCTTGGAGCACGCCAGGAGTCTTGGGGCGGAGACGCTTGAGATCAGTGTAGGCGATGATGTGCACTTCGATCCCCGACGCACGGGGCAGGCGGCGGCCGATCTTGGCCTTGAACTCACTATCGGCCCCGGAGGCGTCTGGCCGATGGACTGCGACATCTCGCTGCCGGACGCGGCGGACCGGGCGCGAGGGTTGCAATGGCACAAAGGCGCGGTGGCGCTGGCGGCGGAGATGGGGGCGGTCGCCTATTGCGGCGCTCTCTACGGCCATCCAGGCCATGTCGAGCGACGTAAGCCCACGGACGACGAGTACCGTTGGATCGCCGAGAACCTGCATGAACTGGGGGCATTCGCCGCCGAGCGCGGCATTACAGTCGTACTAGAGCCGATGAGCCACTTCCGCACGCATCTCGCAAACCGCCCGGAGCAGATCGCGCGGCTGGTGGACATGGCCGATCACCCCAGCATCATGGCGCTGTTGGACACCTACCATCTCGTGACCGAAGTCCGCGACTACGCGGAGGCCGTCCGCGAGGTGGGGTCGAGGCTTTGGGGCATCCATGCGTGCGAGAATGACCGCGGCGTACCGGGGGGCGGGTTGGTGCCGTGGGAGGCGTTCGCCGGGGCGTTGCGCGAGATCGGGTTCGACGGATACGTGTGCTTGGAGACGTACAATTCAGGGCTAAACGGCTTTGCGGCCAGTCGAGGGTTGTTCGGCGACCCGTGCCCGGATGGGGATGAGTTTGTGAGGGTGGGGCTGGGGTTTGTGAGGAGGGTGCTGGGCGGTTGAGTAGGGAGACCGGGGGTGACGCACAGCGCGGGAACGCCGTCCTTCGACCCGCTGAACCCCTACGCCGCCTTTGCCGCGCGCAGGTCCCGGCTGTCCAGCCACCACCCGGCTGCAAGAGCGCCAAAGGCGGCAACGAAGACGCAGATGATGGCGGTCAGCAGCGCAATGTGGGCACCGCCCATGACGGCCTCGAAAGGAGCCCGTTGGTCGTGACCTGATAGCGTCCCGGGCGCGCTCTGGGGCATCCGTTCGGAGGCCAAAAGGACGAAGCAGACGATTTTCGCGGCCCAGGCCAGCACGCCCGCCGAGGCAGCGGCGGCACTGGCCCAGCGCGGGCCATGCCTGACGGCCATAGTGACTGCGAAGCCGGTGATAAGGGCCGCTACGCAACCGGTCACCGCGAAGCAGGCGGCCACTGGTTCCCAGAGGGGGACGGCGAGCGGTATGGCGGCATTTTGTACCCGTGCCACTGCCGGCTCAACGACGGGGAAGGCAGCAGCGCACAGAGTCGCGGCCAGCACCGGGAACGCGAAGTACGCGACTACGGTGCCCAGCAAGAAGCTTCCGCCCCAGCCAGTCGTGCGCCTCGATGCGGCCGATCCCACGCTCTTGCCGCGATCCCGCGTTGCCAGCATAGCGCTCCTCCCCAGGCAAAGCAGATTGCCGCCTGCATTCGGCCGCTGCATTAAGACAATAATGGCTCGGCCTCTGCAGCGCGCAGTCTACTTACTTCGGATAGACCTTCGCCACTTCCGCCGCGACGGCGGCCTTCAAGTCCTCTGGCGTCCATAGGTCGCCCATCCGCTGCTTGAAGGTGATCGTGTGCGTCTTGCCATCTGTGCCTTTGACCTCGGCGGACTGCTTCCCATTCACGAGCACGCCACCGCAGAATAGCCCCGCGTCGTGCCACTCCTTCTCCCCAGCCTCGGTGTCGAACGGCACGAAGCGCCCGCGCACCTTCCCTGGGTATTTGAGGGCGAAGCTCAATACGAGCTGTCGCACGGGTCTGCACTGGTGGATGCCCGGGTAGAAAGCTCTGACGAAGACCTTGGCGTCTTTCGGTCCGAGGTCGTAGACGTCGTCCGGGATTGAGGTCTTCAGCGAGACGGTGTTGGCTGCGGCATCGTAGGCATAGGAGAAGGCCAGACCTGGAGCTGCATCCTTCAGCAGAGCGTACATAGTGCCATCGAGCTTGATGGTACGAAAAGCAAGCTGCCCGGTCGTTTGTTTGTCGCCGATGGCGGATGCAAAGTCGCGCGAGTTCTCCCACAGCGTCAGCCGGCGGGTCGTTGCATCCATCGCGATGACGATTTCCTGCGTGGTCTCGCCGTCGTGGGTGGCCGGGGAGTAAGTGACCTTTGCCCCGATGGCCTTCGCGAGGCTGTCGACCGGGGCGAGAAGGTCGCCGCCCACGCTCGGCATCTGCAAGGTGACCGGGCGCGTCTGGTCGATCTTCACCTTGACGGGCTTCGGCTTTGCGAGGTCGCCTTGCGGCGGCGTGGCCTGGGGTTGGCTGTAAGCGGTTGGAATCGCGGCGAGTACGATCAGCGTGCATATGCCTAAGCAGCGTCGCAGCATGGCGAATTCCTCCGGACGGGCAGTGTCTCGCTATCCCCCGAACTCGTAAACGTGCACGTCGAGCGGTTTGACCTCCCCGGACAACTTCCCGGCGTTCGCGGTCATGCCCGAGGGCCTTCCGTCGAACATCGGGCGGGCAGCGCCTTTCGCGCCGAGAGGCAGCGTCAGCGTGACCTGTCGGGATTCCTTGTCCGAGGTGTTCGCGACGCAGACGACGACTCGGTTCCCCACGGTCCACGCGCCTGCGACCACGTCGTCGTGGCCGGTCTCCAGCTTCACCAAATGGCCGTCGAGCAGCGCCGGTTCGAGGGCCTTGATCTCCGGCGGCAGTGTCTTCATCTGCGCCCAGAGGTCGGGGTTCTTGGGGATGCTGAACCCGTTGTCGGCGTAGGTGTAGTAGATGATGCCCTTCACCCCGGCAAGAAGCGCCAGGTACGTCATGTTGCGGCATTCGGCGAAAGTCGGGATGCGCCACGGCCCCTTCTCATACCCGAAGCACTGCAGGACGCCCCAGACCGGACGGCCGTACTTCGCAGCCTCGGTACGGGCCGACGACAGCAGGTTGTAGACGGGTATCGTGGAGGCGTTCTGCGTATAGACGGGATACGGGTCCGGTGCGATGATCTCCGCGCAGCCAACATAGCGGTGATACGTGCTCGGCACGCAGAGGGTCATGTAGGTCGGGTGGTCCGGGTCGGCGACCTTGAAACTGTCGTAGCGCCGCAGCATCTCATCGGGCGAGATGCCACCGCCGTCGGGCTCGTCGCCGGGGTTCCACGCCAGCACCGCCGGCTTGTCTTTGTAGCGGGTGATGACCTGGACTGGATCGACGCCGAATTCGGTGACGACCTTCACGCCGAGCTTGTCGGCCTCGTCGAGGAACGGCTCCCATTCGTCGAGGGTCTTGACGCTGGCATGGACAGCGTTGAAGCCGCCTGCGGCGATGTCGCGCAGGAAAGCAAGGCGGTCATCGGCGCTAAACGACCATGAGACGTGGTACCAGCCGAACGGGAAGAAAGGCTTCCCCGCGATCATCGTGGTGCCGTCGGGGCGTGAGTAGACCTTTGGCACGGCATGGCGGTAGAAGTCGGTCTCGACCGCGCCGAGGCTCTTGCCATCTCGCGACAGCCGCAGCGCGACGCGGTGCTGGCCGACCGGCAGCTTCGACACGTCTGCGACGTAGTCGCCCTCGGTCTTCAGGGGCGCAAGCTTCAGCGCACGCTGGCCGTCGACGAAGAGTTCCCCGGTGCAACTTGCGAGGCTCACGCCTGCGTCCGGGACGAACGCTGCGGAGAAGGCCAGCTCCCCGCCGGGCGGGTAAATGTGACGGTTCCTGATCTTGAGCGTGACCATTGGCGGAACGGTGAGCTGGCGGTCGAGGGTGGCCACGGTCGTGCCGTTGGCGGCGACAGTCAGGGAGAGGCGCACCTCGCCGCGCTGGTCGATGACGTAAGGCAGCGACAGCGTCTGCTTTGCGCCCGACTGAACGGTCGCCTTGACCTGCGGGCCAGGAGCCGGCGCGCTCTGACCGCAAGCGGTGGAGATTGAGACGGCATAGGCGGCCGGCTGGTCTGACACGTTGTGCAGGGTCACAGTGGCATTGCGCTTACCCAGGGCCGGTTCGCCGGGGTCGAAGGTGTCGATCGAAACCCCGGTGCGCAGGCTAACCGCGTGGGTCCATAAGTTGTCGAGCAGCCCGGTGACGAGCGCCTGGCTGGCGTCGCCCTTGAACGAGAAGTAGCTGGTAACCGCGACGCAGCCCTTGCCCACGTCGCGCATTACGAATAGGCTCTTGCCGTCGGCACAGGTGATGAGGCTCTTCCACCCCGCGCCCCAGGAGTCGATGTGGGCCCAGATGCCGCCCTTCGCGCGGAAGAGCGGCGGCAGTTCGTGCGGGACGTGAAGGAGCGGCGTGTTCGCGTCGCAGACAATCGCGTCGGAACCGCCGTTCTTCTTCGTGAAGGGCGCGCACCCTGCGGAGGTCAACGCCCAGTCCGGGCCAAGCTTGCCCATCCACATTCCCAGAACCGAGTCGTAGCTGGCGTCCGAGATGAGGAGCATCCCGCCGCGGTTGAGAAACTGCAGCCAGGCGTCCTTGTACGGGGCCATGTCCTGCGGGTTCTCATAGTTGCCGACGCTCGTCGAGATGACGACATCGAATTCGTCGAGTCGAGCGGCCAGTTTCGCGATGTCGCGGTTCTCGAACTTCTCGCATGTCCAGCCGAGGGCCTTAAGATGCGGGTCGAACTCGTCTTTGAACGCGCCTCCGCTCCAGGCGCTGTACATGACGGCGACCTTCGGCGCGCAGAATGCAATCTGAGGGACTGTGAGGGCGAAAATGAGGGCGACGAGGGCGGTGGTCCGCAAGATGCAACACTCCTTCAGCATTTCGATGGTCCTCTATTGTGCGCGCACGTGCCGGATTCCTGCCCGAGAGCGGCTCTTCCTCAATGTGTGTGGGTAGCTTGACAGTGGCTGAACAGACCACCTCAGACGCATGGTCGTTATCCGTGCCGTTGCGTCCGCAGGACGCCCGACCCCGCCGCAGGCGGGGACCCTCAGCCGGATGCTTCAGCGTCCGGGATCAGTTGCGCCCCATATCACTCCGTCCGCAGGACGGGTGGCCGAAGGCCCGACCAGCCCGCGGACCCAACGGCTCCAGGCGGTTTACGCCGCCATGCGTCCGCGGACGCAACGGCAATGGCTTACCCAGAGCGTCGGCTACCCCCCTCGCCAAGACCAGTTCACGGCATCTACCCACACACATTGAGGAAGAGCCCCCGAGAGCACGGCTCTCAACTTACTCACTCTGGTGCCGAGACTATAGGTGATAGTCGAGGCAATTGCAGAAGTCGCTGCGTCGTCTGTAGGAGCGGTCTCCAGACCGCGATTGCCGTTAATATGCCGCGATAACGACATGTTTTCGTCTCTATAGACGTTATTTTGGCACACTATAGGGTCCGGTCGCACTCTGGAGAGTGCTCCTACAGACTTTTGCAATTGCCTCAGTCGAGATGATTACAGAAGTCGCTGAATGCCTGTTGGAGCGGTCTCCAGCTCACGAAGCCGTCATTTTGCTGCACGAGAGACACTATTCTCACGCCAAATGACGCGGAGCCGACGTGCTATACGGCAAGATCGCATTCTGGAGAGTGCTCCTACAGACTTCGGAAATCGCCTCATCCGCCGGGCCTCACACGCTGTGCGCGGGGGGCAGCGGTCGCGATCGGAGTCGAACATGACCAACCTGCCCGTTCCCGCCACGGTTCTTGTGTGTTGCCGAGACGAAGACCTCCGCAATGTGGTCGACGCCACGCTTCGGCGTGAGGGCCATCGCGTCGTAGCGGACTGGATGACTGAAGACTGCCCCGAGCTTGACCTGATCGTCGTCCGAGAAGGCGAGGAGGCCTCGAACCTGCAGGTGCTGACGCGACAGCCGGACGTGCCGGTGTTGCTGTTGCGGGAGGGGCGCGATGAAGCGATGGCCGTCGGTGCGCTGAACGCGAGTGACTTCGTGCCGCTGCCGATTCGCCCCGAGGAACTGGCGCGCCGGACGGCGATGCAGCTTGAGTTGCGCTCGTTGCAGCGGGCCTTGAGAGAGCGGGAAAACATGCTGCGGATGGCGCACGAGAGGCTGGCGGCCAGCGAGAGTTCCCTGCGCTCGAACGCGCTCGTCGATCCGCTGCTGGGGCTTTGGAACCTGGCGGCCTTCGAGGCCCGGCTCACGGAGGAAGTCGCGCGGACGCTGCGACATCAGAGCAGCTTCGCCCTCGCGGTGCTGGACCTCGACCGCTTCACCGAGTTCAACCTGGCGTATGGCGCTGCAGCGGGGGATACAGTCTTCCAGGCGGTGGGCGATGTCGTCCGGCGGGTGACGCGGGGCAGCGATTTCGTGGCCCGCTGCGGGGATGATGAGATCGCGGTGCTCGTGCCAGACGGCGACAAATCACAGGCGATGCGCATGGCCGAGCGGTTGCGGATTGCGGTGTATGACTCCGACATCCTCCACCGGCCGAACGTCCCGTGGGAGCGGATGACGATCAGCGTCGGCGTCGCCATCTGCTCGATGGAGTGCGCGGGCGGAGCCGGCGAAGTCCGCTGTTGCGCTGAGCGAGCCACGATGCTGGCGAAGAAAAGCGGGCGCAATAAGAGCGTGAACGCCCAATGCGCCTTCATCTGCACCCAGGCGAACCAGGTGCCCCTAACGATGCTGGCGACCTGAGCGGCCCGCCTTACTTGCCGCCCCACTGGCAGTCCAGGCTATGCTCGAAGACCGCATTCGCCGCAACGTCTATACACGCGCTGCCGGCGGGACGCTCAATGATGTACTCGGTGAACGCGTACTCCCGCCCGCCGCCCAGCCACGCGTGCCAGCGCCGTGGACGATCGGAGGTCAGCGTCAGGATCGTCTTGCCGTCCCGCTCGATGCGAAGGCCGGTGGCGTTCGGGACGTAGACAGGCGCGGTTGCGCCGGATCCGGGGCCAAGCGGAAGCGTCTGCGCCTGGGGTGACTGGAACACGGCGGTGCATCCCTCGAAATGGGGCACAGAGAGGAATACTTCCCGGACCAGCATGTGCGTTTGGAATGCGGTGGTGGCGGTCAGCCTCTCGTACGCCTTCAACTGCCCGGCCTTCACCACGACCTGCCCGACGACGGAGAGCGCCGTGGCGCATGTCTGATCGGTCCACAACTTCGTCACGAGAGGGAAACGGGTCGCATCGTTCTCCGCCGGCGCGCCCTTCGCCACCGGCTCCTCGAGCATGTTACGCCCCTGGCCGATGATCCATGTCTTGAAGCATGCGGCCTCCTCGCCGTTGCTATCGAGCAGCCGTGGCGAGGTCAGATCGCTGATGTCGACTGTGAAGCCGCGTGTCACAAGCTCCTTGGCAGGCACGCCGAAGTTGGCGTCCTCCACGAACCGCACGGGCTTGTCGAATCGGATCGTGCCCGCCGCCTCGACCGACTGGCCCGCCGCGAGGTTCGTCCCGTCGGCGGAGACCAGGGCGCAGAGTTGTACGCTGTAGTGGTTGTCGCCGGTCCATCTGCGCTGGTCGTCGATGATCGACCAGATGGGCTGGTCGAGTTCGATGCGCAAGCCGTGCACGCCGTCTCCGCCGACTTGCATCCCTTGCGCGGCGGCGTTCAGCAGGTGTCCGCCCGCGAGCGGCTCCTCAGGCATAACCGGCGGCGTCTCGGGTCCGCCCGTGGACTTCACCGGACGGCCCGAGTATGGTTTGATCGGCAGATTGAAGGCGACGACGGCGCTGTTGATGGGCGTCGCTTCGGGCGCGGTGAAGCGGTAGCTGAAGTGCACGGCATTGGCGTCCTTCGGGTCAGGGTTCAATTTCGCCAGAAGCTGCACAGACTTGCCGCCCTGGCCCCGGACCGGGATGGAGACCGTGAGGCCGTCTTTGGTCAGGTCCAGGCCCTGACCCTTGACCGCGGTGGCGTCCTTATAGTCGCTGTAAGTCCAGTGAAGGCCTTGTACGATGGGGATGAGTTCCGCTCTGACACCGTCGGCGAAGCGGATGCCGATGTGTCCGAGCGCGGAGACCTCCAACACGGTCTCCTCGGCGGCTTGCACGGCAGACACGACGAGAATGGCACACAGGCAGGCGGCTGCTACGCGCACTGGCATGGTAAGTCCCCCTTCTGGATGGCGGGCGCGGGGCGCCTCGCTCACGGCACCGGGATATTCTCCAGGACGAATGGCACGCGCTTGTCGGCATCGCCATATCGGTTGATGGTCAGTAGCATGTAGTCAGGCTCGAACGGCGGCGCATCGGGCCGGGGCGGACCACCCATGATGACATATCCACCGTTGCCAGGGCCGAAGTGACATTGCAGCTTCACCTTTGGCGTCTCCTCGCCCCCGTATTCCATGTTGGCATACCCGTACAGTTTCCCCCCATCCTTGCCGACAAGGACGACGGCGGTCTGGAAGCCCGGACCGTACATCCCACGCCCGGGGGTCTTGTGCGGTAGTTGCGGCAGCTCACCCTCGAGCGTAACCGCGGCCCCCTGGTTGTCCTTCTTCCAGCTTTTCACTGTAAGGCTCACGTCATCGTCTTTGATGGTCTGGCCTTCGGATTCGGCAGGTATCTTCAGTTCCGTGGTCTTGATGACTGAGTAGAGGCGCAGGGCTCCTTCGAGCCGGGTGATCGTGTGCACGCCGGCGGGCGGCAGTGCGAACTGCAGGTACTGCTGACCTGGCATACGCCCCATCGACATCGGGCCTCCGTTCCGCTGGATCGGCATGTAGTAGTCCGCGTCTCCGCCGCCGAAGCGTTTGTCTCGCTCCAGTGCGGTGCCCTTGTCTGTAGTTGCGGTGGCGTTGCCGTCAATGCCCGCCAGGCACAGATCGGCCGCCGGGGCCCTCGCGGCCACGTCGAGCGAGATCTGGAAGCTCTCGGAGACGCCAGGAGCGTCCGGGAGCGTCATGCCCCAGCCCATCTGGTAGGTGCGATTGATGCTGACCGACGTGCTGCGCACGCAGACGACGTAGTCTTGCAGCACGACGGTTGGGCGCGAATCGATGTCGGGGTTGCCGTCTCTGAGCTGGACATAGCCTCCCCCTCCCTGGCTCTCATACACCAGGCCGACTTGCGTGCAAAGTGACATGAGAATCGTGCTCAGGGTGGCGTCCTTGAAGTCGAGGTCCACCGGCATCATCTTCTTGGCCGCACCCTTCTGTGGGTCGTTCGGGGCGCCAAGCTGAAGCATGATGTGTCTCCCGGTGACTTTGGCGATATACGGGACGACGTCATCGAGAATCCCGGCCACGCGAATCGTATACTTCTGATCGCCGAGGGACGGACCTTTGGGGATAGGCGCGTCGGCGGCATACGCCGAGATCGCCAGGACGGCCAGAGCGAGGACCAGCGTGTATGCGGCGGTGTGTCGCATGCGGCAGCGACCCCCTTCACAGATATGGTGCAAAGGCTCGGCAATTTTCGTCTCGGCACTGAAAGGCTCACGGCACCGGCACATTCTCCAGCACGAAAGACGCATTATCAAGGTCGAACCGAACCGGAGTGTTCGCCTTGTGCGCGCCCTCCTGTCTGGCCGCTGGCAGAGGAGAGTTGAGATAGACCTGACGGTCGGCGATGTCGGCTAACGTCTGGATCACGTCCGAGGGCGTCTCAGCGAGGTGCATGGTGAGCTTCTCATCTCCCAGGCTTGGACCTGAAGGGACGGCATTGTCTGCACAGCGGGCGGCCAGCGGGGCAAGGAGTACCAGGAGGACCAGAAGCGGCAACACAGCCTTGTTCATCTCACGCGCTCCCCGCATCGACGTGGTAGGAGACCAAGGACCGGCCTTGCGGCGAGTAGGAGGCACCGCAGAACAACCATGTTGGTGGCACAGCCGTAACATTAGACAACCATGTGCTTTCACGTGTTCCGCCGGAAAATGGAGGGGCTTCTGCCATCTGTCCGTGGAGTGCTCCGTTCGTTGCCGTGTCCCCTCCCTTTGAGGGCTCTTCCTCAATGTGTGTGGGTGTTTGACAGTGGCTGAACAGACCACATCAGGCATGGTCGTTATCCGCGCCGTCGCGTCCGCAGGACGCCCGGCCCCGCCGCAGGCGGGGACCCTCAGCCGGATGCTTCAGCGTCCGGGATCAGTCGCGCCCCATCTCATCCCGTCCGCAGGACGGGTG
>CAYWBK010000094.1:0-13761 GCA_964455745.1 uncultured Armatimonadia bacterium
AATCCTGTCGCGGATTTCACCGGCGGGGGGGTCCTCCCCGACAAGATTGTCGGGGTCACTGATCTCCCAGGGGTCACTGGACTCCCAGGGACCACTGATTGTGGATGATACATGGCCTCCCCGACAGTCCAGTGGCCGCGACAATCCTGTCGCGGATTTCACCGGCGGGGGGGCCTCCCCGACAGGATTGTCGCGGCCACTTCTTCAGGCTCACCACCAGCGGGAAATGCCGTCGTTGAGGTCCTGCCAGTCCGCCGAGGCGCCGAGCATACCCGGTCCCTGCGGCCCACCTATGCCACCGGCCATGTTGGGCATACTGGGGCCTTGCATTCCGCCCATCCCCAGAGGGCCTGTGGTGCCCGTGGAACTCGTGGCCTGCTGCTGGAACTCGCCGAGGCCGATCTTGAACCCCGCTTGAGACGCGCCGGTGCTGTAGAAGCCGGTTCCCGTCTGCGACGTCAAGCCGGCCCCGATGGGGGTGATGCTTTCCCCGGGGAGGCCGGTGTTGAAGCCGTTGCTGCCGCTGGCTCCGAACGCGGACCCACTCGCGGCGGACATCGACGAACTCCCGGCGCCCGGGCCGTTGAAACCGCCGATCCCGGCGCTGTAGCCGCCGAACGTATTCGCGCTGCCGGCGCCGTACCCACCGGGACCGACACCGGCGCCTCCCGACGAACTCGCCGACCCTCCCAGGCCACTTTGGAAGTTGGTGCTCAGCGTCAGCATGACCGTGTTCGTAATGTAGTCCATGCTCGCTGGATCGACGGTCGTATCCGAAGGCATGCCGCTCGCCGATAGCCGGTTGAGATAGCGGATGTAGCTGTAGCCGAAGGACAGATTGGTGTCATCGGACATCCTGTACTGCCAACTGATCTGTGTTTGATTCTTGGTGAACGCGGAATAGCCCGAATCGTAGTTGGAGATGCCGAAGGTGGCCGATAGGGACGACTTCTTCCCTGTCTCGAGGCTCAGCCTCGCCTCCAGATCGGTCAGGTCGGTAGGCACGATCTTCATGACCTGCGCCGAGCCGAATCCGATGTACGTGGGACTGGTTCCACTCTGACTATTGTAGCTTAACCCCAGGCCCCAATGGCTCTTGGGGACCTTGTAGTTGAGGCCCACGGTCAACATGTTGTTGGTCATCGATCCGGCGTTCGCGTCGAGGTACTGAGTGTCATCAATGGTGCGACCCAGCGTCAGCGACATGGCCTGGGAAACCTGGTATGTGAGATTGAGATTGTTGGTGGTTTCGTTGCTGTTCGCCAGATAGCCCACCGATCCGGTGCTGTTGTAAAGTCGCCGCCCCGTGGAGTAATCCAGCGTGAGCTTCTGGCTTGGATGAAATGTGACCGTCATCCGCGTGCTGTCATCGCTGTAGCTGGTCGTGCCGGAGGTGTCGCTCGTCGAGCCGAGACTGCTGTCGTATAAACCGCTTGTTACGATACCCGTGGAATTGGTCGACGACTCAGTGAAATTGAAACTCAACCGCTCTGTCGGCGTGTAACGGAGGGTGAGTTGCCGGCTCTGCGAGGATGATTGGGTTTGCCCGGTTGTGTCCTCGGACGTGTTGTTGCCGAAACTGGCGCTAATGGAAAGCTTGGTTCCGGGGTTGAAGCTCAGGTTCAGCATCGTCTGCTTCGTGCCGCTGCCCGTGCTGCCGGAGCCGGCAAGGCCCGCATAGGACTGGTCCGTCGTGCTTCCCTGCCAGGAGATTGAGAACGGCTTGCCCGCCGGCTGGTACTGCACGTGAAGCGATCGGGTCGTATACGTGGAAGCGCCCGCCGACGAGGTGGCGCCGTTGCTCATTGTGTCGGTCGAGAAATCAAGCGAGGGTAGTTTCGGCAAACTGAGCCTGATGTCGAAGTTATTGTGCGCGGTAGCGATGTCCAGTGATGTGTCCGTCGTTGTAGTGGTCGTGGTAGTGCTCGAGCTGCTGCCGTACCCGCTGTACCCAAACGCCAGGCCGCTGCCGCTGCGCATGTCGGAACGGGCGTCGTGAAGGGTCAGGTACGGGGTGGGACGCCAATCGACCGTTACATCGGTGCCCTTCTCGACAGTCTGGAAGCCAACCGAGTCGATGAAGCTGAAGGTCGGCTGCATGTCGTGGTAGTTCAACTGTACGTTGAGATTGGGCTTCGTATAGGCGAGTGACGAACTGAACGCCGAGCCGTCTCCGCCGGATGACCCCCCGACGCTGTGTGCAAAGTCAGTGCGCAGCGACAGGTTCTTGGATACCTTGTACGACATATCAACCGCGGTAACATCCTGGTTGCCGGAAGAGGCCGTGTTGGTGAGGCTGTAGTAATACTGGACGATGACCAGTGATGTCGGCGGGACGGAGTGGAGGAAGATGATCTCCCCGATCGAACGGTACGACGTGTAGTCCACCGTCTCTTGCTGCTCGACCCCGTCCACGAGCACGACCAGCGGTTGGTCGATAGTCTCGCTCTTGCCGCTGTAGACCACCTGCGTGCCGTTGGCGAGGATGGGCCGGTAGGTTGTGGTGAAAGGCCCCGTACTGCCCGAGCCGTTGTACTCATCCTGATGGTACCCCGCAGTATCGTTCGATCCGCCGACAGCGCTCTGATGCGAAAGCTTCGTCACGCCGACCAGCAGGCGCTTGTCGTCGAGAGGCATCTCCAGCCGCCAGCCGGAGAGGGTGCTTGCGGCCTGGCCGTAGCCCGACGACTGATAGCTGACGGAGATTGTGGAAGTGGCGGGGATGATCTTGGTAGGCCCGCCTACCGGCTGGAAATAGAGCTGGCCGGTGTCGTAGTCCAGCGTGTAATCCTTGCCGAACTTCTGCGGGACCTCGTCGACCTTCACAACCTCCGACCCATCGATGATCGGTGTGAATGACAGGAAGTACGGGCCTGATGTGTTGTTGCCGACGAATGACTGGTTTTGGACGAACGCGTTTTCCTTGGAGCTGAAGGCTCGAAAGAGACCGTGGTCGGGCAGACGCTGGTCCAACTGCCAGCCCTTGAGACTTTCGGAGAAGTTGGCGAACTCGTTGCCGCCCAGTTGAATGTTCAGGTCGCCATAGTAGACAGCCGTGTTGTCCGACACGTACCCGATCACCGTTCGCGTGGTTGTGGGACCATAGCCGCTGGCGCTGAAGTCTGCTTGGAAGCCCACACGGTTCCAGATCGGCCCCTCCAGATGCAGGCTGCTCTGACGCACGAAGCTTCCACTGTCCCACTGCTGCCCCTCGAAAGCTGACTCTGAGCCCTGGAGCATGTTGCGCTGGACGGTCATGCTGTTGTTGCCCGATATCTGCAGCCCCTGGAACAGGTGCCAACGACTGAAAAGCCGGTTCAGGCCGCCCCGTGTTTCCTGGCTGTCACTGTTGAGAAGCGACGGGCCCGAGCCGGCGGTGGCAGCCGACGGGCTTGGAGTCGCGGACGGCTGGCCCGAGCCGGCAGCCGCGGGCGCCGTGGACGCCGCAGTGGCCGGAGACGCTGCGGGCGCTGCCACCGTTGCAGCCGTTACCGCGGCAGGCCCCGTCGGCGTTGCTGTCGCTCCAGTCGCCGTTGCCTGCGCGGGCGCTGCCACCGCCGCAAGCGCTCCTGCTGCAAGCACTGCCGTCGCTGCAGGCGCGGCACTGTTCGGGGCAGGGAGGATGGCAGGGACGATCGAACTGGGGACAACAACAGGCGCGGGGGTGATCGGTGTCGGCACATCGACCTTTGGCGCTTGCGCGGCGGGCGTCTGAACGGCGCCGGGGGCCGCCGGAGTGGCTGCGCTCTGGGGCTGGCTGTCCGCCGCTGCCGTCGCAGGCACGGTCTGACCCTGCGCGGGGGCTGCGTCGGCTGCGGGAGGGTCAGACGCGAACACACCGCCGCTTCCCAACAAGGCGGCGAGAACGAGGGCGCACAGCAGCATCGTGCACTTGAACCGGTGCAACCTCAGCCTGCCTCAGTCGGAGGGTAGGTGTGGAAGGTGCGGATATGACCCCTAATCCGCGCAGATTGTTCCGCAGCGGCAGGGGATTGGGGGCACTCAGATCGCTATCCAAGCCGTCATTCCGCGTGGCGATTGACCCGGCCGCAGGCATCCTGAACGTTCCCTGCGAGCACGTCGGCAACAAACTGCTCGCCGATCTCGCGCGAGGCCTCCATTTCCCCGCCTTTGCCGTGCAGCCCGCCGTCGAAGATCTCCAGGCGCTTGGGGCATTCGAGGTGGTTGTAGAGAGCCAGCGTCATCTCCGGCGTGCAGAATTCGTCGCGCAGGCCGATGGACATGAGGGTCGGGGCTTTGATGTCTCGCGCGAAGTTCAAAGCCTCAAAGTACCTGCAAGTGTTTTTCACGGAATGCTCGGCTTGGGGCGACGCGTCGATATAGTCCACGAGGGTCCGCACCGTGCCGCGCGAATCGGACGGCGCGCCGTCACCGTGGAACCAATATCCCGGGCCGGGCGCGGTTGTGGAGATGAACTTCGCCTTGTCGCCGAGCAGTGCGCCGACGATGAAGGCGATGGCTCCGCCCATGCTGAACCCGATCAAGCCGACGCGTTCGGCGTCGACCCCCGGCATCCGCTCAATGAGATGGCAAACGCGTTCCGCGTTGGCGACCGCCGACCGCCAGGGGTGGCGGTGGGGGCTGACGATGCCCCGCGTCATCCAGTCCGGGGGCTCGGGGTCCTCGGCTCCCCCGCGCCAACTGATGCTGATCGCCGCCAGGCCCGGCGCAGGGGGCAGCACCTTGCGATGTCCCCCGCGGGCGTGGTAATACACCCCCACCGGGAACGGCCCCTCGCCGGCAGGAACCGTAAGCCACCCGCGCACGACCCGGTGTCCGAGGCTCCGGTAGCCGATGTCGAAGCAGTCATAGTCGTTCGTGGATTGGTCGGCCGCATACTCGATGCGAAACTCCGGGGCGACCCCCGCAAGCTCGGAAAGCGTCTCATGCCAGAAGCTCTCGAAGTCCGGCGGACGGGTGTCGTCGGGCCGCCAGGAGAGTAGTTCCTCCAGGCTGGAATCCGGCCCCAAACGGCACAGCATGACCAGGCTGGCGGCGGCGAGGAACAGCATCATCAAACACAGCATTCGGTCTTACCTCGATGCGGATTCCGCTGTTAATAACTTCTTAATATGTGAATGCCGATTACAGGCGTGATTCTCGCCTATATAAGGGGGTTTTCCACGTTATAAACAGAGTTGTCAACAGGACACCTCTCCGGTGGCGTCGAAAATCCGCGCTGCCTGCCGACAGGCGAGGGACGGCAGGAGCTACGGAACCCGGCAGAGAATCATCTCCCAGCACCGTCACAAAGGAGGCCCGCTCGTGGACTCGCCCGGATCGCCTGAACCCGTATTGAGACTGGCTCGCGGCTACTGGGAGGCGCGCGTCATCCTCAGTGCCGCCGAGTTGCGCTTGTTCGACTACCTGGAGGAAAGGCCCCGAAGCGCTGCCGATCTCGCATCCGCCGCCCAGATTGACGCACGGGGAGCCGAGATTGTTCTGCACGCTCTCACCGGCCTCGGCTTGCTCGAGAAGCACGAAGGCCTCTTCCGCAACACGGCATCGACGTCGGCCTACTTCGTTTCGACTTCCCCGGCGAGTGTGGTAGCCGTGCTCGATCACTACACCAATCTGTGGGATACCTGGTCGCAACTCACCGAGGTCATCCGCAGCGGGAAGCCCGCGACACGCTCATCCCGGCAGGGCAGCCTCGAGGCCTTCATCCTCGCGATGCACGGTTTCGCCCGCAGCCGTGTGGCAAAAGTGGTCGACGCCATCGACCTCAGCGGGGTTTCGAGCGTCCTCGACATCGGCGGCGGGCCGGGCACATACTCGTGCGAATTCGCGCACCGCAATCCCCGGCTCAAGGCGACCGTTCTCGACTTCCCCGATGTGCTGGTCATCACCCGCCGCATAGCCGAAGAGGCCGGGCTGGATGCACAGGTGGGGATTCTCCCCGGCGACGTCCTCACCACAGACCTTGGGAGCGGCTACGACCTTATTCTCATCTCCGCCGTGATCCACAGCAACAGCCCGGACGAGATTCAGTTGATCTTCCGCAAGGTCTTCGCCGCGCTCGAACCCGGCGGGCAGATCGTGGTGCAGGAGTTTCTCCTGGACGACAGCAAGACGCAGCCGCCCTCGGCCGCGCTATTCGCGGTGAACATGCTCGTAGGCACCCAGGGCGGCGCCACGTACAGCGAGAGCGAGGTCCGCCGGTGGCTGGCCGAGGCGGGCTTCGTCGATCTGCAGCGGCGCGACCCGGACGAGTTTGCCAGCCTCTTCGTCGGGCGCAAGCCCCGATGACAGCGGCGCACACCCGGACGCCGACGTGTTGCGCATCCGGGCGGGTGAGGACCCCGCGCGCCGTCCTGAGTTCCGCTGAAGAAGCAAACCAGACACAGACCGAACGAGTTCCGGGAGGCGCATCGTGACAACCAGAGTAGCGGCCCTTCTGGTCATCATGTTCGTGATCGTGTTCGTGATGGGGTGTGGCGGAGGGAGCGGCTCGCAAAGTCTCACCGGCGACACGGGCTACTACCCGCCGTCGTCCGGCGCCGGGGGCGCTCCGTCACCCCCTTCGCCGCCATCCGTCGGCGGATCGGGCGGATCGGGCAGTCCCCCGCCTCCGGCGCCGCCGTTCGGGAGCTAGCTCGGCAGGTAGGCGAAGTGGGCGCAACCGGTGCTGAGGTGTCTCGTCGTTCTCTATCCTCGTGGCATCATGTGGCCGCGCCATTTATGGTGCGATACGCGCGGTGAACCGCGCGACCACAGTCGTCATGCCGGTTTCCGGCGCTCTGGAACGATGAGAATGACGGCGATGGCGGCACCCCATGCGCGACAAGATTGTCGCGCCCACTCCATTTTCGAGGCAGTCGTCATGCCGGGTTCGGCACTCGGAACGATGAAAGGCGACGGCCCTACCCCGTCCCCGCTGCGCGGGGACACCCCTCCCGTTCCGGGAGGGGAGAGGCGAACGGCGATTCCCGCGCAGCAGGGAACTGTTGCTGTTCTCCCCTCTCCGCTTGCGGAAAGGGGTTGGGGGTGAGGTTGCCGTCCGCCCGGCAAACGGCGATTTTCGAGGCAGTCGTCATGCCGGGTTCGGCACTCTGGAACGATGAAAATGACGGCGATGGCGGGCCCGTCCCACGCGCGACAAGATTGTCGCGCCCACTCCGTTTCCGAGGCAGCCTCGGCCTACTCCGGCACGAACAATATGCGACGGCAGCTTTCGCACTTCACCGGCGTCTTGCCGTTGCGCGCCGCGGCGATGTTCGAGGTCGGCACAGCCGTCTGGCATCCCCCGCACATGCCTTTACGAATATCCACAATCGCGAGGCCCCCATTGCGCTCGCGGATGCTCTCGTATTGCGCCAGGAGGCCCTTGTCGATCTGCGGGACGAGTTCCTCGCGCTTGGCCGCAAGCTCCGCTAATTCGCCTTTGAGGCGCTTGCGGGCCGATGTGTAGGTGGCCTCGGATTCGGAAGCCTGAGTCGCCAGTTTGTCGGCGGCCTTCTGCTGCTCCGCGGCCCGCGCCCGACCCAGTTCGACCTCGTCCATGAGGACGAGGATGTCCTCCTCCAGCTTGCCCTTATGCCGCGTCAATTCCTCGACCTTGCGGTCGAGCGCCGCGATCTCGCGCGGGTTGCTGGCCGACGCTTGCGCGCGCTTGCGCTTTTGCGCGATCTCCTGCTCGGCGCTGGTGAGTTGCAGTTCCCGGTCCTTCATCGCCGCCTCATCGTCGGCAAGTTTCTTCTGCAGGCCCCCAAGCTCCGCTTGCGCCCGGGCGAGCTTCTCCCGCACCTGCGTGCCGTCGTCCAGGCCCGCGATGTTGCGCTGGTGCCGGTCGATGCCCGTATCGAGTTGCTGCAGTTGGTACAGCAATGCCAATTGATCGTGCATCAGCGGTCTCCTGTGCTCAGGGTGTATGGCCGGCAGGCGTGGCGAACGGATCGGTGCAAGCTGAGCTGACATGCACGGGCGATCCCGCCCTGGCGCGCACGTATTCGGCGAGGCGCTCCAGGCCCGGTCGCTCGGTGGCGAAGTGCCCGGCGTCCACCACTGCCAGGCCGTGCTCCAGCGCCGCCAGGCCGTCGTGATGCTTCACATCCCCGGTGACGAAGGCATCCGCACCGGCTTTCGCCGCGCTTACGACCTCGCCTCCGCCTCCCCCGCCAAGTACGGCGATGCGCCGGATGTTGCGTTTGCAGTTCGGGTTCCAGACGGCGCGGACCGATGCGATGCCCAGTTTGGCCCGGATCAGTTCACAGAACACCGGGAACTCCATCGCGGCCTCCAGTTCCCCGACGAGGCCCAGGCCGACGTTTCGCGGATTGTTGAGCAGCGGGTAGATGTCGAACGCCGGCTCCTCATACGGGTGCGCCGCCAGCAGCGCGCCGACCGCCTTCGCCTGCAGCCGGCGCGGGACGATCATCTCCAGGCGGATTTCGGGGGTTCGCTCGAACTGGCCGGCTTGTCCGACCGTCGGGCTTGCCGCCTCGCCGCCGAGGAACGTACCCTCCCCGCGAAGCGCGAATGAGCATTCCGCATACTCGCCGATGGCACCTGCGCCAGCCGCGGCCAGCGCGCGCCGGACGGCGTCGGCGCTCCCCTCGGGCACGAAGGTGACGACCTTCGCCATCAATTCCCGGTCCACAGGCAACAGCGGCGTGCAGCCGCGTAGGCCGAGCGCGTCCGCCAGGGCCGCATTTACGCCGACCTTCGGGGCAACGTCGAGGTTCGTGTGCGCGGCGTACAGCGACAGCCCTCTGCGGATCAGATCGGCGATGAGGCGCGCCGGCGGGTCCGTCTCGGCCATCGACGAACGGGCCTTGAAGATGAGCGGATGGTGCGTGACGATCAAATTCGCGCCGAACCCCTCGGCTTCGCGCGCCAACTCGTGAGTGACATCGAGGGCGAACAGGATGGCGCGGACGGGCGTGTCCGGATTGCCAACCTGCAGGCCGACGTTGTCCCACGCACAAGCTGTGTCACACGGGGCGACCTGTTCGATGATCTGTGCGATTTCGCTTACGGTCTGCATGATCTGTCATCCGATCTTAGCACTCAACCTATCTGAGTGCTAACCGAGGGGCGCGCGCCTTGACTTCCGAAGCCCGCAGCGGTAGAATTCGGCTTGGTTACAAAGGTGTTCCGCCTGGAGGCGATGGGTAGTATGCCGACTTACGAGTATGAGTGTGAGGAATGTGGTTGCCGGTTCGAGGTCCGACAGCGCTTCAGTGACAAGCCGATAGAGAAATGTCAGGGCGAGAACTGCAAGGGCAAGGTGCACAAGGTTTTCTCCCCGCCCGCGATCATCTTCAAGGGCTCGGGCTTTCACGTCAACGACTACGGGCGCGGCAGCAGCGGCAACAACGGCCGCAGGAAGCCTGACAACTGCGCCTCTTGCGAGTCCAACAAGGAATGCCCGAAGGCCGCCGCTACGTCCGGCGACTGACGCGCACGGGTATCGCATTCGCGCCCCCGGCACGCGTGTGTCGGGGGCGCTTGCATATCAGCCCCCCGCACTACGTGGCTGCGCCATTCATGGCGCAAGAGCGTGTGGTGATGCTCTTTGCCAGTTTGAACCGATAATGGGAAGTGGGGGCAGCGTGACGTTGTCGTTGCGTCCGCAGACGTCCGGCTGAGGGGCCTCCGGCCGACCGTCCTGCGGACGATAGGCGTCCTTCGGACGAGAAGGAAGTATGGTTACCGATTCAAATTGTCAAAGAGCATGATTGCGCATCCACAAGCAAGGCGAAGGTGGCCGCAGTCCTCACCCGCCACACTCGATGATGACCTTGATCGCCCCGCTCTCATGCTTGTCGGTCGCCGTGGCGAACGCCTCTTCGACGTCGTCGAGACCGAAACGATGTGTAATCATCGGTTTCACTCGCACCTTGCCGGACGCCAGCAGTTGCAGGCCCACGAAGTAATCCTCATACAGATTGTTGCTACATGTGGTGAGTGTCCTCTCGCCCGCCAGGCTCCCCTCGGGAAGCCTGAAGCCGGGCGTCGCTCCGGCCATGAGGACCATGACCCCGCCGGGGGCGAGGACGCTCAGGCCCAACTCCTGTCCCGCCTGCGTGCCGGTGCTCTCAAAGACGGCCGCTACCCCGCGCCCCGCCGTCCGCTCCCGGATTGCCTGGGCAATGTCCCCCGCGTCCACCTTTTGCGCGTCGAAGGCCGCGCCGGCACCGAGTTCAGTTGCGCAGTCCAATGCGGCGCGGTAAACATCGGTGACGAAGGCCGGCCCGGCGCCGAATGCCTGCGCCGTCTGCATGATCGACAGCCCGATCGGGCCGGCGCCGAGAACCGCGAACGCGTCGCCGGGGAACAGGTTCGCTCGGCGGGTGGCGTGCACCGCGACCCCAAGGCCGTCCAGGAACGTGGCCTCCTCGAAGCTGACGTGGCCGGGGATCGGGATCGCGTGCTCCGCCCAAATCGGGCACCGCTCGGCCATCCCGCCCGGGTTGACCTCGCGCCCCTCCCAGCCCGCGCCGTGGCCCAGGTGCGCCGTCCGCGCGCACAGATTCACGCGCCCTCGACGGCATTCCTCGCACGTGCCGCAGCCCTTGAAGGAGAGCAGCGCCACAGCCTTCTCGCCTGATGGGCCGGTCACGACTCCGGCGATCTCGTGGCCGAGGATCATATCGGGGGGATTGGGCTTCTCGTACCCGAGCGTGTGCTTGGCCCAGGGATTTTCGCCTGCGAAGTACCGCAAATCGCTGCCGCAGATCCCGCACGCCCGGACCGCCACGATGACTTCTCCGGGGCCGGCTTGCGGCTCCGGTACCTCGCGCACCTGCAGATGCCGCGGCGCAGCAAGAACAGCCGCTTTCATATCACTCTCCTCGTCAGTCGTGAACAGGGGCAAGGGATTCACCGGGCGCAGTGCGATGCCCTTCCCGCAGCGTGTCGGCGTCGGCGTGGCTGCCCGGCAGGGGCCTTACGGCTTGGGTGCAACGGGGGGCTGTTGCGATGCGGCGGGACCCGTCAGCGGCGGCTGTGCCGGAGTTCCCGGAGCAGGCCGTGTGATCGCCTGCAGCGCCTCGGCAATCAGCCGGGGGTACTTGGCGGTGAGCATCTCGCAGATCCTGCCCGGCAGTTTGGGGTACGCAGCCGCCAATTGCGACAGGACATCGAGGACCAGGCCGGGGTATTTCACGAAGAGCTGATGCTGGGCCTCGGCCAGGACCGCCGGATACTGCGTCTTGAGCATCGCGAGAACATCCGCCAGAAGCTCGGGATGATGGGCGCGGATCAGGTCTCCCGCTGCCGCAACCTGATCGGGCTGCTCCGGCAGCGCACGGATCTCGGCCATCAGGCTCGGATACTTCGTGGCGATGAGCTTCGCAACCGAGTCCTGGAGTTCCGGCGAGGTGCGCATGAGGCCGGCGGTCATCTCGGAGGCCGCGGGGTACTTGATCGTGATTAGCGCTGTGACGCGAGGCCAGATGGTGGTCGCCAGATCGGGGCACGTCTGTGTAGCCACATCCCACAGGTCGGTTCCGAATGCGGGGTACCTGGTGGTTACGAGTCTGTATGCGGCCTCGCGCTGGGCTTCGGTGCCGCCCGCGATGAGGGTCAGCCACCCGAGAGGAATGGCCGGAGAGGCCGGCAGCGCGACAGCCGCCGGCGCCTGACTGGTCGGTTGCGGGGCCGAGTCATCGCAGCGGGCCGGCGCGCAAAGGCCGCCCAGCCCCGGTGCGAGCGCTACGGCAAAGACCGTCGTGAGAAGGCAGTGCCTCATCCGTGCTATTGGTCCTTGGTGGGGCGATCCGACGAGTGAACGTGCTGGTGTGCGGCGGGGGTGGGCGCTGCCGGAGAGCTGATGGCGGCGTTCGCGCCGGCGAGTTCATCCCGGACGAACCGATCAACGACCAGACCTGCCACGAGCGCGCCGACCATGTCTGGCCCGGACGTGCCCGTCAGGGCCGCCGTAGACACACTCGGCCCGGCCTCGCCGTCCGACGTTCGTTGGGTATTCCGAGAGGTGAAAGTGATCTCAGGCGTCCGTGCTTCCGTCACTGCGAGGCTGATCGCGCTGGTGTCCACCCCGAGATGCGCCGATGAGGCAGCGCGCCTGGCGGCCCATGTCCGATCCGCCCGGGAACGTGCGCCCAGGGCCTGTGTCGCTGTCACGAGGGCCGGGGCCGACGTCACGAAATGCGGTGGAATATCCCTTACGCGCAGACGCGTGGACTGAGACGTAGCCACCGAGATTGTCCGCACGGTGCGGAGAGAGGGGCGAACGACCGGCAGCGGGATCGTGCCGTCGGTCACTGCAGCAGCCAACGAGGCCGCCGGAGGGGCGGCAGGCTGATCGTCGTCTACGACGTAGCTGGGGATAACGACCTGGGTGAGGGTGACGAAGGTGATGACGGCGCCGACGAGGAGGCTGGAACAAACCGCGAGAAATGCGGGAGAGCCGATGGCGCGGGCGGGCACTGCGTTGGCCCTGCGATGCGCCTCTTCCATCCTCGCCCGAGCCTTAATACTCGCTGCCAAACCTACCGGGGCGGGCGGCGTCGGGGCCGCCGACCGCAGACACTCCGCAATGAACTGCGCCTCCTCGAGCGCCCGCTGACATGGCTGGCAACGCTCGATGTGCGTCTTCAACTCGTCCGCCTCACGCGCCGAAAGCGCGTTGCTGACGTGCAAGTGAACGAGTTGAGATGCCTTGCGGCAGGACAATGCCATCTGCAAACTCCCGCGCCATTCGGCGTCGGAATCAACCGGAACTCGCCTGATATACGCCCCTATCCCGCCGCAGTCAAACCGAGAGAGGGGTTGACCACAAAGACACAAGGTCACTAAACGGCCAAACCACTTCAGTTGAGGTCCACACTGTCGTTTCGTGTCTTCGTGGTTTGAATCGCCGATCCGTCCCACAATCCTGTGCGTACTGAACCGCAAATCGAGTTATGGCTATCAATCGTTCATGTAGCGCCGGAACTTCAGGCCGAATGCCTCCCGCGCCCGGGCCACCCGAGACTTCAGCGTGCCCAGCGGACACCCCACCGTCTTGGCGGCCTCTTCGTAGTCCATTCCCTGCAGATCGACCAGGGTCAGCACGGCGCGGTGTTTCGGCGTCATCGTGGACAGGACTTCGTGGACCCTCTCGCGCAACTCCTGTTGCTCGAGCATCTTCTGCGGCAACCGGGATACATCGGGGGCCACCCGGCAAATCGTGCCCGAATCGGTCTCGATGTCCTCATCGAGAGACGGCCCCTCGACGTTCTGCCGCCTCTTTCGGCGTCGCAATTCGTTGATGCAGGCGTTGATCGCGATGCGGTAAAGCCACGTCCGGAAGCTCGCCTCGCCCTGGAACTGAAACTTGCGCAGCGCCGTCAGGGCGCGGACGAAGACTTCCTGCGTGATGTCCTCGGCGTCGCTCGCCCCGCACATGCGATAGACAATCCCGAAGACCTTGTGGTGGTACTTGTCCACGAGGACTCCGAAGGCATCCGCACTCCCTGCCTGCGCGGACGAGACCAGGGCCGCATCTTCGCCAGTCTCACGAATCGCCTCGTCTGCGGCCCCCAGCCCCAGACTTCGACCTATCCGTACCAACGCTCCGGGTACCATGATGGTTCCTTTTTCGGCGAACGCCGGAATGGGGCCACGCTTTCCGCCGGAGAGCATAAAGCCGCACGTCTGGAACACCGAACGCACGTCTTTGGCCTGTCTCTCCCCGCGTCAGTGGCCACGGTACCTACCCGCCTGCAAGTAGCAGCTCGCACGGGCCAACTATGGCACGTAGTGTAGACCAAATGTTACCAGAAAAGCAATGCC
>CAYWBK010000094.1:13861-16358 GCA_964455745.1 uncultured Armatimonadia bacterium
CACGGGCCAACTATGGCACGTAGTGTAGACCAAATGTTACCAGAAAAGCAATGCCCTCTGCCAACATGAATGGTATGATCTCTAGGGTCGGCCCTCCCCGCCTGTCCCCGTGTTTACCGCGTGTGCCGCACTGCCGCTGCTCGCCCGACTGGATGGTTTCTGCCATTAACGGGAATAGCGGCTGCTCCAGCAGGGACATTGATAGCTCTGCAGTTCGCCGGACTCTTCGACCAGTGTTTGCAGATTCATCACCCAATGCGGGAAGAGATCTCCTGATGCCAACGTATTGGGACCTTGACGATAAAGCTGAACGGAACACCATCGGCGAGTTCCAGTACGACAAAGGTCCTGCCCCCACGGTAATTCCCCTGAAACCACTTGCATTCCGATACTCCAACTACTGATGACAAAGGTATGCTGGTATCAGCCCCAATTGGTCTACGGCAAACGACACGGCGGTCAGTAAGAGCAAATACGCAAAGGTACTTCAAAACGCAGATGCCCCAACTGCCATAATAGAGTCCGACTTCCGGCCCCATTACCAGAGCTTCGCCCGCTTGCGACATTTCCTTTCGCAGAGACGTCATCTGGGCACGAAAACGCCGCCAGGATAGCAGCCAGATCAATACCAGGGCAGCAATGATGATAGGAATCAGGAATACAACTGGAGCCACATTCATCATGCGTCTTTGCCAATCCGAGATCATACCATCAGGCGGAGGTGTTCCATGCCTGCCCACACAGACCCCTGCCCGCTTCAGGTGAGCCGCCCTACTACAGCCCGAGGCCCTGCAGTTTATTCAACACGAGCTTGTAGAGTTCCTGCCCGATCACCTCGTGCCCGGCGGCGGTGGGATGTACGCCGTCGGTCACGCTGATGTACCGCCCCAGGCACTTGAAGTCCCGCCAGTCGGGCGTCTCGCCCCGGAACTCGGCCTCCTGCGCGATCCCGATGAACCGCCCGTAGATGTCGCACAGGTCCACGGCCTCTTCCTTCGCCACGCCACGGATAATTCCTGCATATATAGCGTTGAGGCCATCGCACCCGCCCCACGGGTCATAATAGTCGATCCCCAGCGAGTACGGGTGGAAGGCGTTGACGATCGGAGTCGGGGTCATCAGGATGACCTCCGCCCTCGCCTGCCTGATCCGGCGGATGATCTCGCGCAGGTTGGCCGCGAACTGCTCCTCGGTGACTGTCTTCTCGGGTTCGTAGCGGATGTCATTGAGGCCGAATTCCACCGCGACGAGATCGGGCCGCTTCTGAAGCACATCGGCGTCGATCCGCGCCAGCCCCTCAAACGTGTTCTCTCCGCCGACGCCGGCATTGATGCACCGAAATCGCCGGTCGGTATCGGCGAGCCGCTGGTTGACCCGGCGGCCCAGAAGCTGCACGAAGCAGTCGGCGGCGGCCACATAAGGCGCTCCCTTGGTGACGGAGTCGCCGAAGCAGATCATCGTGAAAACGTTGGCCATCAGTGTCTACTCTCCGGGGATGTAGCCGCGCAGGCGGCCGGTCTCGCGCGCCCGGTCGATAAGCCCCGCGGCGCAGGAATCCGGGATCGCCAGCGACCCGATCTCGACCGGCTTCGGCCCCGCCGGCCCGTGTGAATCGGTGCCGCCGGTCACGAGCAGCCCGGCCTCCTCGGCCAGCTTGATGAACCGCTCCGTCGTCGATGGGGAATGGTCGGTGTGATAGGCCTCGAGGCCCTCGACGCCAAGCTCGATGGCATAGCCGACGAACCCGTCGCTGCCGATCAGGCCGGGATGGGCGAGCACCGGGATGCCCCCGGCGGCGCGAACGGTCTCAATCGCCTCGGCGACGGTCATCTTGTAGCGGGGCACGAAAGCCGGGCGGTCGCGTTTCAGATAGCGGACGAACGCCTCCTGCGGCTCTTTGCAGGCCCCGGTGCGCACCAGCGCCGCGGCGACATGGGGCCGGCCGATGCTGGTCAGATCATCCAGCCCCGCGGTCACGTCCTCCCAGGCGATCCGCACCCCCGCTGCCTGCAGCTTCCGCACCGTCTCCTGCGCCCGCTCCACGCGCGCCTGGCGGACAGCGCCAAGCTTCTCCAGCAGCGGCCCCGCCGTCACGTCAATGAAATAGCCGAGAATATGCGCTTCATGCCGCCCTTGTTCCGCGCTCAACTCCACCGCCGGGATCATGGCAAGCGGCTGCCGCGAACCGCCCTCCGCCTCCAGCCCCCGCGCCGCCTCAATCGCCGGCGCGACTCCCCCGACCGTATCATGATCGGCGATAGCGATAGCGAAAAGACCCCGGTCCGAGGCTTCGCGAACGATCTCGGCCGGGGTCTGGGTGCCATCGGATGCGGTGGAGTGAATGTGCAGGTCAACGCTCATGGAGCAAGACTATTCGACGCGGCCCATGATCTGGCCTGCAGGGCAGTCCAGCCTCCAGCGACGTGGACCACCTAGGCTATGACTCATTTTCCGCACATTGACAGTTGATGTTTCGTTTGAGTTGGTCCCGTCGGGT
>CAYWBK010000095.1:0-16358 GCA_964455745.1 uncultured Armatimonadia bacterium
CATGAGGATTGGGACGATGACCTCCGGGGCCGGGGCGATGGTGCCTGCGGCGCGGCGATGCGGCACGGGCAGCTCCTGCGGTGCCGTCGCTGCAGTCGGCTGCGTTGCCGGAGCCTGCGGCAGCGCGGCCTGCACGGCCTGGGTTCCCTGACCTTGCCTACAACCGGCGAGGAGGGCCGTCGCGAGGACTGCGATGCCTACGAGCCCCATCACACGCGCATATTTCGTGTAGACCAATGTTCTATCTCACCTTGCCTGTGTCGCGCTTACGCCATACAAGACAGTATCGCTCCGCGCGCCCCATTCACCTGCTCGGCGAAGAGGGCGAACGAGCGTGAGTACGCGGCGATCCCTTGCACGTTGGTCAGACGCGTCAGAAGGGGCAGCGCCCTATCCCTGACCTTCGCCTCGGTCACATATTGGCTGCCATAGAACGCGGGTTTGAGTTGTCGCTTCGGCAGCCGCTCTGCCTCTAGGTCCCCGCTGTGCTTCTTGTCGAGTTCGGCCGCGATGAGTAGCCATGCCTCGATCATCTCGGTGGGGACGGCGATAACCACGGGCGCTTCGCCCAACTCCGGTTTCTCGGCGGTGGTTGTCCTGAGCTTCTCTTGGAGTTGGCAGTAACGACACCGAGTGGCGGTAGTCCCTGCGTCGTGCTTCCAGTGCCGGGGGTGCTTCAGATCCTCGCCGACCTCCGGATTCTGTCGCACGTCCACGTCACCGTCGTTGTCCATCGCGATGATCGCGGCGGCGCAGCCCGCATTCCGGAAGTCACGCAGTGCCGCGGGCAGTGTCTTCAGCAGATCGGTGCAACCGCCGCTTGCCGCCTCGTGGCGGCGCGGCTCAATCGTCGACGGGGGCAATCCAAGCAGCCGCTCCAGGAATGCTTGCAGCACCAGCGCGTCGGTACCCTCGACGTGGAAGCCCACGCGAAGGCTCACTCCCCCCACCCCTCGAAGAACCCCATGAACCATTGGGTGCCCAGCGATACGTCGTCAGGCAGTTCGGGGTTCTCCGCAAGTATGGTCTTGAGCGTACGAACGCGGGTGCGCCCTTCGGGTGCATCCATGACACAGACGGCCTCGGGCGTATCTCGGAAGAGATCGAGTAGGTACGGAGCGTGCGTGGAGAGCAGCACCTGCACCGGGTAGCCGTCCTCGCGATAGGCCAGATCCGCGAACCGCTCGAACAGCCACTTCAGCCGGCGAGGGTTGATGCCGGTCTCGGGTTCTTCGATGGCAATGAGATACGGCGGGTACGGTTGCTCCGTGATGCAGAGAAGGCCCAGCGTATAGAGTGTGCCGTCGCTCAGGTCGTCCGCTGGAATAACCCCGCTGTAGCCTCGGAACTCGAAGGCGACCTTCAACTCGTCCCTCGGTGCCGGTACGAACGCTATTCCATTGAGATTCGGGAACAACTCCCGCAACTGGCTCTCTATGTTGTCGAAGCGATCAGCCGTCTTGGGGTTGTTGCGCAACGCAAGAAGGAATGCGGACAGTGAATCGCGGTCGAAGAAGTGCTTCGCCCGTCCGTTCGCCCGTCCCGGCTGCCGGAGCCTGTCAGCCTGCAGATGATAAGGCCAGTACAGCTCAAGGTGCCGCGCGAAGGCGTGCGCGAACTCCTGGGCATCGTTGCCGTGGTGGTTCCACCTTTGATCCCACGGTGAACTGTAGGCCAACCGAAGTTGCGAGCTATCCTCATAGCCCGGGTTGGACTTATCGGTGATGTAGATGCCCTGCGCGGTGTCGAAGATAACCTGCGGGGCTGCGCCCGCCCCTCCTGCGTGCCGAACCAGCCGCTCCCGTGTGACCACTGGTCCCGCCCCGATCTCGACCTCATACGCGACATGATCGCTCTCATAGGCTTTGAAGCCCGTCACGTCCACACCAATCTCAATCCGGTCGTCTGGGCCTGCCCACCGACTCCTCACTCCCGCGAAATCATCCCACCCCGCTCCGAAGTATTCCTTGGGCGAAGTCTGCAAGGTCCGCCGCAGCAACTCCAGGGCTTTGAACACATTCGACTTCCCACCGCCTGCCGGACCGATGAAGCACGTCAGCGGTGACAGCGGGATTTCCGTGTCAGCATGGTTGCGGTAGTTGCGCAGACGCAGCTTTGTGATCATGGCTTCACTCCGCGCGCTCCCTGATCCTCAGCTCAGGGTGCTTTTGGGTGACCGAAGCGCCTGGATCGACTGACTCCATCACGAATACGTTCGCGCCGATGACCGCGCCCTTGCCGATGATAGTGTCGCCGCCGAGGATCGTCGCCCCCGCGTAAATCACCACATCGTCCTCGATGGTCGGGTGGCGCTTGATGTGCTTGATCGGGATTCCGTTCTCGTCTACGGGGAAACTCTTCGCGCCGAGCGTGACGCCCTGGTAGATTTTGACGTTATCGCCGATCTCCGTCGTTTCGCCGATGACCACGCCGGTTCCGTGGTCGATGAAGAAGCGCCGTCCGATCTGCGCGCCGGGATGGATATCGATGCCGGTCTCGGCGTGCGCTCGCTCGCTCATAATCCGCGGCACGATGGGAACGTTGAGCCTGTAGAGTTCGTGCGCGAGACGATGCGTGACGATGGCCGTCATGCACGGGTAGGCGACCATGACTTCCGCGTATGACAGGGCCGCCGGATCACCATTATAGGCGGCGACGACATCCTCGATAAGCGCCTCGCGAATGCTAGGCAGACGGTCGATGATCTCCAGCAGGAGAAGCTGGGCTTCGGTTGTCACATCTTCCACGTCGGGTGTTGTGTTGCCCGTCACCTTGGCGAACTGGCTCGTCCATCGGTACGGAAGGGCGCGCCTGGTGGCCTCAAGCAGCAGTGGGTATGCCAAGCTCAAGCGTTCCTGGACGAACATCGACAGCATCGCGCCGTTCGAGGCCTCGGGCAGCCAGCGGCCGGGGAACATGCACTGGCGCAGGCACTCGAGTGCCCTGATGACCGAAGGCGGATCGGGCAGCCGTGGCGAGGCTCCATCCGGGACGTCGGCGTCCGTCGAGGCGAACAGCGCGCTGAGGGCCTCGGAAGTTCGGCAGATGGTTCGTCCCACGGCTTCGCGCTCACAGTTTTCGCAACGCCCTCCGGGCGTCGCAGGGCTCTCATTGCCGGTGAAAGAATCGTCAGAACAGGTCATTGGCCACCATCCTCTCAGGGAGGGGAGTGTAGCAGAAGCGATGAATGATGAACGATAAGTGCTAAATGAGCGGCGGAAGCATGACGGCAGCGGCGCTGCCTTCCTGCATTCCTCCTACCGCCGCTATCATAGCAGCCTTCGCGGAGGGGCGCAACGGCGGCATTATCTGGAAAGGTCGTGTTCATGGCATCGGTAGCCAAGGTTATCATCGGAACACGCGGCAGCTCTTTGGCGCTGTGGCAGGCGAACTGGATCGCAGACAGGCTGAGGGCGGCGCATCCGGGACTGGATGTGCGGTTAGCGATCATCAAGACGCAGGGCGACCGCATTGTCCGGACCGCTCTTCCCGACATCGGCGGCAAAGGGCTTTTCACCAAAGAGATCGAGGATGCACTGAGAGCCGGGAAGGTGGACTTCGCCGTGCACAGCCTTAAGGACCTTCCGACCGATGTGCCCGAAGGCCTAAATATCGCCGCCTTCGCTACGCGCGAGGATCCGCGAGACGCTCTCGTTACGGCGCAAGGGCTGGCGCTGGCCGATCTTGCCGAGGGGGCTTCTGTCGGGACCTCGAGCCCACGGCGGCAGGCGCAGCTTCGCGCCGCCAGGCCCGACCTGAGATTCGTCGACTTGCGTGGTAACGTCGAGACACGGATACGCAAGATGAGAGAGCAGGGCCTCGCCGCCACGGTGCTGGCGATGGCCGGTCTCAACCGGCTGGGCATTGCCGGGGTGGGCATACAGCCGCTGGACCCCGAGGTGTGTCTGCCGGCTGTCGGACAGGGCATCCTGGCTGTCGAGACGCGGGATGGGGATGGGCGGGTTTCCGGACTGGTGGCGGTACTTGACGACGGCGATGCGCGGGCTTGCGCGATCGCGGAGCGGACGGTGCTGTCCGGCCTGGGAGGAGGCTGTCAGGTGCCGATGGGGGCGCTGGCGGAAGTCGGCGAAAATGGCAAACTGCGCCTGCGGGCGGCGGTGGCTTCACGCGACGGCGCGCGCATCATCCGCGTTGAGATGCACGGTAACGCCGATGCGGCGCAAGAGCTCGGCGAGACAGCGGCGCGGGCGCTGTTGGATCAGGGCGCAGGCGAAGCGCTGCTCTCCTGTGGCGCGTCGCCGGACTCGCTCGGCTCGGCTTGAGGGGCCTGCTCGGCGGGTGCCGAAGGCTGCGAATTCCAGGCGAGGATCGCTATCCCGATTACCAGCGTCAGCGCAGGGCAGATGATTCCCCACTGCCAGGGGAAATATGCTGGATTGCCGTGGTGCCAGTGGCTGTGATGGATGGCATGGATCCAGCCGGTAACCGGCAGATGGCTCAAGGGTTGGCCTGGTAAGACCCTATCGAGGCTATCGGTCAGGTCCATCAGGTCCGCAAAGAACGCGCCAATGATGATCGGCCACCGCCGTGGCTGCCGCCAGGTCAGCCAGATGGCGATGGGGATTGCGACGGCCGCGGCGACATCGGAAGCGGCAAGCGCCGGAAACGCCTCAGGAGGAGCTTGATAGTTGCGTACGAACAGGGCGTGATTGTCGATGTGATAGGTGAAATCCAGGGCTAAGTGGCTCAAGTACGCCGCAGGCCAGGCAATCCACGGCCTGCGTACGGTCTTGCCGATGGCCGCGCCTGCAAGCATGTGCTGGATCGTCCACATTGGCGCTCACTTTTCCAATGTCAGCGATACAAGCGCCGACGTCCCTCAGCACCTGAGGAGTGTCTTGCGACTGGACCGATGAGCCCGGCGTTCAGTGAACGGTGTAGGCAACCGTCTTGGTCAGCTTGTCCTGGTAGCCTGCGGCATCGAGAGTCACGCGGACTGTAAATGTCGTTCCCGGCTTGGCCTTTGGTGTTCGCACGGAACACGAGAGACTGCCGCCTCACCCATACTGGGCGGAGGAGGTAGCCAATACCTTGCCACTGCTGTCCAACAACTCCACCCTGGCAGGAACTACGCCGGGGCGCGCGTTGCCACGGAACGCGTAACCTTCCGCGTTCTTTGCGGTAATGTTGACACTCAGCATCTCGCCTGCCGGCCGCGTGCTCATCGCGGCCGGGACGAGCGGCCCGACGCTTGGGGCGGGGACTGGGTTCACCTGAACGTCCAGTGTGAGCTTCCCACCGCATTTGAGGACAGTCGTCTCATCGCCTTTGACTTCGATCTCGCTGCCGGACTGGAAACTGCCGCTGACCGCTGGTTTGCCCTCTCGGCTGGTCAGCGAGTAGAAGACGTTGTACTTACCCGGCAGTATGGTCATCTTCGACACGTTGCCGGCCTTGTACGCTACCGTGTTTTGACCGAAAAACTCAAGGACGCTCACATTCATCGGCTGAATCTTACCGCTTTGTGCGACCGCGACTACTGTCGCCAGCGGCCCATCATACGGGGTGACGGTTACTTGCGCGCCATCGGGACGCACGGCGAGCCGGTAATAGGCGCCATCCCACTGAACGTACTGGGTGAGTTGTCCGCCGCCGTTCGCATCATCGGCGGGCTTCCCGTCCGCGGGCTGCAGTTTGTATGAGTCGCCGCGGCCCTCACCCATCGAGGTGATCCGCGCATCCACATCCTGATCCAAGAGCGTGAGGTCGCACTCTCGTCCGCCCAGAACGATCCGGCCCCTCCAAGCGGTCTCCACCAGGGCATACGCGAACGGCGTTGCGCCCATGCCCGGCGGGAAGACAAATCGAAACGTGTAGTCGTGAGTCACTTCGGCGCCGTCGGCCAGGTCGTACTTGACCGGTATCGTGATGTCCGGTGTGGCCAGGCCATCTCGCCACAGGCCCTTGATCTCCTGCTTGGTGGCCTCGAGCGGCGTCTCATCGGCCAGGGCGCGGTCGCCATTGCGGTCGATGTAAACGACCGGCTTGTAGCCTACCGGCGCCGGTCGCTGGACCATCTGCCCGTTCGCGTTGCGGACGGTCACCTTCGGCCGGTTGGCGGCGCTGGTGTCGCGGTACCAGGCGATGGCAACCAGCATCGGTGGATTGTTGCCGAGCTTCATGTCGGCGAAGTACACTTGGGCTCCCTTGAAGTCGGGCATTGCGCCGGCGTCGGCGGGCTTCGTCGCCGACCACGACGCCTCACAGAAAGCGAGATTCGGCTGGTCAGGCTTCACTTGCTGCAGGTCATAGACGGTGCTCTCTGCGGCGGAGACGACGGCCGCGCACAGGACGATCAGCACTCCCCATAAGGCCACGTGTCTCATCTGCCACTCCCCTTTCGGCGCGATGCTACCTGCGGAAGATGCGTTGCTGAGAACAGATTCGGCGGCGGCAAGCGCTCCCCTGCTCTATCCCTTTGTCTTCAGCAGTTCCAGCTTCACGTTATCAATGTAGAATGCCACTTTGGTTACTGAGTTGCTTATGAACCCGAGCCACTCGAGTCTCGTGAAACTGGGGTCGCACGCGACATGCGTTACCTTCACCGGCGTCTGCCCCGGAATCGTGATCGTCACATCGTAGCTGTGGGTGCTGCTCTTGCCTAAGCCGCAGGTGATGTCGAGGTGAACCCACGTATCCGCCGGGAGCTTCACGACCTTCTGCCCGCCGACGGAGAGCTGCCCCTCCGCGTCAACGCCCAGACTGGGCCCCACGTGGTATGTCGCCGCGGTGTCGCGCCACTCGTTCCAGAACGGCGCTCCGGGCTGGAGGCGCAGGTCGTACTGCAACCGCGCCACGCCCTCGCTAAGATTCGGCGAGTACCAGATATGCGGGTTCCAGGGATGGTCGAGGCCCGGTTGGTCCTGGAACTTGAGGCTGTGCTTCCCGGTCGCGGCGACCTCGTCGGTGACGCGGACTGTCGCTGTAGCGGTCTCGCCCCAGGTGACGGCGCCTTCAGCCGTCGCGCCGACGGGCGTCTTCTCGAAACCGTCGTCGATGAGGTGCGGCTTGGTGGCTTCGGTCACCCCGAAAACGACTGGAGCGCGTTTGATGCGCTTGGGCAGGTCAGTCCACTCCTTCGGCCCGACCAGGCCCACCGTGCTCATGTCGATCGGCTGGAAACCCAGCTTGAGCGCGGGTGAGTCGGGCTTGAGGCGGAAGTCGGCGGCTTTCGGGTTGACGAACTGCGGGTCGGCGTTGACGCCATGAAGGTCGAAGCCGGCTTTCCGCCACTCCTCCCACGTCATCCCGGCGAGCTTCAGCGGCGCGCCGGAGGCGTTCCAGTAGCAGTCGTAGTCTGCGGTCCAGTTGTGGTGCGGCCCGCCGGCGGACCAAGTGTCCCCACTGTCATAATAGACGATGTTGCGCTCGAAGTTGAACGCGATATGCTCTTCGTCACGCCCACGAATGACTTGTTGATCGCGTCCGAATGCGAAGATGTTGTTGCGTACGGTGCAATTCTGTCCATAGTGAAACGTGAGGCCGCCGCTCACCGTGTGATAGACGATGTTATTTTCGATCAGTATGTCGGAACTGCCCTCGTCCGGGTAGATGCCTCCGCCGCCATAGGTGTAGCACCACACGTCGTGGATCAGGTTGTTGCGCTCGACGGTTCCGGGCGAGGTCCCCAGTGTGTAGATGGCCCCCATGTCACTCATAACCCCGCGGCACAGATGGTGCAGGTGGTTGTACTCGATGATGTTGTTATGCGCCGTTGTCGGCCCGTAGCCCCACGTCCAGCCTACCGAGATCGCCGAGTAGTTGGTATCGCAAATCTCGTTGTGAGAGAGTACATTGTCGCTGCTTTGGCCGACCCAGATGCCGATCGCGCCCTTGAAGATGATCCCGATGTCGTGAATGAAGTCGTTGCTGACGGTATTGCGTTTTGTCTGGGCGTTCTCGGTGGCCGGATTGCCGCCCTCTCCCAGGCGTACTCCCCCGGCTCCGATGTCGGTGAGTTCGCATTGCGTAACCTTGTTATCCGAGCAGCCGGACCGGAACCAGATGCCGTAGTTGTCGACATGCGAGACTTCGCAGCGATCCAGAGAACAGCGCCGCGCGCCAACGGCCTGGATGGCCGCCGGTATCGTGACCGCAGCCTGCCAGTCGCAGTGCCCCTCGGGTTCGAGCACATAGTCGGCGTACTTGAACTGCAGCTCCTCGAAGCGGATGTCGTCGACGAACTTGCCGGCATCGGGGTCGCCGTTTAGGAGCACGAGTTGCGTCAGGCGCGGGAGGATTGCGGTTTCCTTCGTGGGGTCCTCGCCAGAGAAGGGGATGTAATAGAGGGTCTCGGTGGCCTTGTCCAGGTACCACTCACCGGGCGCGTCGAGGCAACTCATGGAGTTCTCGATGTAGTAGCGTTGGTCGCCCCAGAACGGCCAGTTCATCTTGCCGGTGAGGACAAGGGTCTCGTTGGCTTCGTCGACAGCGGAGATCGGGAAATGGCCTGTCTCCCAGTGGTACAGAATGACCGCATCGGCGCCCTTGAGGTCGGACAGGCCCTTGAGGTCGCTGGGGTTATAGCGGAAGCCCTGCTTGTCGGGGTCTATCTTCTTGCCGGTAGCCGGGTCGGTGTCGGTGGCGGACTTGCCGGCGATATGGAAATAACCGGTGTTGGGGCTTCGCGCAAGGGTGCGGCGCTTGCCGTCGATGAACAACGCGCGCGGGAGGTGATCCCAGGAGCGCGCGCCGCGTACCTGCAGGGTCCACTTACCATCCGCCTGTTTGCGCCAACCCTTCAAGGCGCTCCCGCCGGAGATGACCGGCCTCTCGCCGGGATACGCGGCATAGGTGATCGGGCCAGCCTCGGTACCGGAGTCCTCGGGCCCGAGAGTGAATGGTTCGGACAGCGGATACAGGCCGCCGCGAACGAGAACTCGGATGGGGGTCTGCAACCCCAGGGATGCTTTCATCCGACGGATGGCGTCACGCGCTCCGACGAGGGTCGCGAGCGGACCATCGCTGTGCGCGGCGTTCGGGACGGCAAGGCTCCCGGACCACGCGTCATTGCCGTTAGTGGCGACATAGAGAGTTGCTGCGGTGCTGTTGTCGGCAGCAGCCAGACCGGGAAGCAGCGCGGTGAGCAAGGGGAGCGCGAGAAGCAGATAGGGTCTCATCTGGTAATGACCTCCATCGGTCGGCGGAAGGGTGGACTCCGGGATAGCGGATGTCTCTTCTGTGCTTTGCCCCCGAACTCCTGCCGTCTTCGGCTATGCTCCCCTCACCGGGAAGTACACCGTATATGCCTCCTCCGCAACCTCGTACAGCGGAACGAACCGCGTCTCGACGTCGTGGTTCACTGTCCGATACCCCGGCAGCCAGCTTCCCCATTCGCGCTCGTTGTCGGGTGTCAGGATCGTCGAAGGGTCACTTGCGTCGCCCGTTAGCGCCCGGCCCTCCGAGCACCGTCCGGCGAGAACCACCGGGCCGTCCATGAAGGCCACGGTGTCTGTGCGGTCGGGCAGCGGACAGGCCGTGAGCGCGCGTGGCGCCTCGATGCGGATACTGTCGTTCCGCCACAGCCGATGGATGTGGTGGAAGCTCGACGGACCTCCCTGGGCGGTCTCGATCTGCCCGTTCACGTTGATCGACACCGGCCCGGCGGCCCACCACGGGATACGAATCGACAGATCGAATTCCACCGGAGCATCACAGGCGACTTCTATCGTCACCGCGAGGCTGTCGGGACGCCGCGTCAGGTTCGCCTGTGCGTCGAAAGTTTGAGTGACGGTCACTGGGACGCCGGCGTGGTTCCATCGGCAGGACGACGGGAGGAACTGCGCGACTATGAGGCCCTCATCTGCGGCGTAATAAGTCGCCATCGTGTACATCCGTGTATGCGCCTGAACCAGCGATCCGTGACAGCACCAGAAGTCGTCGGTAGCGGTACCCCAAAGCTTCTTCGCCCCCGCGTGCAGCGGCAAAAAGTAGCTGATGAGGCCTGTCTGCGGATGCTGCTGGGCGAGCACCCCATTATAGAGGTTGCGCTCGTAGTAGTCCGCGAAGGCCACGTCGCCGGTCCACCTGAACAGGTACTCCGCCAGGCGCATCATGTTGTAGACGGTGCAGTGCTCCTGGTTGCGCGGGCCGAGGCGCGCCGATAGCTCGCGTGGGGGCGTCCAAACCTCGCCGCAGGTCTGTCCGCCGGTGCAGTAGTAGCCCCGGTCCGTGACGGCGCACTTCCAGTACGCCTCGGCGATCCTCCGCCAGCGCTCCTCGCCGGTGACCTCCCAGGCCCGCGCCGCCCCCTGTGCCTCGGGGATCGTCGTGTTCGCGTGCTGATTCGTGAGCGCGTCCTCGCCGGCGATGAGCCGGTCGAACAGTCGCGGGCGGTCGTAGCGCTCGATGAGATCGAGGTGTTCCTGCGCGCCGGTGATGCCGTACAGGTTCGCCCAAGCCTCGAGCATCCCGCCGGTCTCGAAGTCGAGGATATTGTCCATCTGTTCGCGGGTGAATTGTCCCGTCCAGCGGTGGAACCACTGCGCCCACTTCACCATGATGTCGAGGGCCTGCTGGTTGCCTGCATAGGCGTACATGTCGTGCAGGCCCATGAGGGTCTTGTGCAGCACGTATTGCGGGGCCCAGGCACTCTTGCCGCGAGCGATCCAATCGAGGTATTTCTCGGGGATCGAGCCGGCCCACTCGCCGCCGTTCTCCCGCTGGCATCGGGCAAGCTCGGAGACGATGAAGTCGGCCCGCGCCTTCACCTGCGTGTCGCCGGTGGCGGCCACTATGCAGGCGGCGGCGGACATCCAGTGCCCCAGGAACTGCCCGCGCACCTGGCAGCAAGGCGATTCCCAGCCCCAGTGGATGTCGCTGGTGTGCACCTCACCGGCATGGGGCGTATTGCGCAAGGATGCGTGCCATAGGCCCGCTTCCATGTAGTGGTTGCGCAGGAGGTTCTCGTTCGTCAGGCTCAGCAGGTACTTACGGTTGAGGTCGGCGCGCTGCTGGAACAGGCTCGGGAGAAGAGTTACATCGCTTAAGGCGATAGGTCGCAGGGACGCGGGCATGGGTGGACTCCCGGTTCGGAGGTGGCACGGCCGGGGGGCTGTTCGGCGGAGAAATGGGGGAGACCTGCACAGGGACCGTCACTTGAGCCGCGCGAGAAGCGCCTGCGCCCGGTCATATAGCGCCCAGTCGCCGCAATCATTCTGACTGAGGAGCAGCTTGCCGATGATCTCGCGAATCTCGCCGCTGTCGCGCACTGCCCGCTGTGCGATAGCCGCGTCATCCGCGTTCTTCTGCGCTGCGACATCCATTTCAACTGTAAGAATGTCGGCGTAGGCGCTGTAACCGAGTTGAAGTCGCCGTGCATTCAACTGGAAAACCTCGACCTCATCCGGTTCCAGGCCCGACCCGGACCAGCTCATCTCGGCGGCGGTCCTGGCTTGCTCGGAAAGCTTCCGCAGACGGGCGATGGCTTGCGGCTCAGACTTCAGAAGCCGCAAGCGCCCGGCAAAGCCGAAGCTCATCTTCACGCAGGCATAGTCATCGGGCTGGTCCCACACGTCGCCCATGATCGGGACGCCGGGGCTGAGATGTCCTCCGATGCCAAGCGTGTACTTGGCGAGGAAGGGCGCTGCGCGCTCGCCATACTCACGCTGGAAGCACTCGTTCAACCCGACCGGCTGTTCCGGGTTCCAGACGTTCGCCGCGAAGTCGAGCAGGTTCACCTGCCATTCGCGCGCGTACCGCCCGCCGCTTCCGGCTGCGGTCCATCCCGCCACTGTCTTCTCCTGCTGGGGCGACGGCGCCGGGTAGGGCTCGAAGTACAGCTTCATGTCCGCGAGGTCGGTGTAGAACAGGTTGTGGTAGATGAATGGTTTGCGTCCCCAGGCGCGGTTCAGGGACTGAACGTACGAGGGTTTCGGCTGGGTGGTCCAAAGCTCCACGTTTCGCGGGAGTGTCCCCACGAGTGAGATGTAGACGCGCTCCTCCTCGCGAGGCTGGGTGGGATATACGTTCTGCTGGTTGGGGTCATAGTAGACTCGCGGGCAGAAAAAGATGCGGATGCGGTTGCCGGCAGCCTTCCCGACCTCGGCCATCATCTCCATCTGCGCCTTGCCCAGGCCGACCAGCCCCTTGCCATATTTTGCCTCATCCGCCGGGGATTCCGGCGCATTCGGGATGTCGTCGACCATGAATCCGAGCGCAGGCAGGCCCATGTTGATGCCCTCTTGCACTCGGCTGAGAAGCTCCTGGCGGTGAGCGGGGTTGGTGAAAATGAACGGCTTGTCCGGGATCCCGCCGGGATGACACTCAGGCAGCAACATGATCCCCCGCTGACTGAGCATGTCGCTCTTCTGCTTGAGCGAGGCCGGGAGGGGCTGTGCCCAGTCGAAGCCATCCACGAGGCTGTTCATCTTGTAGAAGGCGCACCAGTCGGCCATCGGCTTCGAGGTCCCGACGGAGCGCGGGCCGCGCAGTGGAAAGGCGGGCCAATCGACGATACTGGCTCGCTGCGCGAGGAGGTTAGCTCCATCGCGGTGGATGAGCTGGATAAAGGTTGAACTCCCGTAGATCAGCCCGGCCGCATCTGCGCCGACGATGATCGCCGAGGGGTGAGGGCCGGAGGTGAAGTCGATCGCATATCCCTGCGGCTTGAGACTGCTGACATCAATCCCCGTCGTGGCGAATAGGGATTTGATGGCCGGGGGGACCGGCGACATCAGCAAGATCGCCGCCGACCGGCTGTTCGGGACGAGGCTCTCCGACACGGTGACTTGCGGCCGCAGGCCGTCGCCCATGAGGCCGACGGCGCGCACGATCTGCTCAACCGCGTAGCTGTCCTTCAGGCTCGCTGCGACCCGGATGTCGCACGTCGCCTTGCCGCTCACCAGAGGGAACATTCCGTCGAGGAGCTTGACCTGCCGCGGCCGGGGCACAAGCTGCAGCTTGCTCAAGGTCGCCTGGACGAGAAAGGCGTGCGTAGCCGGGTCGCCCCCCGTCTGGCGCATTTGCCCGCGCCAAGGTCCGCCCTGCGCGTCGGCCAGCACCACGCTGGGAGACCAGGCGCTGTCATCGAACTCGGTCGTCGCCCAGCCGTTGGGGCCCTGCTCGGACACCTTCCAGCCGGCATCGGTGCGTAGGGGGATACTGGCGCCGTCGGGGAGGACGATCTCGCCCCAGGCGATGAGGCCGGCGGGGCCGGGGAGGGTGTTCGTGGCGGCGACGGCGATGACGTTATGGCCCGGCCTGAGAGCGCGCGTGAGGTCGAAACGGTACAGTTCCTCCCACGAATCGCCGGAGCCGATCTCGCTGCCGTTGACCCAGAGCCGGAACTCATCGTCGGCGGTGATCTTCAGATACGCAGCATCGGGCGTCGTGGGAAGGTCCACGGTCTTGCGGAAGTAGCGCGTTACAGCAGGCACGCCCAGATGATCGGGCTGCTCCTCCGGGTGCCAGATCCAGGATCCGGGCGAGACCGGGGCCGCGAGACACGGCAACAGACAAGCCCAGCATACACTGACTGCGACGATGGCCGACAGTCGCGTTCCTCGCATGATGGCCTCTCTTCAGACGGAAGGGCGCGTTACTTTGGCGGCTGGGTGGGTGCGGCTGGCGGCGTCGCGGGGGCTTGCGCATCGGGCTTTTTCTTGTGTCTAATGGTGACGCCAGCGGCGCTCTCGCCCTCGATCGAGTTGTCCTGGACGGAGATTACGGCGCTGGTGAAGCTGAACTCGTCGCCCTTGTCGGTAGTCACGTGGACATTGCCGGTAAGGGTGATGACATCCTTGATCTGCTCGTACACGGCTTTGTTGGCCGTGACAGTTTTGTCTTCCTGGACCGCCTTTACCTGTCCGGTCCGTTCGGCGGTGGCGACGACTTCCTTCTTCTGCTCGTTGTAGTAGTACTCGACCCGGTCACAGTGGATGACGGTCTGCTTCTTCTTGTATTCCTCAAGGTTGTCGGGCGCTTTGCCATCGTCCTTACCGGCTGGCACAGCCGCAGGCTTGGCCGGGGCCTCGGCCTTGGCTGGCTCGTCCTTCTTCTGGTGCACGACCACAACACTGCCGGTGATGACGATCACCTCACGGGTATCGTTGAAGTCGGCGTTGATGAGGTCGCCCGTGCAGTCGTTCTCGGGGTCTATTACGCGAAGGTGCCCGGTGCAAACGGCCGTGTCTTTCTTGTCGCCCTCTTCCCAGTACGTCGCCTTATCGCAGTACAGTGTCGTGTCCTTGTGCTTGAAAACCACGTGGCCGGTGAGAGTGTATCGCTTCTCCTTCGCGTCATAGCGAAGCTGGTCCGCGTGATCCACCTGGACGCGGTCGGTGTCGTCCTCCGGGGCATCGACTGCGGCGGGGTTGGCTTCGGGCGCGCCGACCCCGGCCTGCGCGGGGGGCGTCTTGGCATCGCCCTTGAGGCCCGCGCCCCAACTGAGAGGGCCGAGAGCCAGGAGGAAAGCCAGGAGGATGGCGAATCGCCGTCGTGTCACCGCGGCACCTCTTGGAGCTTGCGCCCGGCCTCCCGGGTGTCGAGCACCATCTGGACCGACTGCAGCGCGAAGCTGGAGGACTTCACATCGTACTGCAGGCCCTGCCCGATGACCTTGTTCTTGCCCGTGTACATCTTGATCTGGTTCGGCGCGACGATCATCGCCTGGTTGACCAGGTAATCGACGCCCGTGCTGGTGATGACGGCATCCCTCGCCCTCGCCGTAACCGGACCGGGGCAGTTGAGCTTCTGTTCGGCCTGGTTCCAACTGACCTGATCCGCCGTGATGAGAGCCCCCTGGTCTGAGGTGATCCGCACATCGCCGTCAAGCTGGAAGTTCTTGGTGAGGGTGTCGCCCTTCGCAGAGCGGGCGGTAATGCGGACGGCCGGCTTGCCGGAGGCATCGTAGACGAGGCCTTCCTTGACCCCGGCGGCTCCGACGGTGACACCGCCCCGCGAGAGCGCCACCTGCTGGAGCCGTATCTGCCAGGCGAGCTTGCCGTTCTCGGTGTGCCGGAGGGTGGGGTTGCTGATCTGAACGCCGCCCGGCACGGAAGTCGTCTCCGAAGCAGGCTGGCTCGTCGTTTCGGGCCGGTGGTGAAGCATGACGACCCACGTGGCGCCGAAACCGATGGCGACAACGCCGACGAGTGCGCCGATACCGAGGAGCGTGCGCGATCTACGGGGCAACAGACACTCCCCCCGCCTCCAGGGCCCGGCTAGGGTGGCGGTGTCGAGCGGAGGCTGGGCCGCGCCGGTACGTGTGTACGCGCGCGGCGTCATGTGACAACTGACGCACTGGGTTGCTAACCGGCGCGAACTTACCCTCCGAACGGATCGGGCGGCAGATTGCTGATATCAATGGTAAACGGCCCCTCGACTTGGCCGCCGGTCAACGAAAACAGGGCGACTCCGTGGGTAGAGTTGGGCGGGATCGTGATGTGCAGGCCGACCGAGTTTCCCGCGGGGACCCCGTACAGCACGAATGCCCCCGTCCCGGACTTTGACGTGCCGGTCACGGTGGTAGTTCCCGATACTGCGAAAACCGTGATGCCTCCCTGCCCGCTCCCATTGTTGGTGATCGTGCCGAAGACTTCTCCGGTGCCCGTGGGAATGGCGCGAGGCAGGTAGATGTTGCCCAATCCGGTACCGCCGGTAGACACGCTGATAGTCTGTTGGAACTGGGGGTACCCACTGGCAGCAACGACGAGGGTTTCCGGCGAGCCGACCGGAGCGCCCGTCAATGCGAAGCTGCCGTCTGTCTTCGTCTGAGTGGTGGCTCCGCCGACGCGCACCGTGGCCCCGCTGACAGGGCTCAATGTCTGGTCGTCAAGGACGGTGCCGGTGACTCCGGCGGACGGGCCACCCGAGCCACCTCCGCATCCAGCCAAGCATGCTGCGGCGACAACGGCTGCGATGGTCAGCAGAGCTAGTGCAATGCGGCGCCGATATGCTTTCACTGGTGCGACCTCCTGAGGGCGTGCACGATTTCCGGCGCACACCACCGTGCGCCCTTATCGCGTCGTGTCTGCTTGCCAGTATTGGTCAGTTTAACAGAAAATACCTCCTGACGCAAAACGCAATCCCTGCAATTGTGCCGGCTGATTGGAATTGCCGCCAAACCGCGCGTCGGCGCGGCGCAGCAGCCCGCGTCCGTGGTAGGGGTCCGCCCGCCGATTGTAGGTAAGACTGCCGCAAGCATGGCGGCAGGGAACGGCGAAGAGAACAGGATTGATAGGATTTGGAGGATTACGGCATGGCGGATAGTTCCGTAGCAACATAACCCCGGCGGCCTGTCGTTTGACCGTTGAATACGGCCCGACTACCGCCGATTACCTACCATTACTACGCCGCTTTGACAACCGGCAGACGAAGCGCTCGGAATCTTGTCAGAG
>CAYWBK010000096.1:0-16348 GCA_964455745.1 uncultured Armatimonadia bacterium
GCCGACTGTCACCTCGAACAGAACACTACTGTCCGGGACTATGGGTGCACCTCAACCTTGCCCCATGATAGGCGTTAAGGGACGTTGCCGTTCTCTGTGCCCTCTGTGTCTCGGTGGTCAATCGCCGTCCATTTCTCCGCAGGGCATCTCATTGCCGAGCAGGGCCGCGCAACTGGCGTAGTAATACCAACGGCTGGCGCTCTCGTGACCCGGCCCCTCCTTGAACGGCGTCCCGCCATAGGTTAGCGCATAGGAGACAGACGGGTGCGTCTATCTTCCGCCGGTTAGATGCTTCCTCCATAGGGCAATTTGGCCCACGGCGTCGGGCGGCAATATGGTTGCGTCGGGGAAGTGCTGCTTTGCGGCATCCGCTCCTTGCGTGAAGATGATAGGGAGGCCGAACCCGCCGACTGCTTTCTCTTCCGCCGGTGTCAGATTGTCGCCTAAAACCAGCAGGGCCTTGCACCCGGCGGCATCGGACGGTCGGCAGACCTCGCGCACCCGGAAGCCCGCCTCCTCTGCCGAGGCGAGCGCCTGGCCCCACTTGCGCCGCCACATGTACATCGGGTAGATCAGGACCCGGCACTCCTCACTCGGGGCGACGTAGAAGACGAGGCCCGGTCCGTCGGTGCGGGCGGCGGGTTTTCTGTGGTTTGCGGCGGTGAACTCGGCGAGGAGCGCCGGGGTCAGGTCGTACCAGATCATCATGCCCGCGCCCCAACGATCCCCCGCTTCGAGGAACTTGCCGCAGTGCTCGGCGCGCATCGGTTCGGGGAACTTGGGGTCCTCGAAGAGGCCGAACTCCTCGATGACCACCGGCCGAGGCCGGTCCGGCAAAGCCCGTCGCAGCAACCCCACTTGGTACATCACCTGGTCGGAGATCTCCGGTCCGATGAAATAGATCTCGTAGCTGTGTGGTGCCCAGTAGTCGAAGATGCCGGTGCCGGGGAGGCCTCGCAAGAGGCGCGGGTCCCACGCGCTGACCGTCAGCAGGTGGCGGGGGTCGGCCGCCCGGACCAACTTCGCGCGCGCGATCATCGACCGCCCGATGGCATCTCCGCCGAAAGCCATGAAGTCCTTCGCCTGCTGGGTGCGCTGCGTGTCGTAGTCCGTCTGAGCGGGTATCTCCGTGGTGTCGAAGCCCGCGAGGTCCGGCTTGCCCCACCCATCGCGAAGGCTCTCGACCGTGCCGTATCTCGCCTGCAGCCATGTGTGCCAGGCCTCGGTCAGCGTCGGGGTCGCGGGCGACAGCGCCATGTCCGGCTCGTTGGTCACGTCATAGCTCAGCACCGCCGGGTTGTCTTTCAGGGGCACGACGACCCGCTCGATGGCGCCCTTGTACCAGTCCAGCATCTCGGGCATGAGATACAGATCGGACCAGTTGGGGGTACGGTGGATCGTGAGGTTGTACTGCTGGCCGCAGCCGCTGTATTCGAGACAGATGACCGACCGGATACCGTGTGCCGCGCAGCGATCCACCGTCGCCAGCAACCGCTTGTATGCCTCATCGTTCCACGCGCCCATGGGCCGGTAGGCGTAGTCGGGGATGAGGAACCGGGTCACTTTGATCCCGGCGGCCTCGGACTGCGCGAGGAGCTTCTCTTGCTCCGCCGGGCTGAGCATCGGCAGATGCGGCGTATTTTGCCCGAGGATGCGCAACGGCTTGCCGTCGGCGGTCACGAAACCCCGGCCCGCAGTGTCCACGCGCACGAAGCCCTCCGCGCGAAGGCGCTTGAGGCGGGTCTGGTCGAGGGGCGGGTCGCGGTCGATCGCCAGGCGCTTCCGGCGCTCCGCCTGCAATGCTTCGGGCTTCGCGCCGGGGGCCAGCCTGAAGGCGACCTCGACGCTCTCACCGACCACCTTCGGCCAGTCCACGGCGACATCGACGACGAATGCGCCGTCCGGGTAGCGGTCGATGAAGAAACCGTGGCTGTTGGTCGTGGTGATGCTCGCGCCGGCGGAGCCCTGCCCGCTTTGGCCGACGATCCAACTCGGAACGCCGTATTCCCACGCCCAGAGTATCTGGCCCTTCTTCGCGTCGGCCACCGGAATCCGCACCGGAATGTCGCCGTAGCCGTAAGTCAGCGCGCTCGTATCGGCGGCAAAGCGGAACTCGACCGCCAACCGCCCGACCCACGCGTCGGCGAGCTTCGTGACTTTCGCCCGGAGAGCCTGGCCGTCGCGCTTCCATTCGACATGGAAGGCCTTCTCCAGGTCGCCCGTCGCCTCTCCATCGGCCACCGGGGCCGCAACCGCCGGCGCGCGCAGCGAATCCCACCCCCCAAGCCACGCCATGACGGCGACGCTTTGGATGGGGGCCGGCAGGGGAGGGGTGTCCGCGGCACGGGCTGACGTTGCGGTGGCGCTTGCGGCGAGGATGATGAAGGCCAGCGCTCGGAGGTTCATTGAGGGCTCCGTGGTGACGAGGGATGCAGTTGATGGGTGCGGGCGGACGGCTATTTGCGCCCGCAGGTCAGTAGTAGGTAGCCGGAGAGGCCGTGGCGCAAGCCGCCAAGAGTCGCGCTCACTCGGCCATGCGCAGAGCAATCAGCACCTCGGTAAGGTCGGAGACGAACTGCTGGTAGGCCGGCACCCGCTCAAGTCTCTCAAGGGCCACCCTGCGGGCGAGCGGCTCGTAGATCTCACCCAACGGGAGCGGACGGCGGCGCCCCCGGAACTCGCGAAGCCGGGCCTCCAGCATTGTTTTGGGATCGCTTACCGCCTCGACCAGGCGGGGCGGCTCCGCCCTGGCGCGCAGGGGGGTAGAGAAGCCCGGCCCGATTGTGGCGTCAAGCGCATCAGGATCGGCTATCATCCACGCTTCGACCATCCTTACCGGGATGACCGGCAACAACTGGCCGCAGACCTTGACGCCCTGTTTGGCAACTTCCTGCACACGAGCCGCACCTGGCTCGAAACGTTCCGCGATAGCCGCGTCTCGGGCGCGATCGTCGGCGTCAGCGTGGACAACCAGGGCATGGTAATTCGCAGCCCGTTGGGCCGCCTCCACGATGCACTCCTCGCGCGTTGGGAGCTTCCCGCCCAAGTCATCGACGACGATCACCGGCTCGAACACGTCGACCGGCTCCACGCCGCGGCGTGTGAGCAGCCGCTCCGCCGTCCGCTGCACGAGGACCGGAAGGAACCGCTCATCGGTTCGCCCCTCAGCGTACACGGCCAGGAAGAGCGGCCTCACTGCGTGGCCTCCTGGCGCAACGCGGTGATCGCCTGTCCCGCCTCTGCCGTCTCCAGGTACCGCACTACTTCGTCAAGTGTGTGGGAGGCTTCGCTCTCTGAGATTCCGAGCGGCAACCGTCCTTGTGAGATGACGGGTACGGCCCGCGTCAGCCGAAGCGTTCGCCCCGAGGAGGGGTCGATGTGAGTGGACATGTACGCAAAGAGCAGTTCCGCCCCACCGGCTGCGTCCTCGTCCCACTTGTGCCCACGCATCAGCTCACTGACCAGCACCGGCGAGTGGGTGTTGACAAGCAACTGGCGCAATGGCTCTTCCTCAGGACGCCGTTTGAAGTCGGTTGCCAGGCCGCGTAGAAGCTCGACCATGTTCCTGATGCGGAAGGGGTGGACGCCATTCTCCGGTTCCTCGAAGCACAGTACCCCCGAGTAGCTTGGGTCATTCTTTAGGGCGACGAGCGCCAGCAGACGGAGAGTTCCATCTGAGAGAACCCTGGATGAGAACTCGCTGCCATCCTGCATTCCAACCTTTACCACGAAGCGGTCGCGAGGTCGATCCTCCTCGATCCGAACGCTCACAATTCCAGGAACCAGATTGGCTAGGTCGCGTGCCACGTCACTCATCAAGTGGGCATCTTCGGATGTCATGCGTGCGAGGGCAGCAGGCAGGTTGTCGCCATCCGTAGCAATGACCGGCTTTGCAAGCATCGGACCGGGCTCGCGCAGCACTTCGGGATTGAGTTGCAGGAAGCGCCAATAGCGCATTTCCTCTCTGGCGGCGAAGGCATGGGGGAACTCGGTATTGACGACGCCACTGAGGACTGTCCGTTCCGCGTTCGCAGCCATCGTCTGCTTGCGCCCAGCGTGCCCGTCCTGGTGCAGATGGATTGTTGGTGTCGGGCCATCCTCGTCCTCAGTCGAGATTAGGGGCTTGCCGCGCCCTCTCTTCAGTTCGGGCAGCCACATCTTTCTCTCGCCAGCCATCTGGCGGCGTACCCAGGCGTCGTCACCGCGCTGCAGCGGCTTGAGGACTTCCTTCCTCACGTAAAGCCGGTCGAGGCCATGCGAGTCAGTGCTGCGGGTCACAGTCAGCTCATATCGCAGTCTGGTGTGACGAAGGTTCTCTTCGGCGCCCCAACTATCGCGGACCGTGCGATCGACCAGCATCTCCACCGCGAAGGTGATGGTATCCACCGGCTCGCCGCTGGGGCGGACCGTGAAAAGCTCACCCGCCTCCCCGCGCATCGCCTGGAACGCCGAGTGCAGGTCGTCGTCTGCCAATTGCGATAGCAGGCGCAGGGCGTCGAACAGGTTGCTCTTGCCCACGCCATTCGCGCCGACGATCACCTGGAAGGGGGCGAGGTCGAGCGTGAAGTCCTGGAATGTTTTGAATCCGTCCAGTTCTATGCGTGTGATCACGCCAGCCACTCCTGTCGCTGCGTTGCGGTCCCTCGGCTGCCGGGCGCCATGCGCCGCCAGCGCTCCATAGCGTGGTTCGTCGCGATGGTACGCTGGGCCTGTCCCCGCCCCTTACCCTCCCCAGAACTTCTCGCACGCGCCCCAGAAGAACATGTCGATTTGTTCCTCCGAGACGCCGATGACGTTGCGTAGGATCGACAGGTCCTTGTCGATGTGCTCCCTTGCGTACTGCGGCAGAATCGACGGGACTCCGTCCACGCCGAACATCAGGTGGTCGCCGGGCACGAAGGGGATGGCTTTCTGCAGGGCCTCCAGCCGCCAGGCGTCCGGCGTTCCACGGCAGGTGTCGATCCACATCTGCGGCACATCGTCCTTGTTCCGCACGGCGGCCTGGAAGCGGCCAAAGACCGCGATGCACTCGTCCACCCACGGCCAACTGATGTGCGCGAGGGAGAAGCGCAGCTTCGGGAAGTTCAGCAACGCCTCGTATAACACCGGGCGGCAGAAACGCGAGCTGTCGCGGAAGCCGTACAGGATGCCAGAGTGGAACTGGATCGGCTTGCCCAACTCCTGCATCTTCTCGAAGATCGGAGCGACGAGTTCCTCGGTCGCGTCCCAGTGGTCGGGGATCATCTTCACTCCGCGCAGGCCGCGGTCCACGATGCCATACTCGATCTCCTCGACCATGCCCGGAATGCGCGGGTTCGCCCAGACCAAGCCGTAGATGCGATCGGGGTCGACGGCCTGGACTTCAGCGATTTTGTCGATGGAGGCGCGCGCGTCCTCGCGCTTGAACTCCATCCCCGGCTCCCAACCGCCGCCCGGGTAGGGGGCGAACAGGTTGATGCGGTCGATGCCCGCCTCGTCCATATAGCGCAGCGTTTCCTCCCCCGTCTCGTCCCTCAGGTGACAGTGGCAGTCCCAAACTCTCATAGTGTGATCTCCCATCAGGGTGTCGTGTTCGGCTACGGATTGCCCATCACGTAGTCGACGCTCACGTCGGTGTTGCGCGGTCCGTTGCACGGGTCGATGCGCAGGGCCGTGATGCGGTGTCCGACCCATAGATTTGAGTCGCAGACTTTGATTGCGTACTCGTGCATCTGCCCGTCAGCGACGATCGGGAAGTGGATGGATTTCGCTTCGTCGAAGTCCGGGGAGTCGGCTGTGGCCCAGAATAACTGGCCCGGGCCGAGTCCGCCGATGCCCACGGACATGCGGACGCGGATCACCGTGCAACTATCGGGTTGCAGGTCCATGCCGGTGCGAACCAGGTACGGGTCGTCGCCGGTCACCTGCGTGTAGAGGCTGCGGTTGCGCATGATGGGCATGGTCAGATCGTGCATGGCGCGCCAGCCGCCGTCATCGCTGTCGAAGTGGAAACTGACCTTCCGCGCGACCGGCGGCGCGGCACTGCCCCGCTCGTACCGGGTGCCCACGACCTCCAGCCGAACGTCCTTCTCAGCGCCCGGCTTGACCGCGAGTATCTTCCAGGCCCCGCCGTATTGCCAGGCCGGTCCGGTGGCGTCGGCGAGGTTGTTGGTCTCGGGCACGACAGCGCCGTTGACCCGCACTGCACTTGGCTTCGCCACGTTGCACAAGACCACCTGGCTCGTCTGCGGAGGGGTGAGGTGCAAGGTCGCCGCGAGGGTGTCGCGGTCGATCTTCGGCGTCTCGATGGCCGCGCAGGCGCTGACCTCGATCGCCCCGCCGCCTTGCTCCACCGAGACCGTCTCCGGATCGGGATGCAGGCCCATGAACCGATACACGTTCCCGAGGATCTGCTGCGGCGCGAAGACCCACGGGCAGCGAAGCTTATCGATCGAGTTGAAGTTGTCCGGCCACAGGCCCGTGTACTTCGCGCTCGTGTCCGGCCAGCGGTCGGCGAACTCGGCGTCGGGCCTGCCGTCGTGCTGCTGCCACATCGCGCTGACCGTGATGCCCTCGGCAATGCGCTGCCAGGGGTACGAGCGATCGAAGGCCGCGAGGCGGCTGTAGGCCGTCGCGAGCCTCAATCCGTTCCACTGGACCGGCTGGCCGAACCAGTTGCAGGCGTACCAGCTCGCCCCCATGACGGGGATCGAGGCATAGCGGAGCATCTCGTAATTCGGTATATCCCACATATAGATGAACGGCAGGCCGGTTCGCGCCCAGAAGACGGCCTTGTCGAGGCAGTGCTTGTCCCCGGTGATGAAGTAGCCCTCCAGGTACGCCTCGCAAGCGTCCGCCGAGGCCAGCACATCGGGCGTGTGGACCGGCACTTCCCAGACCTGCGCCGCGCGCGGGACGGTGAAGCGATCCATGAACTTTAACGCCTTGAGGCCGGCGGCGGTCGCTGTCGGATCGCCGGTCATGCGCGCGTACTGCAGCACTTGATGGGCATTGTTGGCGCAGGTGCCGACCTCGGCGGCGCGGTCGGGACCGATCTCGCTATAGTCCATCCCGGCGAAAACGCCCGACTTCTCGATCCGGGCGCGGAACCGCCACGAGCCGTCGTCCTCCTGTCCGCGAATAATGCCCATGACCATCTCGCCGTGCCCGACGACCGAGGCTATCGCGTTGCCGAACTCGAACCCGAGGTCGTCGGCCGCGGCGGGCGCCGCGCCGAGCCGGCGCACCTCATCAGCGCGCGCGGCGGCACGCTCGCGGATCGCCGGATCGCTCGCCAACTGCGAAACCCGAATGGTGTCATACAGGTACGGCACGTGCCAGCCCTGTGAGGTCATCGTGTTCGGGCCGTTGATCGACTGGAACCACTTGCTCGTCTTGGGGTCCCAAAGCGAATCGAGATAGCCGATGGCGCTGAACGAGATCTCGTCGCGCCAGTCTTTGCCGTGCGGGAGTCTTTCCGGCTCCGGCGCGCCATTGAGGGCGAACCAGCGGTCCATCGCGGTGAGGGCGTCCTTTGCGTCGCCTTTGGCATAAAGCTGGGCGTGCAAAGTGATCGCCTGCCCGGCAGTGACCTGCCACGGCTTCTCGGTGGCTTTGCGTGGCGGGATCCACCACTCCGGGTCCGCGCCGCCGGGCGTCATCAGGCCCATCAGCGTTCCGCCGCGACCCTCGAAGCGGTCCGGCGAGGCGAACACGGCGCGCGGGCGCGTGTCGTCGCGGTAGTATTTCTGCAGATGATCCCACAGGAGTCCAACGGTGATCCCGCCGGAATTGACGCTCATCGCGGGGATCGTGACGGCGTGCGGCGGGGGGCACCAGCGATAGCGCATCGGCAGGCTGGCGGAGATGTCGAGCGTTGACGAGGAGACTTCATCGCCGACGAGCCATTCCAGGCCGGGGAACATGGCTTCCCTGGGCCGCTGGCCGCTGAAGGCGAAGTCACGCGCGTACAGCATCGGCCCCTCAAGTCCGTAGATGGCCGTATCCTCGTTCGGCGTGGCCAGGAGCCGATATTCGATGTAGTCCCAGCCGCGCCGGCAGTTCAGCGTCCAGGCGAAGGCGATGCCGCCCACCGTCGTGCCTGTGGCGTGAAGCGTCGCCAGGCCGCCTTTGGTCTCGGCCTGCATGTGCGTGATCCGGGCCCGCTCAGCCGATTTGCCCTCGCTCGCGGGAGCCGTCGCGACGGCCCCCAGGCTGGGGATGACGCCGGCGTATGCCCAGCTATTGCCGCTTCGGACGAAAAGCCGTCCGGGACCGAAGCCGCCCCCGCGATTGGCGCCGAACAGCAGTCGCACCTGGCTGTTCCCCACGACCGCGCCGGCATCGGTCGCCGCTGCGACTGCGCCATCACCCTCTGCCGCCAGATCGGGCCTCGCGGCTGACGCAGCGCAGATCAGCTCGACGCTCGCTTTGCCGACGATTTTGCCGGTCATGGCGGCGGTCGCGGTCAGCACGCAGGACGGGGTCTCCTTGTCAAGTTGCGCCCACCACGTAGCCGAGCCCATCTGCCCGGGCCGAATGAGGCCAATCGTGCGCGGCTTCACATCCCGCACCGCCAGTTGGGCGTCGGGCGTGTTCTCCAACTCCGCGAGGACATTCCGGGCCACGGCGTTGCCGTTGTTGCGCACGATCAGGTCCGCCCGCGTTCGCTGGCCGGGCTCCACGACGAAATCGAGGACCTTCAGTTGTTCGACCTGCAGGTCCGGCGCCAGAGCGATGCGCGCCTCCGATACCTGGTCGCCCGCGCCCATCGTCGCCACGATGACGTCCTCGCGGCTGCGTTCGCCGGTGACCTTCCACGAGACCTGGGTGACCTCGTCCGGCTGCGTCGCGGGCACCTCGCGCCGCAGGGGGGCGTCGGCTTTGAGGTAGGCCGGAAGTTGCAGCGTGATCGGGACAGCCTGCATCGGAGCGTCGCCGGCGTTGGTGACGTCGGCGGTGATCGTGCAGGCCTCGCCCTCTTTCCCGGCAACCTCGGTCAGCTTCAGTTTGCGGATGCCCGGCAGCGGACCGACCTGCGTCAGCCACCGGAAGTCGTCCAGGAGAATCTGCCCGGCCCCGCCCTCGATGCGGGCAGAGATATGCACCCACTTCGCAGACGCGCTACCGGTGTAATCGTACTTGAGAAGCCCCCGGTGCCATTGGCCGTCACCAATATACGCGCGCGGAACCTCGAATGTCGCGCGAGGCGCGCCGGTGCCTTCGAGAGGCGCCGAGGTCATCGGGATCACGTAAACCCTCAGCTTCGTATCCGCATCGGCTTTCGGGGCCTTGTACCAAAACTCGATGCCGCCCTTCAGTTCGGCCAGCATCGCGCCCCGCTCGCCGGAGTTGATTGTCCAGGCGCGGTTTAGGCCCGTCTCGCCCTTCTCGCCGGGCGCGCGATCAAGCAGCAGCGCCACCTTGCCCGAGTGGGCGTCGGGGACGAGTCTGAACGTACCCATGGTCTCCCAGTCGGTGGGAGCGCCGTTGGGGTCCGTCTGCTCGAAGGAGGGATTCGTGATGGGGTTGACTTGCGCAAGGGGCACACTGCAAAGCGCGGCGGCAACAAGCGTGAGGATGAAAGCGTGCAGACGCATGGGCCAACATCTCCCCTTTCGCGGTAGGCGAGGCTACACACGTCCCTCAGCGCCATTGCGAGGGACAAGGCCTACTTCTACAGGGGGCGCGGGCGCACCTGCGCTGGCAAGGGGCGTATGCGGCGTTCGGGGGCCGCACGCTCAGCCGAGGATCTCGTCGTCTTCCCCGAGCTCCGTGTCATCCAGCCCCAGGGCGGTGCCGGCAAGCTCGCGGATGAACTGGGTCTGGTCGGGGTCTGCGGCTGTTCGTTCGAGCATTTGACGGCTGACAGGGGAGTCTATCGCGGCGAGGCCGGTCGCCGCAGCCCAGCGGACGTCCTCATTGATGTCCGCGAGCAGGTATCTGAGCGCCTCGCACGCCGCCGAGCTTCCGATCGCTCCCAAAGCTCGCGCTGCCGACTGGCGCACCATCCAGCCCTCGTCTCGAGTTGCGGAGATCAGCGGCTCGACGGCGAATGGGTCCTTAATGGCCCCGAGCGCGGTAGCGGCCGCTTGCCGGACCATGCCGTCGGGGTCGCGCAAGGCGGCAACAAGGGGCGGGCAGGCCGTGGCATCGGCCAGCTTCCCGAGGGCATCGGCGGCCCCACGGCGCACATCGGCATCTTCGTCGTCCAGGAGCCGCACGAGCAGTCCTGCGGCGCTGCGAGCGTGCAGTTCGCCCAGCGTCCATGCCGCCGTCTGCCTCACCACCGGCACTCGGTCGGACAGCCGCTGAACCAGGGCTCCAACGACGCTCTCATCGTGCAATTCGCGCAAGACCCAGGCCGCAGTACGCCGCACATAAGCGCGCTCGTCCATGAGCGCTTCCAGCAGAACCTCGGTCACCTGCGGGCCGCCCATTCGCCGCAGCGCCAGGCCGGCGCTGGCCCGCACGCGGGCGTCTGGACTGGCGAGGAGATCGTACAGCGGCCGGATAGTCGACGGCTCGGCCATGCGTCCCAGCGTCTCCTCGGCTTCGCGGCGCGTCTGCCGGTCGTCGGAGACCAACTGGGCCAGGAGCTGTTGCACGTCAGCGCCCGTCTGTCGATCGGATCGCTCCGAGATGGTCGCCCTGAGGGCCAGCCCCAGTTGGCTGCCCGCAGGGTCGCCGGCCGGATAGCGGATGATCGGCGAGGTCTGCCAGTCGAAGGGCACGTCATCCATCGAGGCGGTGTCGGCAAGCAGGACCACAATCGGCTTGCCGAGCGCCGCCGCAATGCCAGCCTGGAGGGTGACGGACGGGTCGCGCCCGGTCAGGTCGGCGATCACGAGGCTTGCGCGCTCGATCAGCCGGCGTATGCCGTCAAGGACCACGCCGACCGAGTAGACATCGTCGCTGAGGATGCAGCGGAAACGGTCGCGGAGGTCGGGGCTGTCGAAGACGGGTTCGATGCCCTCGTGCCAGAGTAAGCGCGACACCTCCCGGCCGGGGGGAAGCACTGCGTAGCAGATCTGCGTTGCGCCCGACGACTGCATGACGGTTCTCCTGTCGACAACACACCAATGCCCCCCCGGAAAGGGGCAAGCCCCGACATCGGAAGATAGTCTCGGTTCCGAAGTTTCGATCTTGAGGCACTTGGCAGGGCGGAGGAATGCGCTGCTCTGCTTGCTCGTAATAGCCCGCTACGATCTCTGCAGTCCCGCTCTCGTGGCCATGTCCAGCATGTCGTCAAGCAAGCATTTCAGATATGGGCATTTGTCACGCGCGATATAGGGGTCGAGCTTGGCGAACAGTTGTCGACCGTGTACGACCTTCTCATAGTGCCGCTTCGTCTGTTGCAGGTATAGGCGATCGAGAAGTTTGGCCGGCGGCTCATCGAAGTTGACCTTCTCCGGTGGCCTGCCCGCGAGCGTCTTCCTCATATCGGCTTGGAAGATGGTGGGATCACTCAGAAGCCAGGCTTCCGTCTCATGCACCGCGAAAAACTGGCGGAAGCGAGGGTCGTCCACCTGCTTCTCCATGTATGCCTTCGCCCACGCATACCGTCTGTCTGTATCGCTGGCATCCGCCGTATACCTGGGCAGGCCGTACAAGTCGAGAAGCGAGATCACACCAATGACGTCACCCGCCCCTGTCGGGTCGTTCAGGTACATTCGGGCCCGCTTGGGGCATTCCTTCCACAACTCGGCACTGCCCTCAAACCAGACGATACGGAAGCCTACAGGTTCGCCTAGCTCCGGGTCGAGCCATCGCTTGAGGAACGCAGGCAGAGCCTTTCTCTCGGTGTGGCCCTCGACGAAGAGGATGAACCTCACTCGAAGTGCTCCAACTCGCCGGATCGGTACAGAGCGCCGAGCGTATATTCGTTCAGCCAGTACTGCAAGGCTTCGCTGTCCAGTGTTCTCAATGTCGTCTCGCCGTTGGTCCAGTCTGCGACGGTGACTGTCCGGTCCAACTCCGAGAAGGCATCCAGAAACTCGGGAGAATGCGTGGTCAGGACAATCTGGGTACGCAGCGCCGCGTCGGCGGCGTACTCGGCCACGATGGGCAGCATGGATGGGTGCAGGCCTGTCTCCGGCTCGTCAATGGCGATGAGCGGCGGAGGCTCCGGGTTCGCCAGGACAGCGATCAGGAAGAGGAATCGTAACGTGCCGTCGGACAGGTCGGCAGCCGGGCAGGCCCGCGACAAGGATTTCCACCGCACCTGCATCTCGATGCGTTGACTGGCGACTGGGGGGAAAACTAGCCCATCATAGTCATCGCCGAAAGCCGCCTGCATGGCAAGGTCAACGTCCGCTTGGAAGTCTCGACTTTCGGTGTAAAGCGTATGAAGCACATTGATGAGATTCTGGCCGTCGGGCGCAACCTGCTTCTCGTAGCGGGCCACGGGGGCCTGCCTGATCGGGGCGCTGGCGCTGGTGATGACGTCTTGGTGAGCAGTCCAAGCTTCGAAGTAAAGCCGGCAGCGGACGGCTATGTAGGTCGCTGCAGACAACAACGTCTCGGCGATGGGTACGGGTTGCTGTGTGCCCAGTTCCATCAGATGGCCATGGTCGTCGAAGAGCAACTGCTCCGCCGCGCTCCGCTGGATGATCCTTTGCGCGTAGGCGGCAGGTCCGGCGATGTCGAGTAACTCGGAGTCAACCATGTACCATCCGCCGGTACCCAGTCCCCCGATCCCGAGACGGTAGGTCCAGTCGGCACCGTCCGAGGCTCGTGCCACGATGGTCGCCACGATGCGTTCTACAGCCCCATCCCACGCAAGCGCCGCCATTCCCCCGGCATTCTGGACGTAATCGCCCAGCTTCCCCTTCGCGGACGCCGATAACATCTCGAAGAACCGCAGCAGGTTCGACTTGCCCGACGCATTCGGACCGATCACGATGTTCAGGTCGCCGGGGCGCCAGACCACGTGCTTGAACGACCGGAACCCCTCTATCTCCAGCTCGATGATCTTCATCGCGCTCGCTCCCGTTCACTCGCGCCCCGCATCCCGCTACCCGTAACTTCTGAACACGTCGCCCCACTCGCTTGCGAGGGCCTCTTGCACTCGCTTTCGGCCGATCGTCGGGAACCAGTACACGTCGTGGTATGCCTTGGAGGCCGCATACGACCAGGGCACGATGCAGGTGCGCAGGAGGAGCCTCTCCAGAGGCTTTAGGCACCCGTGGTAGATGCACTTCTGGCCCCGTGAGGCGAAGGTGTCGCCCACCGAGAAGCCGTAGTCGTAGTCCTTGATCTCCTCATCGCCAACGACCGTGATCTGCCTGGGATCGCCGATGCCGAGGCCTTTCTCGTGCGCGAGGCGGATGTACTTGAGGCGCATCGGGTCGAAACCCATGATCTTGGCGGCAATGGCGTCGATGGCCACCTGGTCGGCGCTGGCGAGGAGGATGTTCTTGAGCACCGGCTTCATCGCGCGCGGGCCCGGTCCGTTACCGCAGAAGGTGCCGTCCATCACCGCGAACAGCCCGGGGTGGATCTCCTTCTGGATGGTCAGCAGGTCCACCAGTGTCTCGTGGATGCGGCTGTGGGTCCAATGGCGATTGAGATCGAGAAGCCCCCCGAAGGCGTTCTTCATCGCGCCCGTCGTGGTCGTGAAAACGTGGGTCTTCACGGTCGGCATGTGCAGGGCGCTCTTGCCCACGAACAGCTTCGGGATGCGAATTCCGTCGGGGAAGATCTCCGGCAGGCACAGCATCTCGCCTTTGGGTTCATAGGTGATCCACTCGCACGCGTCTTTCTTGAACAGCCACACGTACTCCAGGCCGTGTTTCGCGACCACCGAGTCGAGGTGGTTGTTCCGCGACCCCACAATCGGGTCCACGACGACGGTGGAATTCTGGGCCGGGATGAGCTGGTCCGGTGTCCAGCCCGCGTTAAGCATCGCACGGGTCACGCCGTCGAACTGCCAGGGAGTGGTCGAGCACGCGGGGTAGTAGTGGTGCCACGATATGTTGATCTTCAGTAGAGTCGGCACTCCCGCGGGGAGCGCCTGCCGATAACCTGCGAGGTCCATCAAGCGCTGGATGTCATCGAGGATAGTCCGTGGCGAGGTCTTCACTGCAGCCACGAGGCCCGGCTGAACGGCGCTGTTCTCGGGCATTTGAGTGTGCGCTCCCTTGTCGCGCGATTGCCGATAACGTCCCTGCGAGTATACCCGTGGCCCACTGCGCGGGTCAAGCGAGAGGAAACGCGAGAGGAAACGCTGAACGCAGAACGCTGAACGCAAAACGCAGAATCAACGGCAAGAACGACAAAAACGGCAAAGACGGCAACGGCGAAAAACGGCTAGCACGGCATGAACGGCAAAGAAGGTGCGGAATCGATGGCAGACCATAATAGGGGATGACCAGGGTAACGGGGCAGTGGCGTCGTTGTTGCCCTTGCCGTTGTTGCCTTTGTCGTTGTCGTCTTTGCCGTTTTTTGTCGTTCTTGCCGTTGATTCTGCGTTCAGCGTTCAGCGTTCAGCGTTCAGCGTTTCCCTCCGCCGCCTGCCTGTGGTATACTCAAATGCGTTGACCGCGGCGTCTCGGAGACGGTCTGGGGGGCCGCGGAGGACATAATCCGCATGTCCGCGCGGAGGCTCCCTGAGTGTCGCGCAACGAACGACTTGCCTGCGTCGGCATGTTCGCCATCATCGCCGTCACCGGCATCAACAAGGCCACTGACCCCGATCTCGGCTGGCATCTGCGCGCCGGACAGTACATGCTCGACACGCATGAGATCGTCCGGGCGGACCCGTTCTCATGGACGATGCCCGGTTACCCGTGGATCGACCACGAATGGGCGACCGACATCGCGATGTACCTGATCTACCGGGCAGGGGATCTGACTGCCCTGGCCATGGTCTGGGCGCTGCTCATTTTGCTTACGCCGGTCGTGCTGCTTCTCAACCGCAGCAGTCAGGTGCCGCCTGTGCTGCAAGCGGGGGTCGTCCTGGTCGTATATGCGGGAATCATGCCGCCGATGTTCGGCGTCCGCCCGCAGATGCTGTCTCTTCTCTTCCTTGCGATCGTCGCGCTGCTTTTGGCGCGGGAACGACGCGGGGATGCCGGCCGCAGCCTCTGGCTGCTTCCGCCGCTGTTTTGTCTGTGGGCCAATCTGCACGGCGGGTTCGTTGCCGGCCTCATGTATCTGGTCATCGTGGGCGCGGCACGGGTGGTCGAGGCGTACTGGCACCGTCAACGTCGCGAGGGCGTAGACCCGGCAACTCGTCCGAAGGCCCTGCGGCGGCTGGGCTGGGTGATCGTCGCTTGCGTGGCGGCTACATTCCTGAACGCTTATGGCCCGTGGATCTACCGGGAAGTCATCCAGACAGCCTCCGACAAGCCTGCCATGACGCAAATCGGCGAATGGCAGGCCCCGGGCGCAGACCCCAGATTTGCGGGGCTGTGGGTGGCTTTGCTCGCGGCGCCGGTGATTGTGTACTTCTCGAAGCGAAGGGCGTCGCTCGAGGAACTTCTAGTCTTCGTAGTGTTTGCGGCAATGGGCATCCGGTCCGCCCGCAACATCGCTGTCTTCGCCATCGTCATGACGCCGGTTGTGACGGCTCATCTGTCGTCCGCCTGGCCGAGGCTGGCGGAGGAACTCACCCGTATGCCCCGGTGGTTCGGCTATGCCGCGATGGCCTGCGCGGTTCTGCTCGGGGCCAGGCAATTGCCTCCGGCGATGGCCTGCTGGCAGAGCGCGGAAGCCCACGGCCGAGCAGGCGATTATCCGTGGGCCGTCGTTGCCGCGAGGTCCGGCCGGCCCCTGGAGGGCCGGGGACTGTGCGACTATGGCTGGGGGGGCTACCTTCTGTGGAAGTTGCCCGGTCAGAAGGTCTTCATCGACGGCCGCATGGCCATCTGGAAGCAAGGGTCGTACCAGGTCTTCAGGGATTATTGCACGCTGCTGCTCGCGAGCGCCGGTTGTGTTGACGCCCTCGACCGCTACCGGTTCGACTGGATCCTGATGCCTAAGGGGGCTCCGTTGTGCCAGGTTCTGCAGGCGAGTCGAGGCTGGCGAGGCCGCGAGTACCCGGACGGTTCGATCCTGTGGACACCGGAAGCGGTCGGGGCCTCCCGCCGATTGTAGGTAGGACTGCCGCAAGCGTGGCGGCAGGGAACGGCGAAGAGAACAGGATTGATAGGATTTGGAGGATTACGGCATGACGGATAGTCTCGTAGCAGCATAGCCCCGACGGTCTGTCGTTTGGCCGTTGAATAGGGCTCGATTACCGCCGATTACCTACCATTATTACGTCGCTTTGACAACAGGCAGACGAAGCGCCCGGAATGCTGTCAGAGGCTGACTGATATGCACCCCATTTCCCGGACAATGGGAAAGGGACAGTTCGGCAGGTACG
>CAYWBK010000097.1:0-16339 GCA_964455745.1 uncultured Armatimonadia bacterium
GCACAGTAGGGATTCTTTTGCCTTGACATCGCCTTCCCAGAGATGTCTCTGTGGTCCAACGCCGTTCGTCCCTACGTTCCACCCGCCGGCTGTCAGGGTGGCGTAATGCTATCACCAAAGCACGAGCGGGGCTTGGCCTCCATCACGGCGTAAATCCGCATCATCTGCGCTCGTTCTCCACCACGATCTTCGTGTTCCCCATCGGCAACTTCCCACAGACAAATGTATGCGTGCATGGAACTGCATTGCCCCGCGTCCGTCTCATATAAAAGAAGGGCGGTCTGAGGCCGATGTCGAAAGGGACCGTGATCTACCGAGCGCCCCTTCGCGGCCACGGCACTGCAAGCCCTGCCCGCGTTCGGGTCGCCCGAGACACTGAGGAGGACACACCGTGAAAAAGGGTATCTGCTACGGCTGTCTGCCCGGGAAACTCACGCCGCGCGAGAAGCTGACCCTGTGCAAGGAAGCCGGCCTTGAAGGAGTGGAATTCCCCGCGTTCGAGACCCAGAAGGAGACCGAGGAGGTGGCGGCTATCGCCCAGGAGTTGGGCATCGAGGTTCACAGCGTCATGGCGGGGTCGCATTGGGACAAACCGCTGTCGAGCACGGACGAGGTGATCCGTGAAGCCGGAGTCGAGGGCATCAAGCACTCCCTGCACGTCGCCAAGTGGTCGGGGGCCGACACGGTCCTGGTTGTGCCGGGGGTCGTGAACGCCGATGTGTCCTACGCCGCCGCGTTCGAGCTGTCGAAGAAGAGTCTGCGCGAGATCCTCCCCACGGCCGAGAAGCTGGGCATCACGATGGCGTTGGAGAACGTGTGGAACAAGTTCCTCCTCAGCCCCATCGAGTTCCGCGACTACATTGACAGCTTCGACAACCCGCTCATCAAGGCCTACTTCGACGTGGGCAACATCCTTCTGTACGGCTATCCGCACCAGTGGGTGGACATCCTCAGCGAGCGCATCGTCAAGGTCCACATCAAGGACTTCGACGAGAACACGCGCCAGTTCGTGGCGCTGCTCAGCGGCAGCGTCGACTACCCGCGCGTCATCAACGCCCTGCGCGGGGCGGGCTACACCGACTACCTGACGATTGAGATCGGACCGTACCCGCAGTACCCCGAGCACTTCGTCCGCGACATGGGCCGGCACCTGGACCAGATCATCAGCAGCTAAATCAGGCTCGCAAAGCGGTTGACAGCGGCCACCTCGAGGAACCTCGGGGTGGCCGTTTGCCTTGTGTCCGTGGCCTTGCGGGTGGTATACTTGCGGCGGTGTGATGGCCGTCGATGTCCGTTTTGTGGGAGGAACACGCATGGATCACGATGCTGTCGCGAATACATTCGTTCTCACCGTCGCCGAGGGCAAGCGCCTGATTGCCAAGGCCGTCGCCGCGATGCCGCAAATCTGCCGCGCGATGGACAGCGGCATGGTTATGATCGGCAAGGGATCGACCAACGCGTATATCGTCGAGGAACTCCTGGGGCACCCCATCGACAAGGGCTCGTACGTGCTGGGGCGCACCGTGCCGCAACGACGCGGCGAACGCGCCGAGGTGGCGTTCAAGGGCACGATGCCGGATGTCGTGCTACGCAACGGCGAGATCGTGGAGGGGCTTAGCGTGGTCGATGCCGTGCAGAAGGAAGCCAAGGCCGGGGATGTGGTCATCAAGGGAGCCAACGCGCTCGACTACCGCAACGGTGTCGCAGGCGTGCTCGTCGGGCATCCCCAGGGCGGCACCTTCGGGGGGATCATCGGCTCGGTTTATGGCAAGGGGCTCCACCTGATCGTCCCCGTCGGCCTCGAGAAGCAGGTCGTCGGCGACCTGACCGAGCTGTCGATGGACGTGCAGGCGGTTCCCGAGCTTGTCAAGCCCCACGTGCCGGGAATCGCCTTGTTGCACGGGACGATCGTCACCGAATTGGAGGCTCTGGCGATGCTCACCGGGGCCACCGTGATGCAGATCGGGGCTGGCGGCGTGTGCGGGGCGGAGGGCGGGAGCTGGATACTCGCCTCGGGCACCAGCGAGCAGGTCTCAGGCGTTGAAAGAGTGTTGGACCAGATCTACGGAGAGCCGGAGTTTCCCGGAAACGTTGAACTCTGAACGCTGAACGGCGAATCAACGGCAAAGAACGGCACGGACATGGGCGAGGCACTGCAGGAAGCGCGATACTGGGAAGCGGAAGCGGGTTTCGCCCACTGCCGGCTGTGCCCCTGGCAGTGCAAGATCAGGCCGGACAAACTTGGGCGGTGCCGGGCGCGTCGCAATGATGGCGGGACACTGCACACGCTCAACTACGCCCGCGTCACGGCGGCGAACCTCGACCCGATTGAGAAGAAGCCGCTCTACCACTTCCACCCTGGCTCCGCGATCCTGTCGCTGGGCACGTTCGGCTGCAACCTGACGTGCCAGTTCTGTCAGAACTGGGAGATCTCGCAGGGCGAGCCGCAGACGCGGCACATGGCGCCTGCTACGGTGGTCGGCCTCGCCAAGGGATACGTCTCGAGCGGCAACATCGGCATTGCATACACTTACAGCGAACCGATGATCTGGCACGAGTACGTGTACGATACCTCGATCCTGGTGCGCGAAGCGGGGCTGAAGAATGTGCTGGTGACGAACGGGATCGTCGAAGAGAAGCCGCTGAGGGACTTGTTGCCCCTTGTGGACGCCATGAACGTGGACATCAAGGCGATGGACGAGGGCTTCTACCGCAAGCTGTGCAGCGGGGAGGCCTGGGTGCCGAGGCGGACGGTGGAGATCGCGCACGAGGCCGGAGTCCACGTCGAAATCACGAACCTCATCATCCCCGGCTACAACGACAGCGACGAGGAACTCATCCGGCTGTTCGACTGGGCCGCGAGCGTTTCGGAGAAGATGCCGGTGCACCTGTCGGCCTACCATCCCGACTACAAACTGGAAGCCCCGCCGACGCCGGCCGGCACGCTCCGGCACGCCTTCCACCTGGCCAAGGAGCGGTTGCAGTTCGTGTACGTCGGCAACACACAGATCGACGGGACGACCGATACGACCTGCCCCCAGTGCGGGAAAGTGCCCGTGCGGCGGCGAGGGTTTGGGGCATCCGTCAGTGGCATCTCCGGCGGCAAGTGCGCCAACTGCGGCGAGGACCTGAATGTCACCGGACAATGAGCACCGGCACCGCGACGAGCTGGCGCAATGGCCGAGAGCGTGGCGCAAACGCATCTTCGAGGTGGCGCAGGTCTTCGCGCGCTTCGGCCTGCGCACGTTGCTGCACGACTATCACCTTGGCCGCTATCTGCCCAAGATCGGGCTGAATCGCGTGCCGGACGAGGCCGATGCCAGTCTGACGATACCGGCCCGCGTGCGCCTCGCACTGCAGGAACTGGGCGTCGTTGGGATCAAGATCGGCCAGTTCTTCAGCAACCGCGGCGACGTGCTGCCTCGCGAGCTGGTTGCCGAGTTGCGGCGGCTCCAAGACGACGTCGAACCGTTCCCCTTCTCCCAGGTCAAGCAGATCATCGAAGCCGAACTGAACGCCGACCTCACCGAGCTGTTCGCGGAGTTCGATGAGGAGCCCGCCGCGGCCGCGTCCATCGGCCAGGTGCACTACGCGAAACTGCCCGACGGCCGCAGGGTCGCGGTGAAGGTGCAGAGGCCCGGCATCCAGCAGACCGTCGACCGGGACCTGAGGATCGTGGTCAGGCTGGCTCAGGAGACGGAGCGGTTCATCCGCTGGTGCGCGGAGGTGGAGATTGGCAATGTGGCTGTGGAGTTCGCGCAAAGCCTTCGCGATGAGCTCAACTACAGCATCGAGGCGCACCACACCGACCGACTGCGCAAGAACCTCGAGGGAGAGGACACCGTCACCGTCCCCCATGTCTACTGGGGCCTCAGCTCCCGCAGGGTGCTGACGACTGAGCGCATCGACGGCGTCAAGCCGACTGACCGCAGCGGCCTCGCCAAGGCCGAGGTCAACGGGAAGCTGGCCGCAGGAAACCTCGCGCGCGTGATGCTGCGGCAGGTCTTCATGCAGGGGTACTTCCACGGCGACCCGCACGCGGGCAACGTCCTCATCCAAAGCGGCGAGCGAATCGCCCTGCTCGACTGCGGTAACGCCGTGGCGATGGGGCCGGAACTGCGCGAGGGTCTCGTGCAGATGATGATGGCTATCCTGCAGCAGGATACCACCGAGGTCATCGACCAGCTTCTGCTGATCGGGATCGCCACGGAAGCCACCTCCATGCAGCGTCTGCGAGCCGACGTGGACCGCCTCATCTCGCGTTACGGGTCGCTGAGCGCCAGTGACGTCTCGATCAGCGAGGTGATCGACGACCTGATGGCCGTCGTATTCCGCCACCGCGTCCGTATGCCCGCAGCCTTCGCCAGCCTGACGAAGGCTCTGATCGTGACCGAGGGGGTCTGCGTGACGCTCGATCCCAGTTTCGACTTCCGGGAGGGCGCAGCCGAGGTCGGCAAAGAGGCCCTCGTCTCCGAGATCAGTCTCGAGCACGCCCTCGGGGACATTCGCCGCTTCGCGAGGGACATCGGCCGCTTCGCGACAGTCCTGCCGCGCCAGATGAACCAGCTTCTCACCAGAGCCCAGGGGCCGGGTTTGCGCGTGCACGTTCGTAATGACGATATCGACCGGCACATTCGCCGGATCGATGTCATGTTCAGCCGCCTGTCGCTGGGCCTGGTCGCCTCGGCCATCATTGTGGGGTCTGCTTTCATCCTGTCGAGCGACCGCGCATCCCAAATCATCACGTATCCCGTCTCCGTGGCTTATGTGATCGTCGGCGCGCTTCTCGGCGGCTGGTTGGTGTATTCAATATGGCGATCAGGGCGGCTCTGAGGGGATATTGGCGATGAGCGACGAACGTATCGTTGAACCGACACAAGGCGCGGCAGTCGCGTGAGCGTTGGCATGATGGATGCGGACCGCGCCTGGCGTCGGGCCTTGACGCAAGCCGCCGGGCGGCATATCATCTTGGCATCAGCCTCGCCGCGCCGCAAGGAGCTGCTGCAACGCAGGGGCGCCGACTTCGACGTGGTCGTTAGCGGCGCGCCTGAGGGGCTGCCCGAGGGCGATGAGTCCCCCGAGGCATACTCGTTGCGTAGCGCCTGCGAGAAAGCGCTGGATGTGGCAGCCCGCTTCCCCGCGCGGATCGTGCTGGGCGCCGACACGGTCGTTACCGTTGACAGTCACATCCTCGGCAAACCACTGGATGAGGCGGACGCGGCTGCGATGCTGCGGCGCCTCAGCGGGCGCGAGCATAAAGTACACACCGGCTGTGCGCTGGCGGTCGGCTACGGAAGCCACGGCGAGGCACGCATCGCAGAGTCGTTCGTCGTGACGACCACAGTCGTGTTCCGCCCGCTCACTGAGGCCGGGATCGCCGGATATGTCGCTAGCGGCGAGCCGCTGGACAAGGCTGGAGCCTACGGCATCCAAGGCCTTGCCGGGCGGTTCGTGGTGTCGATTGACGGGTCATACGACAATGTCGTCGGGCTGCCGGTGGACGAAGTGCTGGCGGCCCTGTGTCGCTTGCGGGCGGCGACTGTGCAGGTGGAGGGGCGCGGCTCGCCTGATAAGCAGGCGTGGCGTGAAGGCCCTGCCTGATCCCCGAATACACCGTCGGACCGCGGGCCTCGCAGGCCCCTGTGAACGATGGAAGGTGCGGTAGACACTTCTTGCGCAAGAGACTCCTGAACAAGGGACTTCTGTCGGCTTTCCACTGGCTGTCCCGGTTCTCGAAGGACCTGGGGATCGACCTCGGCACCGCGAACACGCTGGTCCACGTGCGGGGCCGGGGCATCATCCTGCGTGAACCGTCGGTCGTGGCCGTGGACACGATCACCGGCGACCTGCTGGCCGTCGGCGAGGATGCCAAGCGCATGGTGGGCCGCACACCGGCTCACATCACCGCGATCCGGCCGCTACGCGACGGCGTAATCGCCGACTTCGACGTCACCGAGCAGATGCTGCGGCATTTCATCCGCAAAGCGCACCCCAGGCGGTTCATGGTGCCGCCGCGCATGGTGGTCGGCGTGCCGTCGGGGATCACCGAAGTCGAGCGTCGCGCCGTCGAGGATGCCGCGCGCAGCGCCGGAGCTCTCGAAGCCGAGATCATGGATGAGCCGATGGCGGCGGCGATCGGGGCCGGCCTGCCGGTGGCCGAGGCGGTCGGCAACATGATCGTGGACATCGGCGGCGGCACGACAGAGGTTGCCGTGATCTCGCTGGGCGGCATCTGCACTCAGCGGTCGATCCGCATCGCCGGCGAGGAGATCGACGAAGCGATCTCCAACTACATCCGCCATGAATTCAACTTATACATCGGAGAGAGCACGGCCGAGGGGATCAAGATGCGCATCGGCTCCGCCTTCCCGCGGACCGAGGAGGAGGAGACGATGGTGCGCGGCAAAGACCTGCTCTCAGGCCTCCCGAAGGCCATCGTGATCACCTCCGGGGAGATCCGCGAGGCCATCGCCGAGCCGGTCGCCGCCATCGTGGACCTCGTCAAAGAGACGCTCGACGCGACCCCGCCGGAGCTTGCGGCGGACGTGATGAACCGCGGGATCGTGCTGGCCGGCGGCGGCGCTCTCTTGCAGGGCCTCGACCGGCTCATCAGCGCCGAAACGGACATTCCCGTCTACATCGCAGATGACCCCCTGACCTGCGTCGTCTACGGCACTGCGAAGTACCTCGAGGAACTCGACGGGATCGGCATGTCCGGGAGAAGGTAGGCGACGGGCGTGGTCATGCGACTGCGGCAGGCGCCGCACGAAAGCTACAGCGCCGGCGTACTGGCCACCCTCGCCATGCTCGCGGTGCTGCTATCGGTCTGGCAGGCCAAGTCCAGCCCCGGCGCATGTCTCCCGGCGCGGATCGGGCAGCACATGGTGGTTCCCCTCCAGGTCGCCATCACATCGGGCGGCGGCTGGGTTCAGGACATGGGCACCGCCGCCTTCAGCATGAGAGCCGTGGTGGAGGAAAACCGCAGGCTGAAGGAGGAGCGCGACCGGCTCAAGGACGAGAAGCTGCTGCTGATCCAGGACGCTCTCGACGGCAAGACAATCCGGGAGAAACTGGGGTTCGGCAGCCCGCCGCCCCCCGGCCTCGTGCCGGCGCGGGTCATCGGTCGCTCTGCGGGCGGCAGCAGACGGCATGTCACGATCCGGGCCGCCGGGGACAGGAAACTGGAGGTTGGCAACATCGTCCGCGATGCACGGGGCCTGGTTGGGCGCGTGCTCTCCGCCGATACCGGCGATGTGATCCTTCTGACCGACCGCGAGCACGCCGTCGCGGGCAAGATCATGAGGTCCGGGGCCGAGGGGATGGTCTACCCGGCAACCGACGTGGATGCCGGACCGGTTTGCCTCAGGCTTGAGAAACTGACCTCCCACGCCGACATCCGCGAGGGCGATATCGTGTTGACCTCCGGCATCGGCGGGGTATATCCGGGTGGACTGCCCATCGGCTTTGTCGACTCGGTCCAGCGCGCGGCGGGAAGCGGCGCGGCGATGACCGGGTGCATACGCCCGTTCGCGGACTTCGACAGCATCAACTACGTTTACGTCGCCCGTTACGGCAGGTAGGCGAGAGAAACGCTTTGCGGGTCTACCTATACCATGCAATCGGGATGCTTGCCTGCGTCGCGCTCCAGAACGCGTGGCCGCCGTGGCTTGCGATAGGGGGCCAGGGCCCCGACATTGTCCTGGCGCTGACGCTCGCAACCGGCCTCGCCCGGGGCCCGCAGGAGGGCTTTATCACCGGCTTCATCGGGGCGTTCCTGCTGGGGGCCAGCCAAAATCTGCCCTTTGCGCCGCTCTTCGTCAAGCTCATGGCTCTCGGATTCGTGGCAGGCCTTCTCCGGGGGCGGCTGGTCTCGGACCGGGCCGCGGTAGCGATCCTGGTGTCGCTCATCGCCGTGCTCTTCGTTCGGCTGGTCTCGCTGTTGGTCGCCCCGCCCGCGACGCCGGGCATCTGGCTGCGGGAAACGCTGATCCAGGCGCCGTACAGCGCCGTCGTCGCCGGACCGCTGTTCGCGCTGGTGAACCTGCTGAACCGTCAGTACCCCCTGCGGATAGACCAGTGAGGCAAATCGCAAAAGTCCCTGCAATCGCCTTGAATGGCATGGACGGTCGCCGCCAGCCAGGAGACCGATGAGAATCGCCGCGATCATCCCAACTCGTTACGGCTCCACCCGGCTGCCCGCCAAGGCGCTGGCGGACATCGCCGGCAAGCCCCTCGTGCAGCATGTGTGGGAGCGCGCGTCCGAGGCGCGCCAGCTTCACGAGGTCATCATCGCGACCGACGATGAGCGCATCGCGCAGGTCGTGCGGGACTTCGGCGGCGAGGCGGAGCTTACGTCCCCCGACCACGCGTCCGGCACCGATCGCATCGCCGAGGTCGCCCGCCGGCGGGACTGCGATCTAATCGTGAACATACAGGGCGATGAGCCGCTGATCCCCGGAAGCGCGATCGACGCGGCCATCCAACCGGCTCTCGATGACCCCGAGGTGCGGATGGCCACGCTTGCGACGCCGATCACCCATATCGACGAGTGGCACGAATCATCGGCTGTGAAAGTGGTCGTCGACCGGGCCGGATATGCGCTGTATTTCTCGCGCGCGCCGATACCGTACTTCAGGACTGATGGTGGGGCCGCCTGTTGCGAGGAGGATGACGCGCCACGGCATCCGGTGTCCGGCGTTCGCCCGCTCAAGCATATCGGGCTGTACGTATACACTCGCGAGACGCTGCTTTGGTTTGCGGGGCTGGCGCGAACCCCGCTGGAGCAGACGGAGAGTCTCGAACAGCTTCGCGCACTTGAAAATGGGTGCCGAATCCGAGTGACTGAGGTCGATTACTCGCCGATCGGTGTTGATACACCCGAGGACCTGCAGAGAGTCCGAGGGATCATGGAGAGCCGCACTTGAGCCTGCCACCAGTTCAGATAGTCGAGATCACCCCTGATGTTCAGTTCGGCGCGGGCAGGCTGGCCTTGATCGCCGGGCCGTGCGTGCTGGAAAGCTATGATATGGCGCTGCGGATCGCGGAGAGCATTCGCGATCTGGCTGCATCGCTGGGGATGCCGTACGTGTTCAAAGCCTCCTACGACAAGGCGAACCGCACCGGGGTGGCGTCTTTCCGCGGGCCGGGGATCGACGAGGGCCTGGCGATGCTCGCGCGTGTGAAGCAGCAGGCCGGGGTGCCGATCCTTACCGACATCCACGAGACGGCGCAGGTGGCTGCTGCGAGCGAGGTCGCCGACGTCCTGCAGATTCCCGCTTTCCTGTCCCGCCAGACCGATCTGCTGGTCGCGGCGGGGCGGTCCGGCAGGGCCGTGAACGTCAAGAAGGGCCAGTTCCTCTCCCCCACCGACGCTGGCAACTGCCTGGGGAAGGTCACCTCGACCGGGAACCGCAAGGTGAGCCTGACCGAGCGCGGCGAAAGCTTCGGCTACAATAACCTGGTTGTTGACATGCGCGGATTCCCGATCATGCGCAGCTTCGGGTATCCGGTGATCTTCGACGGAACACACAGCGTGCAGCTTCCCGGAGGCGCGGGCCGGGCCTCGGGCGGGCAGCGCGAGTACGTGCCGTGCCTGGTGCGCGCGGCGGTGGCGGCAGGCATCGACGGGCTGTTCCTGGAGGTTCACCCCGACCCCGATAATGCCGCTTGTGACGGGCCGAACATGGTGCCGCTGGCCGAACTGAGGCCCCTTCTCGAGGAAGCGTTGCGCATCTATGAAGTGGTGAGGTGAACATGTCCGACAGTCCCGTCCTCAGGCAGGCCCGCGAAACACTCGAGATCGAGATGCAGGCGATTGCCGGCCTGATCGATAACCTGGGCGGTGAATTCGAGACGGCGGTCGACCTGCTGCTGTCGATGCAGGGCCGAGCGATCGTGTGCGGGATGGGCAAGTCGGGGGCCATCGGGCGCAAGATCGCCGGCACTCTGGCCAGCACCGGGACACCGGCGTATTTCATGCACCCCGCGGAGGCCGTTCACGGCGACCTCGGCATGGTCACCGGCGATGACGTGGTGATCTTGCTGTCGAACAGCGGCGAGACCGACGAGATCTCCCAGATACTCCCCGGCCTCAAACGGATCGGCGCGCGCCTGATCGCGATCTGCGGCGGCCCGCAGTCAACGCTCGCGCGGGAGTCGGACGTGGTGCTCAACGCGTGCGTTACGCGCGAGGCTTGCCCGTTGAACCTCGCCCCCACCGCGAGCACCGTGGCCGCACTGGCGATGGGTGATGCCCTGGCGATGGCCCTGATGTCAGCCCGTGGTTTCACCACCGACGACTTCGCCGTCTTTCATCCGGCGGGATCCTTGGGGAAGCGCATCCTGCTGCGCGTCAGAGACATCATGCACTCCGGCCAGGACAATCCGACCGTAGGTCTCGACGCCACGGTATTGGACGCGCTTCTCGTGATGACGACAGCGACCGTCCGAGGCGCAGTCAGCGTGGTCGACAACAACGACCGACTGCGCGGCTTCTTCACCGACGGCGACTTCCGGCTGCTCATGCAGCGCGAGGCCGACCGCAACGCGGTGATGGCCCTCCCGGTGAGCCAGGTGATGACGCTTCGCCCGACCGTGGCGAAGCCGGACATGCTCGCGGCGGCGGCGGCGCGGGTCATGCAGGACCGCCAGTTCGACAACCTTCCGGTCGTGGACGATGAGGGCAAGTCGATCGGCACGGTCGATATCCAGGACCTTATGACCGCGGGAGTGGTGTGACGCAGATGGCGGGTCTCGCCATCATCCACACATCGGACTTCCACGGCCACCTGACCGACGCCGGGAGCCTGCAACTCGCCGAGTTGAGGGCCACCGAGGGCGCATTGCTCTTCGACAGCGGCGACGCCCTGTTCCTGCCGCAGTGGCTGCCCTACACGTTCTGCGACCCGGTCATCCGGCGCATGAACGCCGCCGGGTACGACGCGGGTGCGTGCGGCAACCATGAGTATTTCCTTCGCTCGCGGCAGATGGCCCGGCGCACTCGGGACTTGCGCTGCCCTGTGGTGTGCGCGAACCTGCTGTGGCCCAGGGGGACCGACGGCAGGCTGCGCCGGTGGGAGACCGTGCGGACGCCCTCCGGAGAGAACGTCGGGGTTTTCGGGCTTATCCCGCCGATGATCCCGCCGGGAAGCGGCGGTGAGCGCTTCTCCGACATGCGGTTCATTCCGTGGGAACAGGCGGCCCAGGAGGCCATCGCGGCGCTGCGCCCGGAAGTAACCTGGCTCGTGGCGCTGCTGCACATCGGGCGGGCCGGAGACGAGCGGATTGCGCGGGCGTTCCCGGAGATCGACTTGATCCTCGCCGGGCATTCGCACGTGGTGACGCCGGAGCCTGAGCGAATCGGCGGCGTCAGCATCGTCCGGTCGGGTTGCCATGCGAAGACGGCATCGGTCGTCCGCAGCGAGTCCGACGCTCCGCCGAGCGCGTTCACCCAACGGCTGGTGGAACTGCGATGAGCCGGCGACTGTTCGTGAACATAGGGAATACCGCTGTCCACTGGGCGCTCGAACAGGACGGACACTGGCTGGCTGACGGCCGGGTGGGCTTGGGCGAGGCGAGCGGTGCACCGGCGAGGCTGTTCATGGCCGTGGGCGAGGCCCCCGATGCGGTCATTGCCTGCGTCAGCAACCCTCAGGTCCTTGCGGTGTTCGCGGAGGCGTCCCCTGCGCCGATCCAGGTGCTCGGGCGGGATTTCACCGGCGGGATCGCCGTCGGCTACCGCGATCCGGGGCAGTTAGGGGCGGACAGGCTGGCCTCGGCGACCGGCGCGGCACGGCTTTTCGGAGTTCCGTGCGTCGTTGTCAGCGCGGGAACGTGCCTGACCTGTGAGGCGCTCTCGGCTGAGGGCGCGCTCATCGGCGGGGCCATCGCTCCCGGCTTGCCGGCATACCTGCAGGGCCTCACGGCAGCGACGCCGCATTTGCCGGCGCTAGCGCTGGACCCGTCGACGATATTGCCTGAGCCGGGAACCACAACACAGGAGAATCTTGGCGTGGGGGTCTGCCTGTCATTGGCAGGCGCGGCGGATCGCCTGGCAGTGGCGATGAGACAGTCGGTCGGGGAGAGCGCCGCCTTGATCCTTACCGGCGGGGATGCGGGAATCGTCGAGCGATTCAGCCTGCTTCAGTGGCAGGCCGCGCCGCTTTTGGACCTGGAAGGCCTTCGGATCATACATGACGGTGTCTAGGCGTCCCCTGACAATCGGCAGCGTCACCGTCGACCCGCCGCTCATCCTCGCGCCGATGGCTGGATGCACCTCCCTGCCGCTGCGGGTGCTGTGTCGCCGGGCGGGCGCGGGGCTTGTGTGCACCGAGATGGTCTCGGCGATGGCGATATCACACGGAAATCGCAAGACCGCTCACCTGATGAAGTCGCATCCGTCCGAGCGCCCCGTGTCGGTGCAGCTTTTCGGCGGGGAGCCCGACATCATGGCGGCGGCGGTGCCCATCGCCGAAGCTGCCGGGGCGGACATCATCGACATCAACATGGGTTGCGGCGTGCCCAAGGTGCGGCGCGCCAATGCGGGCGTCACGTTGTTGGGCGACCCTGACCGGGCGGTTGATATCGCCCGCGCAATGGTCGATTGCGCGCATGTGCCGATCACCGCAAAGCTTCGCGCCGGCATGTACGCGGGCGACGAGTCGTATATCGAGTTGGGCCGGCGACTGCAGGACGTCGGCGTCGGCGCGCTCGGCATTCACGGGCGACACGCCGCGCAGCACTTTGCCGGCACGGTCGACCTGGGCAGCATCGAGAGGCTCGTGCGGGCTGTCAGCATCCCCGTCCTCGGCAGCGGCGACGTTTTCACCGTCAGCGATGTGCTGCGGATGCTCGACCTCGGCTGCGGCGGAGTGATGATCGCGCGCGGGGCGCTGGGCCGAACGTGGCTCTTCCGGCAGGCGGCCGAGGCCCTTGCGATGGGCCTGGGTCCGAACGACCTTCTGACGGCGAGCATCATGCCCGACCCGCCCTGGCGCGAGCGCCTCGGAATGGCGCTTTGTCACGCCCAGATGCTGGCATTACACGATAACGAGCAGAACGCCATGCACGAGATGCGCGGGCATGTGCGCTGGTATACCCACGGGATGCCGGGGGGCGGAAGCCTTCGCGGCCAGATCAACCACGTGCAGACCCTCGACGAGCTTGCGGACGTCTTTCTCCGCTGGGCCGCGCCGGAGGTCGACAGCGAGTGGTGAGGCGACCCGGCAGACCGCTGTCGCGGCCAAACCGGGCATCGCCCGACATTCACCATCTGATGTTCTGAGGTGTGAAAACTTGAGCAGGTTCGCTTTCATCATTCACGCAGTCGAGGCCCGAGACGCGGGGCGCAAGTACAAGGTGCTGGCGCATCTACCTGATCGCTGGATCGAGCGCGCTTTGCGCTTTATCTCGCCGAAGATCATCAGCAAGATCACCGGAGTGCGGTCCGCCGTCGGCGCTGAGACCGAGGGCTGGTTCATCGGATGCCCGCTTACAACCCGACAGCTCGTCGACGACGACCCCGCCGCGTCGATCCGTAAGATCATCGAGTGCGGGAAGATCGCGCAGGACCTCGGAGCCGAGATCGTCGGCCTCGGGGCCTACACGGCTATCGTCGGAGACGCCGGCAAGTCCATCGCGGATGCCCTCGACATCGGGGTCACCACGGGCAACAGCTACACCATTGCGACGGCGGTCCAGGGAGCGGTGAACGCAGCGAAAGTCATGGGCATCGACCCCACGCAGGTGCGGGCGGCGGTGCTCGGCGCGACCGGATCGATCGGGCGAGCGTGCGTCCGCGGCCTCGCAGGCAAGGTGGCGGAGATCGACGTCGTCGGACGACGGGATCATGCGACCGAGCGGGTCGTACAGGAGATGCGCGATGCCGGCATCGACAACGTGCGCGCCCTGACGGACATCCCCAAGGCGCTCGCGGCCAGCGACATCGTCATCACCGTGACCTCGGCCATCTCGGATGTTGTCCCGGCTGATGCCCTGCGTCCCGGTTCGGTCGTCTGTGATGTCGCCCGCCCGCGCGACGTGTCTCACGCAGTTGCACTACAGCGTGAGGACGTGCTGGTCATCGAGGGCGGCGCAGTGGAGGTGCCCGGCGACGTGGACTTCCACTTCAACTTCGGCTTCCCGCCAAAGACCGCATACGCGTGCATGGCGGAGACGATGATGCTCGCTCTCGAGGGCATGGTCTCCGACTACTCGATCGGCAGGGACATCGCGCCCGAGCAAGTGGCGGAGATCACTGCGCTGGCGGACAAGCACGGGTTCAAGCTCGCCGGCTTCCGGTCTTTCGAGCGTACGGTGAGCGAGGAGTTCATCGCCAAGACCCGCGAGAAGGCCGAGCGCAAACGACGTGAGATGGGGATCAGCTAGGGCTCTGTTGGCCGTGAACCGTTGCGGCCTTTGACGTTGAAGATCGCGGGGGTTTGGGGGATGCAATCCCCCCAAGGTGCTAAAGCCATTCAGCGATCTTGCCACTTTGCCATTCTACGAGTTGCCTGCTTCCCCCCATTCGGTCGGGGCAGGACGGCCCTGGCGGGCGAGACGCCCGCCCCACGCGGGGCCCCCTTACGCGGCACTTTCGAGGCGACACCCACGGACTGAGGTAAGCTTCATGGCGCAAGAGTCAGACCAGGAATTGGTGAGGCGCGGCAAGTTGGAGGCCCTGCAGGCCGCCGGGACGGACCCGTTCGCTATCCACAAATATGACCGCACGCACTTCAACCAGCAGGTCGTCGAGGGCTTCGAGGAGCTGGAGGGCCAAGTCGTTTCCGTCTGCGGCCGCTTGATGCTCTTGCGGAACATGGGCAAGTCGACCTTCGCCGACCTCGTCGACGGAACCGCGAAGGTTCAGGTGTATGCGAAGCGCGACATGCTCGGCGAGGAACGATACGCGGCGCTGAACCACCTCGACATCGGCGACATCGTCGGAGCCACCGGCACGGTCTTCAGGACTCGCACCGGCGAAGTGACGGTAAACGTGAGCGACTTCACCCTCCTGTCGAAGTCGCTGCGCCCGCTGCCGGAGAAGTTCCACGGCCTCCAGGACCAGGAGCAGCGCTACCGGCAGCGTTACGTCGATCTCATCGTCAATGCTGAAGTGCGCGAGATCTTCCGCAAGCGCTGCGCCATGATCCGCGCGGTCCGCGAATACTTCGACACCCGCGGCTTTCTCGAGGTCGAGACCCCGGTCCTGCAGCCGATCTACGGCGGCGCGGCGGCGAGGCCCTTCACCACGCATCACAATGCGCTGGACATGAACCTGTTCATGCGCATCGCGCCGGAGCTATATCTCAAGCGCTTGGTCGTGGGCGGGCTGGAGCGCGTCTACGAGATCGGCCACGCCTTCCGCAACGAGGGTATCGACACCCGCCACAACCCGGAGTTCACGATCCTCGAGGCCTATCAGGCATACACGGACTATCAGGGGATGATGGACCTGTTCGAGGGCCTGGTCTGCCACATGGCGCAGGCGGTGAACGGGTGTTTACAGTTCACGTACAAGGGCCACGAGATCGATCTCACCCCGCCGTGGCGACGAATCCCTCTCATTGAATCGGTGCGCGAGAAGACCGGCATCGACTTCTCGTCCTTCGACAGTGGCGAGGCGGCGCACGAGGCTTGCAAGGACCTCGATCTGGGCAAGTTCCAGGGCGATGACGCCTTCGCGCTGATGAACAAGGCCTTCGACCGGTACGTCCAGCCGACGCTGATCCAGCCGACATTCGTCATCGACTACCCGGTTCCGATCTCCCCTCTGGCAAAGCGCAAGCCCGGCGAGCCGGAGTTGACGGCACGCTTCGAGCCCTTCATCGGCGCCGAGGAGATCGGCAACGCCTTCAGCGAACTCAATGACCCCATCGATCAAAGACGCCGTTTCGAGGAGCAGGAGCGGATGCGGCAGGGCGGGGACGTGGAGGCGCATCCTTATGACCGCGACTTCGTGACCGCCCTCGAATACGGCCTCCCGCCGACCGGCGGCATGGGGATGGGCATCGACCGGCTCGCAATGCTGTTATTAGACAAGCCGAACCTTCGCGAAGTCGTGCTGTTCCCGCTGCTACGCTCCGATGAGACCGCGTAGTATTGCTACGCCGGTTGCGCGGCCCTGCTCGGCAATGAGATGCCCTGCGGAGAGATGGATGGCGATTGACCACAGAGACACAGGGAACACAGTGAACGACACCGTCCTTGAGCGTCTATCATGGGGCAGACGGGCCGTTTCCCAGTCGTTCTCTGTGCCCTCTGTGTCTCTGTGGTTCGATGCCGTTCGCCGGGCGAACGGCAACCTCACCCTGACCCGCCTACAGCGGGTAGGCCCCTCTCC
>CAYWBK010000098.1:0-16283 GCA_964455745.1 uncultured Armatimonadia bacterium
CCAGGTGCGAAGATGTGGGTAAAGCATAGCCGCAAGCGGAGAGGGGAGAACGGCAGGGTTCACTACTGTGCGAAAATCGCCGTTTGCCTCTCCCCTCCCATACCCGCCTGCGGCGGGTCCACGGGAGGGGTGGCCCCGCGAAGCGGGGACGGGGTAGGGCCGTCGCCCTTTCATCGTCTCATAGTGTCGGAACTCAGCACTACGCCTGCCTCACTATCTTCTTCAGGTAGACCACCGCCGGCTTCGTATTCAGTTCCTCGAAGACCTGATACCGCCTCGGGTCGTGCCGAATCAGCTTCGTCACCCGCGCGTTCGGGTCCATGAGGTCGCCGAAGGTAATCACCCCGGTCGGGCAAGTCTGCGCGCAGGCCGGGACGACTTCGCCGTCCCGCACCAGGCGATCCTCCGTCTTCGCCTGCTGCTCGACGGCCCGGATGCGTTGAATGCAGAAGCTACACTTCTCCATGACACCGCGACGGCGCATGGTGACATCGGGGTTTGCCGCGAAGTTAAGGGGCTCAGGCCATTTCCAGTCAAACCAGTTAAATCGGCGCACCTTATACGGGCAGTTATTCGAGCAGTATCTGGTGCCCACGCAGCGATTGTAGACCTGCATGTTCAGGCCTTCCTCGCTGTGCGAAGCGGCGAAAACCGGGCACACCGATTCGCAGGGGGCGGCGTCGCAGTGCTGGCAGAGCATCGGTTGGAACAGCACCGGCGCGTGCGGGTTCTCCCACTCGTAGTAGCGGTCGATACGGATCCATGACAGGTCGCGATGCTGGGCGAAGACCCGCTTGCCCACGATCGGGAGGTTATTCTCCGCATAGCACGCCGTCACACACGCTCCGCACCCCGTGCACCGGCTGAGATCGACGACCATCGCCCACCGATGGGCCGGATAGTCGTGCGGCGGATACATGTCCTTGCCGTAGACATACCCCTCCGGCAGGGGCATCGAGAACCCGTCCTCGCGTGGCGCAGGCGTCTCGCCTGCGAGTCCCTCCAGTTCCACCGTTCGCACGATCCCGCGCCCCTCTTGCGAAGTGCTGCCGTCCGGGCACGGGAGCAGCGCCTCCCCCCCGAGCGCCTTCAGGCTCACCACGATGCCGTTGCCCGTCGCCGTCTCCCCACTTCCCTTTAGGGAAGGGGGGCCGGGGGGGTTAGGTGCCGTCGCCGTCTCCCCACTTCCCTTTAGGGAAGGGGGGCCGGGGGGGTTAGGCGCCGTGGCCGTTTCCCCATTTCCCTCTACGGAAGGGGGGCCGGGGGGGTTAGGTGTCGTCAGCACATGCGCATTCGCCCCCGCCGCCTCCAGCGCGTAGCGCCCGTACGCGGTGTGCCCCCCTCCGTAAGGCACCGCGACGGTCCCCGGAGCCAATCCCGCATAGACAACCGCCGGTGCCTCCACCGCGCCCTTTGCGCTCTCGAGTCGGACCAGGCCGCCTCGCTCGATTCCCAGCCTCTCTGCATCCTGCGGGCTGACCTCGATCCACGACGACCACGCCACCTTGGTGATCGGGTCGGGAAGCTCCTGCAGCCACGGCCGATTCGCGCCGCGCCCGTCGAACAGGCTCATCGAGGGGTACGCCCAAAGCTGCAGGCCCTTGGTCCGCGCGGCGAGCACACTGGACACGGTGACGGTAGGCGCCGGCTTCAGGGCAGGCGCTTCACGCTCGCCGAAGTGCCCGCCGCGCGCGAGACACTCGCGCCAGAACGCCTCGAAGTCTCCTGCAACCCCAAGTCCGTGGTGCTTATCGCGCCACCGCACACGCAGGAACTCGTACCAACTCCCCGCGCCGAACGCCGTTTCCGGGTCGATCCCTGCCGCCTTCGCCAGCCCGATCAGGGCATCGCCCGCTGTTTGCGTATCATACAGCGCCCCCATCGTCGGCTGCATGAGGTTCGCGATACCCGTCTGCGGCTCGTAATCGCCCCATGACTCCAGCGGCGTGTGTGTGGGCAACACCCAGTGCGCCGCTTCCGCCGTCTCGTCGAGATACGGGTTCAAGTAGACGATCTGCTTCGCGCCCTTCAGGGTGTCCCGAAGCCCTGACTCCGAGTATAGAGGGTTCCCGCTGATGATGATGACCACGTCGACTCCGCTAAGGTCATGCAAGAGCGTAATGTCACTAAGCGCGTGTCTGGCATGGGGAGTCGTGCCTGAGGCCATGTTCAGCACAGTCGCCGCATTCGCGGTGTCTATATCGTCCGCCCAAGCCCCCTTCGGCGAGCCGGCCAGCGCAACCGGGCGCTTTGCCGCCGCGAACCGCCGCGCAAGCTGCCGGATCGTTTCCGCAGGGATGCCGGTCCGCTCGGAGACAGCCTCGGGCGAGGGCAACTCGCGGGGGAACTCGACGTGCGGCGCACCCTCGGGGACCAGCTTCTCGTCGATGATGACACGCGCCAGCGCCTGAGCCAGAAAGCTCATCGCGTCAGGCGGCACGATGATCCGCTCATCCGCGTTCGCTGCCGTCATCGAAACTCGCGGGCCGATGTAGACGAACTCGCCCCTCTTGCCGCTTTGCAGTGTGCGCGTGGCTGCGAACTGCCGCGCATACTCGACCGGCGAAATCCAGGTTTCGAGGAAATCCACACCGAAGGAGAGAATGAAGTCGGAGTGTTCGAGATCGTGGACCGGGACGAAATCTTCGCCGAAACATTCCCGGTTCGCCCGGCGGAGACCGAGGTAGCCGAAAGGTTCGTAGACAATGTACCTGTCGGAACCGAACGCCTTCAGCCAGCGGCGGCTCAGCTCCGCGAGGCTCCCGGACTGCAGATCGGAGATCACCGCAACGCGCCCGGCGCCGCGCAGCGCCGCCAGCTCGCGCCCGATCTCCGCGAAGGCCCTCTCCCAGGTCGTCTGCGGGTCGCCGCCGTTGAGGCGTGGGGCGCGGAGGCGGTCAGGGTCGTACAGCCCGTGCAAGGCGGCCTGTCCCCGCGCGCAGAGGGTGCCGGTGTTAATCGGGTGTTCGGGATTGCCCTCGCACTTGACGACGTGCCCTTCCCGGTTGCGCACGATCATCCCGCATCCGGCCGGGCACTCGCGGCAGCTTGTGGCATACCAGGTGGCGATCCCCGGCGCGACCTGGTCGTTGGGCTTGAGGTACGGGATCAGCTTGTCGTACTTCGAGGCGGCGGTCGCGCTCAGGCCGATCGTCACCCCGGCGACGGTCTTGAACCAGTCCCGACGGGTGATGTGGAACGGTTCAGAATTGTCCTGATTGTTCCGAATATCGCCAGACATAAAAACCCTCTGCCGCCAAGTGAAGCGTACATGGCAGAGTTTAGAAGGTCGCCAAACTGATGTCAACTGAGGAACTAGCTTCTCCCACAATGGCCGGGCTCCTGGTGGGCCTTCTCGCGGGTCTCGCTGCGACCCCGCACTGCATCGGGATGTGCGGAGGGTTCGCCGTGTACCTCGCCAGCGGCAGAGCCGCGCAGCCCGGCCGCGCCGCGCGCGGAACCGTCCTGGCCCGGCAGATCGCCTTCCACGCCGCGAAGACCGTCACCTACGCCTTCCTGGGCGCGCTTGTGGGGGCCTTCGGGATGTGGGTCGTGGGGGCCGACTGGATACCCGGCGGGCGGACCTGGCTCGTATACGTCGCCGCCGGGCTGACGATCCTGTACGGCATCCTCATGCTGGACCTCTTGCCCTTGCCTCGGGGCCTTCCTGGCGCGCGCCTCATCGCCCCCGCGCGCCGGTTCTTCGCCGGCTCGACGGCGGGCGTGCTGGATCACGTGCCAACATCGTCCGCATCGCCCGTCCTGTCCGCCCTCGCCCTCGGCCTGTTTGCAGGCTTCCTGCCTTGCCCGCTCACGACCGGCCTGCTGATGGCCGCCGCCGGGGGGCATTCCGTGCTCGGCGGGATGCTCCTCCTCGGCGGAGCCGGCCTCGGGACAATCCCCGGCCTGCTCGCCGCCGGCTTCGTGGGCTTTGCGGCCAGCGCTCGGTGGCGCAAGATCGGTATGCGCGCTCTTGGGGTCGTTGTCATCGCTATCGGCGTGTTGATGATCCTGCGGCGCGCCGGCATCCTGGCCGGGCATTGCGCTTGAGGTGTAAAGGGTGCGGAAGGAAAGACGGCGAACGGCGAGGTGAACAGGCTTGAGAGGATATGGCCGCCTGCGGCGGCCTATAGGATTACGGCATAGGAGAATGGCCTGAAGGCCGTATCCTGCCCATCCTGTTTCGCCGTTAGGCCGTTGACCCGATCCAGACATTGCAGTCAGAGAACATCCCATGACCTCCCGCAAGCTCTGTGACCACTGCGGCCTTCCCGTCGGCGCGGTCGGATACCAGCCCGACGCGAGCCGCTGCTTCTGCTGCTACGGCTGCTTCCTCGTCGCCCGGATCGTCGGCAACCAGGGGCAAAGCGGCGCTCCCGCCTGGCTCCTTCTGCGCCTCGGAGTAGGCGCGTTCCTCGCGATGAACGTGATGATGATCAGCCTTCTGCTGTATTCGGAGGCGATCCAGGACCTCGGCGCCCACGCAGAGACCGCCTTTCGCTGGGGGCTTCTCGCGCTGTCGACGCCCGCGCTTGTCATTCTCGGGCACCCGTTCGTCGCCGGGATGGCCCGCGAGATGCGCCGCCTGACCCCCAGCATCGACTCTCTCGTCGCCCTCGGCTCCCTCACCGCTTACGGTGTCAGTGCCTTGCATGTGATCCGGGGCAGCGGTCCGGTCTACTTCGACACGGCCACGATGCTGCTTCTGCTGGTCACACTCGGGCGTTTGCTGGAGGCCACCTCGAAGTCGCGCACCGCGGGGCTGGTCAAGGGCCTGCTGGAGATCAGGCCGCCGGTGGCGACCGTCCTGCGCGATGGGGGAGAGGCGCAGGTGCCCGTCGATGAGGTCGTCGCAGGCGATCGCGTCCGCGTCCGCCCCGGCGAGCGCATCCCGGTGGACGGGAAGGTCCTCGCCGGTACGACCACGATCAACGAGGCCTCCTTCACCGGCGAGCCGCACCCTCGCGCCTGTGCCCCCGGCAGCGACGTGATCGGCGGCAGCGTGAACGTGGAGGGCGACATCACCGTCCTCGCGCGCGCCGTAGGTGAAGGGTCTCTCCTGGGCCAGATCGTGCGCCTCATCGAGCAGTCGGCGGCGGCCCGCGCCCCGGTCGAGCGCCTCGCAGACCGCGTCTCATCAGTTTTCATCCCGGCGGTCGTGTTGGTGGCGGCGGGGTCTCTGGCATACTGGGGATACGGACACCACGATCTCGCTCGCGGGGCTATGAGCGCCCTCGCGGTGCTGGTCGTCGCCTGCCCGTGCGCGCTGGGGATCGCCACGCCACTGGTCACCTCGCTCGCTATCGGTCGCGCGGCACGGGAGGGCGTGCTGATCCGCTCGGGTGAGGCGCTGGAGGTCTTGCCCCGCGTCCGTCGCGTGTTCTTCGACAAGACGGGCACTCTGACACGCGGGACGATGACGGTGACGGGGGTTGAGGCGGCGGAGGGGGCTGCGACAGGGACCCCGCGCACCACCGACGAAGCCCTCGCCTGGGTCGCGACGCTCGAATCCGCCAGCGAACACCCCGTGGGGAGGGCCATCGTCGCTGAGGCGGTACGCCGGGGGATCGCCCTCGGCTCCGTGCGGGACTTCCGCGCCGTGCCGGGCCAGGGGGCGAGCGGTGTCGTGGCCCTCGACGGAGCGGAGCGCAGGGTCAGCGCCGGGACGGCGGAGTACGTGGGGGCGACACGTCACGGAGGGGACGAGACGGCAATTGTGTACGCCGCGCTCGACCGCCCCTCACCCGCCCATGTGGCGGCGCAATTCATTGCGCCTGACGCCGTTCCATCGGGCAGTGATTCCCCCCGGGTGGACGGCTGGCGCGATGAATCGCGCCTCCACACGGACGGTTTGGGACTCCGCATCACCCTTGCCGACACCCTTCGCACCGAAGCCCCCGGCGCTGTCCGCGCCCTTCTGAACGCCGGCATTCGCATCACCATGCTCTCCGGCGATACGGAGGCCTCGGCTGCGGCCATTGCGCGGCAGGCCGGCATCTCCGAGGTCTTCGCCCGGTGCCTCCCGGATGCGAAGATCGCTGCGGTCCGCGCCGCGAAGCAGTCCGGCGAGTTCACGGCGATGGTCGGCGACGGCATCAACGACGCCCCGGCGCTGGCCGAGGCAGACGTCGCAATCGCCCTCGCCGGGGGCACCGACCTCGCCCGCGAGGCCGGTGACGTGACCCTCATCGGCGACGAGCTGTCCCGCATCCCGTGGACCCTGGGCCTGGCCCGCCTCGCCTACAAAGTCATCCGCCAGAACCTCTTCTGGGCCTTCGGATACAACGCGGCGGCGATGGCCATCGCATTTTTCGGCCACTTGCACCCGCTGATCGCCGCGCTCGCGATGCTCGGCAGCAGCCTCTTCGTCCTAAGCAACTCCGTCCGCGTGGCAAGGTACCCCTGAGAGCCATCCGCGAACATCGGCATCGCCCGGACGCCCCTCTTCGTTATCCATATCCACAAAAAAGACGCGTTGTAGCCCAATAAAGGACTTCCGTTGGTCGTGACCAATTGGTATACTCACAGGTGGCGCGCTCTGCGCCCGCCTCACGCGATGCTTTCGAGGAAGATATGGACGCCTATCTGCCAATCGCCGCGCTGTGGCTGTTCGCCACGATCTTCGGTACTGCGGCTGTCGGCATGTCGCTATTCCTGGGGATCAAGCGCCCCGGCCGCGTCAAGCGCGCGCCATACGAGTCCGGTATCCCGGCGGTTGGCGAGGCCCACGCCCGCTTCTCCGTCCGCTACTATCTGATCGGCATTTTGTTCATCGTGTTCGATGTTGAGATCATCTTCCTGTACCCGTGGGCTGTCATCCAGCGCCGCTTGGGGGTATCCGGGCTGGTGGAAATCGTCGTCTTTTCCGTGCTCCTCGCCGCCGCGTTCGTCTATGCCTGGCGCAAGGGGGCGCTGGAGTGGACCGAGGCTGAAGTGAAGACGGGATCGTCCGCAGGCGAAGGCCAGGAGCGGGGCACACCATGACAGGCGAGACGGATCGCGGCCCGATTGAGCGGCCCAAACTGGAACTGGAGTCCTACCCGGACACCGGCCACCACGTGCTGACCACAGCCGAGGGCTTGCTGGATCATCTGGTCAACTGGTCGCGGCGATCCTCGATTTGGCCCGCCACCTTCGGCCTCGCCTGCTGTGCTATCGAGATGATGGCGACCGCGGCTTCGCGATACGATCTCGCCCGTTTCGGAGCCGAGGTCTTCCGCGGCTCTCCCCGGCAGGCAGACCTGATGATCGTCGCCGGCCGGGTGAGCAAGAAGATGGCCCCCGTCTTGCGCCGGGTCTACGACCAGATGCCCGAGCCGAAGTGGGTCATCGCAATGGGCGACTGCGCGGCCTGCGGCGGCGTGTACAACAACTACGCGTTGGTGCAGGGCGTAGACCACATCGTCCCGGTGGACGCCTATGTGGCCGGCTGTCCACCGCGCCCCGAGGCCTTGATAGACTGCATTATGAGTCTGCAGAAGAAGATCGACGCAGAGCACGGCAGTTTCCGTCAACTCCTCCGCAAACCGGAGCCGGAGGACCGCTAACGCCGCTGCCGTGGCCGTTTGCCGTGGTCGTTCTCCCCTCTCCGCCTGCGGAGAGGGGCCGGGGGTGAGGTGCCGTTGGCCGTTTCCCCCTTCCCTACGAGGGAAGGGGGGCAGGGGGGATAGGAGGCCGTTGCCGTCCGCCGTTCCCCCCTCTCCGCTTGCGGAGAGGGGCCGGGGGTGAGGTGCCGTTAGAACGGGGCCGGGGGTGAGGTGCCGTACCGGGGGGTGAGACACACCCATGCGCATCCCATCACGTCGCGCCAATCCAGTCTCCCTCCCCGCCTATGCCGGCGAAGTCCTCGCCCGCATCCAGGCGGCATTCTCTCACGCCGTCGAGTCGTCGCCTTCCGTCGACTGGCCGACGCTCGTGGTCGACCGCGCGTCCGTCGTCGATGTGTGTCGCTTCTGCCGCGATGAACCGGCGCTGTTGTTCAACTTCCTGACCGATGTCACCGGCGTCGACTGGCTGGGGCGCTCGCCCCGCTTCGAGGTCGTCTATCATCTTTTCTCGCTGTCCTTCAATCGCCGGATGAGACTGAAGGTGCGCTTGCCGGAGGACGACCCGAAATTGCCCACCACGATCGGCGTCTGGCCCACGGCCAACTGGCACGAGCGCGAAGTCTTCGACATGTACGGCATCGTCTTCGAGGGCCACCCGAATCTGCAGAAGATACTCACCCCGGACTTCATGGAGGGCCACCCGCTGCGCAAGGACTTCCCCCTCGGCGATGAGGAGATATGGGATGCCGAGGGCGGCTCCATCGTCCAGCCGCCCGGCAGCTACCGCCCCGTCGATCCGGAGGGGGTGAAGCGGTTCCGATGAGGATCTGGGTGGAGGGCGTCGGTCTCGAGCCTGACCCGTTGGAGGGCCAGACCCAGGTGTTGAATATGGGGCCGCAGCACCCCGGCACCCACGGCGTCTTGCGGGTCGTATTGACCCTCGAGGGCGAGGTCATCGTCCGGGCCGAGCCGCATGTCGGGTACGTCCACACGGGGATCGAGAAGAACCTGGAATACAAGCCCTACCAACAGGGCGTGACCCTTACAGACCGGATAGAATACACCTCGGCGAGTTGCAACAACCTCGCCTTCGTGCTGCCCATCGAAAAGCTCCTCGGCATCGAGATACCGCCGCGAGCCACGATCTTGCGGGTTATCTGGGCGGAGCTGTCGCGCCTGTCGGGTCACCTCATCTGGGTCGGCAACCATGCCATCGACCTCGGCGCGATGAGCGTCTTCCTGTACGCCTTCCGCGAGCGCGAGTGGATCATGGACTTGCATGAGATGGCGGCGGGCACGCGGATGATGCCCAGCTACATCCGCGTCGGGGGCGTCTACTATGACATCCCCGAGGGCTGGGTCGAAAAGTGCCGCGCGTTCTGCAAGCTCTTGCCGGGGCGTCTCGATGAGTATGAGGACTTGCTGACCGCGAACCCAATCTGGCTCGTGCGCACCCAGGATGTCGGCAAGATCGACGCCGAGACGGCCATCGCGATGGGCCTGAGCGGGCCATCGATCCGGGCCTGCGGCGTGCCGTGGGATGTGCGCAAGTCCGATCCTTACTGCGACTATGAGACTTACGACTTCGATGTCCCCATCGGCGAGCATGGCGACGTTTACGACCGCTATCTCGTCCGCGTGGCCGAGATGCGCCAGAGCGTCAGGATCATCGAACAGGCCCTGGATCGCCTGGAGCCCGGCCCGGTAATGACCCCGGAGCCGAGCGTCGGCCGGCCTCCGAAGGCGCAAGTTTACACGAAGATGGAGGAGTTGATCTATCACTTCCTGCTGGTGACCGAGGGCTTCCACGTCCCGGCGGGGGAGGCTTATGTCCCCACTGAAGGCGCGAAGGGCGAGGTGGGCTTCTACATCGTATCCGACGGCTCGAACCGCCCGTACAAGGCCCACATGCGCGCGCCGTCGTTCGTGAATCTGCAGTCGCTGGAGACGATGGCGAAGGGCCACATGGTGCCCGATCTCATCGCCATCATCGCCTCAATCGACCTGATCCTCGGGGAGGTGGACCGCTGATGGGTGGACCGCCGATGGCTTTCCTGCCCCCGGAGGTCGTCGCCGAGATCGAGGCCCTGCGGGCGCGCTATCCGCAGTCACGGTCGGCGATGCTCCCCGCGCTCAAAGCGATCCAGCGCCACTACCGCTGGGTTCCGCCCGAGGCCCGGCGCGAGGTCGCGGGGCTTCTCGGCATTTACCCGGCGCAGGTTGAGGACGTGGTCAGCTTTTACGTGTTACTCAACGAGCGCCCGGCGGGCAAGTACGTCATCGACGTGTGCACGAATATCGCCTGCCTGCTGGTCGGCGGGGTCGAGCTACTGGAGCATCTGGAGCAAACGCTCGGTATCAAGTCAGGCGGCACAACCGCCGACGGCCTGTTCACTCTCCGCGACGCCGAATGCCTCGGAGCCTGCGGCGCCGCGCCGGTGCTCGAGGTCAACCAGGAGCTGTACGAGAACTTGACCGTGGCAAAGGTGGACACCCTGATAGCCAACCTTCGAGCCGGCAATGGTCCGGACTACGCGGAGCCGTGACGTTGTTTGCCGTTTCCCCCTCCCTACGAGGGAGGGGCGAGGGGGTAGGAAGCCGTTAGCCGTCCCCCTCCCGGTACGGGAGGGGTGTCCCGCCGCAGGCGGGACGGGGTGGGGCCGTTCGCCGTTCCCCCCCTCTCCGTTTGTATGTGTTTAGCACACCTCGTTCAGACCATGTGGCAGCGCGATTTATCGCGCGGATCACGTCGTATGATTACCAACGCTTCGACTTCGACGGAGTGCTTGCTCGCAGTTGACGGCGTAATGGGCGGAGGGCAGTTCGGCCCGCATTTGGCGCGATAAATCGCGCTACCACATGGTCCGAGGAAACAGTCACTGAACAGGTACCTCCGCTTGCGGAGAGGGGCTCGGCCGCCGGAGGCGGCTACGGGGGTGAGGTTGCCGTTAGCCGTCCCCCTCCCGGTACGGGAGGGGTGTCCCGCGCAGCGGGGCGGGGTAGGGCCGTTCGCCGCTCTCCCCCTCTCCACGAGTGGAGAGGGGGCCGGGGGGTGAGGTGCCGCAACTCACCATGCCACCACTTATCCTCACCGAACACATCCGCATCTCCGGCATCGAGCGTCTCGAGGTCTACCGCGCGCACGGCGGCTATTCGGCCCTCCGCAAGGCCGTCTCGCAGATGACGCCGGAGCAGGTTCGCGATGAGGTCGAAGCCTCCCGTCTGCGCGGTCGGGGCGGCGCATTTTTCCCGACCGGGCGCAAGTGGAAGTCCTTGCCGGACAACGGCTTGCCGCGCTACATCGTGGCCAACGCCGATGAGAGCGAACCGGGGACCTACAAGGATCATTATTTGATGATGCGCCTGCCGCATCTTCTTATTGAGGGGATGGCGATTGCCGGGTACACCGCCGGCGCACACAGGGGCTTCATCTACCTGCGTGGGGAGGCGCGGCGGGTCCAGCGGGTCCTCGTCGCCGCCATCGAAGAGGCCCGGCGTGAGGGCATCCTCGGCCCTGACTGCTTCGGCGCGGGGCGCGGTTTCGACATCGACCTGCACATGGGCGCGGGCGCTTACATGGCCGGCGAGGAAACCGGCATGTTGGAGTCGCTGGAGGGCAAGCGCGCTTTCGCCCGCATCCGGCCCCAGTATCACGCCGCCACGCACGGCCTGTACGGCTGCCCCACGATTGTCGACAACGTGGAGACCTTCAGCAACGTCCCGTGGATCGTGAACCACGGAGCTGAGGAGTACCGAAAATACGGCGTCCCCAGCGCCCCCGGCACTCGCCTGATCTGCACCAGCGGCCGGGTCGCGAAGCCCGGCGTCTACGAGCTTCCGATGGGCGTCACCTTGCGCGAGGTCATCTGGGAACATTCCGGGGGGATGCCCGAAGGGGCCGAGTTTAGGGCTGCGATCCCCGGCGGGGCTTCGACCCACATCCTCCCTGCCGAGTTCCTTGACCTGCCGATGGACCCGGATTCGTATAGCGCCAAGGGCTTTCTCATCGGCGCAGGGTCGGTGACGGTCATGGACCAGCGCGACTGCGTGATCGCGATGGCCCTGCGCCTAGGCATGTTCTTCCGCAACGAGTCTTGCGGCCAGTGCACCCCCTGCCGCGACGGCACTGACTGGCTGGTGCAGCTCCTGCGCAAGTTCGAGACCGGCGGCGCGAAGGAATCCGACATCGACCTCCTGTGGGACCTTTGCGACAACATCATCCACAAGACCATCTGCGCGCTGGGCTGGGCCGCGACCGTTCCGCCACAATCGACGATCCGGTTCTTCCGCGACGAGTACCTCGCGCACATCGCCGCCGGCGGCTGCCCTTACGACAACCACCCGCCCGAAGACACCTTCGGGTTCAACCACGACCTCGAGTTCCCCGCCGGGCGTCCCGCGTATCGCGAGGATGTCAACTGGTACACTTCGGGCCTGGACGCCCTTCCCGTGAGGCATGAGTATAGTGCCGACGCTGACGATTGACGGACAATCGGTCACCGTGCCTGATGGCACCACGATCCTGCGCGCAGCCCAGCAGGCGGGAATCTGGATTCCCTATTTCTGCTGGCACCCGAAGCTGGAGCCGATGGGCGCCTGCCGGGTGTGCTTCGTCGAGGTCGAGGGCCAGCCGAAGCTGTCGATCTCCTGCGCCGACCCCGTCCGCGAGGGCATGGTCGTGCACACCGACTCCCCGGCGGTCGTGAAAGCCCGCGCCGGGGTCATTGAATTCATCCTGGCGAACCACCCGCTCGACTGCCCGGTCTGCGACGCCGCCGGCGAGTGCGACCTGCAGGATGTCGCGTTCCAGTACCGCTGCGGCTGGTCGCGCTATGATGAGCCGAAGGCCACGTATCCCGACGAGTGGCTCTGCGACTATATAGTCCTGAATCGCAACCGCTGTTTCCGCTGTTTCCGGTGCGTGCGCTATTATGACGAGATCGTCGGCACCGGCGAGCTGTCCGCCAAGTTCCGCGGCCTGTGGACCCAGATCGCGACCTTCGACCACGAGCCGCTGTCTTTCGGCCTGTGCGGCAATCTCACCGAGGTCTGCCCGCTGGGCGCGCTGACCGACGGCAAGTATCGCTTCCAGGGCCGCCCGTGGGAGGTGCGCGACTTCCCCTCGGTCTGCCCCGGCTGCGCACTTGGTTGCAATGTCCGCGTCCGCACCCGTTTCCACCGCGCGGTGCAGATTCGCCCTCGCGAAAACGACGGCGTGAACGAGCTGTGGCTGTGCGACCGGGGACGCTTCGGCGATCCCGACGCGCCGCAGTGCCCGCGCCTCCTGTCGTCCCTGGTCAGGAACGGTGAAGGCGCCTTCGCCTCCGAGGAATGGTCGCCCGCACTCGATCACGTCGCCGGAATTCTCCGCCGCGCCGCCCACGAACACGACCCCGGCAGCGTCGGCTTCATCGGCTCCGCGCGGCTGTCAAATGAGGACATCTTCGCTTTCCTGCACCTGGCGCGCGAGGGCGTCCGCACTCCCAATACCGACCACTGCACCCCGCCCGGCGCGCTCGCCCTCCAGGAGATCCTCGGCGCTCCCCGGGGTACCGCCGCCATCACCGATGTCGGCGAGGGCGACGTGCTGCTCATCGGCTCCGACCTCGCGGCCGAGCAGCCGCTCCTCGGCATTCGCGCCCGCAAGGGCGTCCGCGCCGGGCACAGCCGCCTGTTCGTGGTCGATGACGCCGAGCATCCGCTGCATATACCTGTCCATCGGTCGCTGTTCGGCTCCAGCGTGGCGTCCACCGTTTCGGCCCTGCTCGATGCCGCGCTTGCGACCGCCTCTTTCGAGCTTCCAGGCTGGCTCCAGCGGGCCGAATCGGCCCTCCCGCAAGCCCACGTCCTGCCCGAGCACCGCGAGATGATCGCCGAGCTGCGCGGCGAGCGCCCCACGACGATCCTCGTCGGCCGCGAGGTCCTCGAGGCCCCGGACGGCCGCGAGGTGACCGCCGCGATCCTCGCCCTTGCCTGGCTCCTCGACCGCGACGGCCAGCGCGTCAAGATCCTCCCGCTGTGGCGCGATGCCAACCAGCAGGGGGCCCTCGACCTCGGCCTGCGTCCCGGTGAAGGCGGTCTGGATCGGGACCAGATGCTCGACGCGGCCCTGAGCGGCGACATCAAGGTCCTGTACGTGGTCGAGACGGCCTGCATCGAGTCCGACCCTCGTTGGGACGAGATCGCTGGCAAGCTGGACGCCCTCATCGTTCAGGGCGCGGAGGAGACCGAACTCTCGCGGCGAGCCACCATCGTCCTCCCCACGCGTCTCACCTGGGAGCGCGAGGGCACTTACACCAACCTCGACGGGCGGGTTCAGCGCTTCCACGCCGCGCTTGCTCCGTCCGGCGGCGGACGCCCCGACTGGTGGGTCTTCGCCGGCCTTGCGCATCGGCTGGGCGCACCGCTGGTGGCGGACTCGGCGGCTGCGGTCTTTTCGCTCCTGGCGGGGCAGGCCGAGGCCTATCGCGGCCTCAGCTACGACGCCCTCGGCGAGCATGGCATTCGCCCGGCGGGAGGTGACGCGGATGTGGTTTGACATCCTCCTGGTCATCTGCCGCGCCGTGCTGCCCATCGTCCTGATGCTCATGGCTGTGCCGGGGCTTATCTGGCTGGAGCGCCGCATCGTCGCCTGGGCCCAGTCGCGCATCGGCCCGAACCGCGTCGGCCCCGAGGGCATCCTCCAGCCCCTCGCCGACATCCTCAAGCTCCTGTTCAAGGAGGAGACGCGCCCGGCCACTGCGGACCTGCTCGTCTTCTCGTGCGCGCCTATCTTCGCCGTGATGACCGCTTTCATGTCTTTCGCGGCCATCCCGCTCGGCGCGCCGATTACCATCGCCGGCCGCCCGGTGCTGGTTGCCGGGGCCGACATCGAGGTCGGGATGCTCTACGTCCTCGCGATCCTCTCCCTGGGCGTGTATGGCATCGTGCTTGGCGGGTGGTCCTCGGACTCGAAGTACTCACTCCTCGGCGCGATGCGTTCCGCCGCGCAGATGATTAGCTACGAGCTTTCCCTCGGCCTCTCGCTGGTCCCGGTCGCGATCGTCACCGGGTCGCTGCGGCCGTCGGATATCGTCGAGCACCAGCATCACATCTGGTACTGCATCCCGCTCTTTGTCGCCGCGGCGAGCTTCTTCATCTGCTCGCTCGCCGAGACCAACCGCGCGCCTTTCGACCTGCCCGAGGCCGAGCAGGAGCTTGTCGCAGGCTTCCACACCGAGTATTCGGCGCTCCGCTTCGGCCTGTTCTTCCTCGCCGAGTATGCGAACATGGTCACGGTGTCCGGCCTGTTCGTTACCTGCTTCCTCGGCGGCTGGCGCGGCCCGGTGTTCGGGCCGGTGCTGTTGCAGGCGATACTCCCGATTGTCTGGTTTATCCTGAAGACGGGCGTCATCATCGCCATCTTCATGTGGCTGCGGGCGACGCTGCCGCGGTTCCGCTACGATCAGCTCATGTCTTTCGGCTGGAAGATACTTCTGCCTGTTACGGGGGTGAATGCCGTCTTGATCGCCGGTGCGGTGACTTTCACGCACTGCATGGGAACGCAGGGGATCGAGCACCTGCTCCCGCTCATCCTCGCCGAGTTGATCCTCTTCCTCGGAACCTCCGTACTCGTGCACCGGGCTTGGTTGGCGAAGTTCCACTACCGCCCGCACGCTGCGATCCTGATCCACGCCGAATCGGCTCCGCGCGCGATCTGGCCGCCGAGGGGCAGCGATTCCGCACCGACTCACACAGCGGAGGGGGGTGAAGTTCCCGATGCTCCGTGAGATATTCAAAGGCCTCAGTGTAACCTTGCGCGAGATGTTCAGCCGGAAGGTCACGGTCCAGTATCCGGAGCGGCGCCTGCCCCCGTTCCCGCGCACGCACGGCAGGCATTTCCTGCGCCGCCACCCGGACGGCTTGGAGCGCTGCGTCGGTTGCACCCTTTGCGCAGGGGCATGTCCGGCGAACGCCATCTTCGTTCAACCGGCGGAGAACACACCCGAGAAGCGCGTCTCCCCCGGCGAGCGCTACGCGGCGGTGTACAAGATCAACATGATCCGCTGCATCTACTGCGGCTATTGCGTCGAGGCCTGTCCCGTTTACGCCCTGGGTATGACGGACATCTCCAGCCTGGTTTCTTACGACCGCCAGGGTTTTGTCTACGATAAGGAGCATTTGCTGGAGCCGCACCCGGGCGCTATCGACAAGTGGGAGCCGCTGTAGGGGGGGGCGCTCGCACCGGATGCGACTGCATCGCAGAAGAACGCGTGGGGCGGGCGTCTCGCCCGCCATCGCCGTTGTCGTTAGCCGTCCCTCTCCCGGCACGGGAGGGGTAGGGGGGCTATGCATCACTTATTTACATCTTGTGAGTAAGCCGTCGGAGCCGTTAGCCTCCGAAAGGGGGCGTCGGAGTTTAGCCGTGGGCGCAAGCCCACGGTACTGAGTGTCCTACACGGTCAGTAAGCCCCCGATAGGGGGCGATACAAGTGACTGCGGGGCCTATCCTGTATCGCCCCTTCGGGGCTGATGGGCTATTGGAGGGATAGAAATCCGGGGGCTTGCGCCCCCGGCTAACGTCCGGCACCCCTTCGGGGTGCAAAGGCGAGACGGTCAGATCGCCTCGACCATTCATGCTTTGCTCCCTTTCCACCAAAATGTGAGTAATGCATACATAAGGGTGAGGCCGTTCGCCGTTCCCAGTATCCAGCATCCAGCATCCAGCATCCAGCATCCAGCATCCAGCATCCAGCA
>CAYWBK010000099.1:0-10371 GCA_964455745.1 uncultured Armatimonadia bacterium
CTTGAGACCAATTCGCGGCCCCCAGGTGCGGAAATGTGGGTAAAGCATAGCCACTCGTGGAGAGGGGAGAACGGCAGCGGTTCACTACTGCGCGAAAATCGCCGTTTGCCTCTCCCCTCCCGGAACGGGAGGGGTGGCCCCGCGAAGTGCTGGGCGCGCAAAGCGCGGCAGGGGTAGGGCCGTCGCCTTTTCATCGTTTCAGAGTGCCGGAACCCGGCATGACGGCTTTCCTGTAGGCGTCCCAGTCGCTCCATCGGCGCAGGGCTTCCTACCCGATCTTGCCCATCACGCTCGCCATTTCGATGGCGGTCATGGCGGCCTCGAAGCCGCGGTTGGGCAGCTTCGTCCCGGCGCGCTCGATGGCCTGTTCGATGGTCTCGGTGGTGATGACGCCGAAGATCACCGGCACTCCCGTTTCCAGCGCCGCCAGCGCGATCCCCTTGGAGACCTCCCCCGCCACATAGTCGAAGTGAGCCGTCGCGCCGCGGATCACGGCCCCGAGGGCGATCACTGCGTCATACTTGCCGCCGGCTGCCATCTTCTTCGCCACCGGGGGTATCTCGAATGAGCCGGGGACATAGACAACGTCGATGTCGCTGTCGTTCGCGCCGTGGCGGATCAGCCCGTCGAGGGCTCCGTCGAGCAGGCGCATCGTGATGAAGTCGTTGAAGCGGGCGACGACGATGCCGATCTTCAGACCGGCGGCGTCAAGGGTACCTTCGATTCGATTTGGCATGTGCAGCACTCCGTGGTTAGTGTCGTTCAGTCGAGGTTGTCCAGCATGTGCCCCATTTTATCGCGCTTGGTGCACAAGTATCGCTCGCTGAAGCGGTTCGGTTCGACCTGGATCGGCACGCGTTCGACAACTTCCAGGCCGTAGCCTGCCAGGGCGGACATCTTCTTGGGGTTGTTCGTGAGCAGCCGCATCTTGCGCACGCCGAGATGGAACAGGACCTGGGCGCCGATGCCGTAGTCCCGCATGTCCGCCGGGAATCCCAACGCTTCGTTCGCCTCTACAGTGTCCATCCCATTGTCCTGCAGATGGTAGGCCTTGATCTTGTTCGTCAGGCCGATCCCCCGGCCCTCGTGGCCGGCAATGTAGAGCAGCACCCCGCAGCCGGACTCCTCGATCATGCACAGCGCCCCGTGGAGCTGATTGCCGCAGTCGCATTTGAGCGAGCCGAGGATGTCGCCCGTCACGCAACCGGAGTGGACGCGCACCAGGGGGGCCTCGCATGTGGCGATGTCGCCCTTTACCATCGCGACGTACTCCGAGGCGTCGACTCTGGAGCGGAAGACAACCACACGGAAGTCCCCGTAGGCTGTCGGCAAGGCGGCCTCGACCTCGCGGGTAATCAGCTCTTCATTCCGCCGGCGGTATTCGATGATGTCAGCGAGGGAGACGACGCGGATCTCGTACTCCCAGCCGAACTCGGCAAGTTCCTCCGCGCTGGCGGGAGTGCCGTCTCGCCCGATGATCTGGCAGGTGACTCCGGCAGGCTTCTGCCCCGCGAGCCGCGCGAGATCGACCGCCGCCTCGGTGTGGCCGGCGCGCTTGAGCACGCCTCCGTCCACGGCGCGGGTCGGGAAGATGTGTCCAGGCCGTCGCAGGTCGCCCGGCTGAGTGTCGTCGTCGATCAGCGCCCTCACCGCAGCGGCGCGACCGGCTGCCGAGTCGGTCGCGCTGACGCCTTTGGCGTCCACCGATATGGTGAACTGCGGATGATCCATCTCGTCCCAGCCGTCCGCGACCATCAGCGGCAAGCCGAGGCTGTCCAGCCGGTCGCCGGTCATCGCCACGCAAAGCAGCCCGTGGGCGTGCTGCATCATGAAGTTGATCTCATCCGGCCCGGCGTGTTCGGCGGCGACGATCAGATCGCCCGTGGTGTGCGGGCCCTCTTCGTCGATGACGATGACGAAACGCCCTTCGCGGATGTCTTGCAGGACTCTCTCGAAATCTGTGTTGTCTGACATATCGGATCAGGCCGGCGCTAACCGGCGTCTCATTAGCATTATCGGAGCGCGGCAAGCACTCGCCGCACGCCCCCGAGGATGACGGCCTCGCTGTCAGGCCCCATCATCATGTCGCCGTAAAAATGGATCGCATCGACGACCTCGTACCCGCCCTGCTGGTGGGCCGCCGCGGTCGGGACGTAGCCCGGGTTTGCGTTGGTATAAGCCGCAACGGTCGTGAGGCCGAACGGTGACGACTTGTCTATGTTGAGAGCATACTCCACAAAGACTTCACCCGGCAAGCCCACCCACACGGCATCGCCGACAGAAATCGCCTGCACCTCGTAGGGCAGCGTGCGGCCGGTTTGCCCTGATGCGGACAGCGCGACGATGCCATCGGCCCACGCCACGATACCGTCCCGCATCATCATCATACCCCGGTTCTCGCCCGCAGCCACTCCGGCATCCCGTTCGCGAGTGAAGGCCTCGAGCAGCGCCTGAGCCTCATCAAGCGGCGGCGGGTCCATCAGGGGCAGTTGCACCGTCTCGGACGCCACCCGGACCCTCGCCTCGGAGCGCTTCTCAGGCCGGCCGTCAGCTTTGGCCACCGCCCCCGCCATCACCTGGCCCTGGCGCTCGGCGATCTCCCAGGCGCCTCGCGGATCGCTGTTGATGTTCCCGCAGCACCCCTGCGCGAAAAGAGCCGCCGCGCCGGGGAAGATGCGCTCGACGTAGCGCTGGGCGTATCCCGGCCAGTCGGCGCTGAGGAGCAGGTTGTCTCCTCCCATCGTCACGGCATGGGCTGCGTGGCAGAACAGGCGAGCCAGAGGCGCGCCTGTAGCGGCGTCGTCGAGCGACCAGACATCCACGTATGGCGCGGTCAGGCCCGCCTCGTCCCGTCCGATGATCGTGCGGCCCGCCGATACTTCGCGGCGGTTGATGCCGACCGATACAGGCTCGCGAGCACACCCGAAAAGTGCCGGCCGCGCCGAGTCGACCGCCATCTTGGCCGCGCCGGCCATCTGCCGCTCAAGGACCGACAGGTAGGCGTCATCGACCTCGCCGAGGTAGCGGAGGCACCGAGTCGCAGGCCCAGAGTGAGTGTGACTGCACGAGATCATGACATGGCCGCCGGGCATTCCCGTGCGCTCCTCGATCATGTCTCGAATCCGGGCGATTTCGGACTGGTCGAGGCCGATCAAATCGGCGGTGATGATGATTGCGGCAGTCGTGCCGTCACTGAGGTATACCGCCCCCGCGCGAAGATCGTCGTGGACGCCCTCCGACGGCCCCGGCCGGTTGCCGAATCCGGTCATATCGACGCCGACTGGGGGAGTGATGACGACTTTGGATGACCCGGCCAACAAAGGCTCTGACATGATAGCCCGATGCCCTTCCGTGGGATGCCCTGGCGTTGGAGACACCACGTCCCCACGATTCCCCATCGTCGCGCACAGACCTCCCCGCCCGGTGCTTTGTGCTATACTATGGGCGACATGGATGTATCGCTTTTCGACTACGATCTGCCACACGGGCTTATTGCACAGTATCCGGTTGAACGGCGCGAGGATTCGCGGATGCTGGTCCTGCCCCGCTTCGAGGGCGACCCCCAGCATCGCCGGTTCCGGGATTTTCCGGGTTATCTGAGGGCTGGCGACTGCGTGGTCATCAATGACACCAGGGTGATCCCGGCGCGGCTGGTAGGGCGACGCCCGACAGGCGGCAAGGTGGAACTGCTGCTCCTGCGCGCCCTCGATGGACGCGTTTGGGAGGCTCTGGCGCGCCCGGCGCGGCGCTTCAACATCGGGACCACATTCACGTTCGGCGATCCCGTGCCTGGAGATGGCGCGGCTATCGTAGCCACCGTCCGCGACCGCCTGGGCGAGGGGAGGGTCGCCGTGGAATTGGAGAGCCAGGGGGATCTCATGGCCGCGCTCGACCGCGTGGGGGCGGTGCCGCTTCCGCCCTACATCCGAGGCGGTGTCGCCGAGCCTGGCGACAAAGAGCGCTACCAGACCGTCTATGCGACAGCCCCCGGAGCTGTCGCCGCGCCAACGGCGGGCCTGCACTTTGACGCCGCGACCTTCCAGGCCCTGGCAGATAAGGGCGTGCAGGTCGCAACCGTCACTCTCCACGTGGGCCTCGGAACGTTCCGCCCTGTCGAGGCCAGTCGGGTCGAGGACCATGTGATGCACGAGGAGGCGTATGATGTGCCGCAGGCGTCGGCGGACATGATCTGCGACACACGAGAGCGCGGCGGACGCGTGGTTGCAATCGGCACGACAACCGTCCGCGTGCTCGAGACGGCTGCGGATCAGACGGGCAAAGTCGCCGCCGGCGCAGGATGGTCAGACATTTTCATAACTCCAGGCTACAGGTACAAGGTGACAGGCGCTCTTTTGACGAACTTCCATTTGCCGAAGTCCACTCTGATTATGATGGTGAGCGCCTTTGCCGGCCGCGAGCGCGTGTTGGCCGCGTACCAGGAAGCCGTGCGCTCGGGGTATCGCTTCTATAGCTACGGGGATTGCATGCTCATCATCGCCTGAATCGTGGCGACGGCGAGGTTTACGCGGACAGGTTGTGAGTCGGAGGTTGCAGGTTTTCGCCCGATGGATTACACTGTTATATATTCTCGGTCTTTGCTGTCACTATCACCATCCCACTTCCGTGGGGGGGCCTCGGGGAGAGGTCGAAGCAGGAGGAATGAAGAGTTGACAACAGACTCGATGGGTCGCGTACCGATAGACAAGCTTTGCCAGCAGTTCGTCAACCTGGTAGAGAAAGCCCTGATCGGGCAAGCGCTTGCCAAGACAGCCAATGGCGAGCTATCGCGCGCACAATACGAGGGGTTGCGATTCGTGCACTTACACCCCGGCTGCTGCATCAAGGACCTGGCCAAAGGGCTTAGCGTAAGTCATCCGGCCGCCGTGAAGCTTGTGGAGCGGCTGGGCGGGAAGGCCTACATCGCGCGGGAAGTGCGCGACGAGGATCGCCGCGTCGTCCGGCTGACCTCGACGCCCGAAGGCACCGGACTCATCGCGGAGGTCGGCCGGCGCCGCGACGAGGCGTTTGCCACGATCCTCGGCGCGATGGAGACGGCCGAAGTGGAAAAGTTGGCCGAGTGCGTCGACTCGTTCATCCGCAACGCTTTACAGCAGGGAGTGGCAGGCGGGAAGATGTGCCTGCACTGTGGCGTCGAGCACCGGGACGAGTGCCCGATCGCCGAAGCGCAAGGCGTCGCGTAGCTATTACGCAGTCGCAACACTGACGACAACGCCCCGCGATGGCGTCCCCTCCAACAGGGCGCTCGCGGGGCGCTATTTTTTCGTCAGGACCGTTATTTCCTCTCCCGAACGAGGAACACGCGGTCCACGTAGACGGCGGATACCTTATCCGGGTTATTCATCGGCGCCGCCCAGAAGTACATTTGCGGTGTCAGATCGATCGTCCCGAGATCGAAGGTCTTGTACTCAGGGCCGGCGCTCTGCTCGATGCGGACGGTCTGCCCGCCGAGGGTCGTCTTGCTTGCCTCGTCGTAGACCCCGATCTGGAACGCGTCGCCTTCTTTGGCCGTTGCTTCGCATCTCGCCGCCGCGTATACGTGCCAGCGCCCCTGGAGATCAGCCGGGACGGCCCACTGTGTGGCCCACTGGTTGTGGTTCGTCGTCATGCGGGCGGCTCTACCGTCGGAAGCCTTCGCGTCGTCGACGATGGTCGCCCAGGTTCCGGGGTTTGCGAGCCGGAACTCGTTATCCTGTACATCCGTCCAGTCATCCTCGCCCAGGCCTTTGCATACGTCCGGCACCGTCACCGTGCCCGCGGGCCGGAACCGCGACCGCAGGACCGGTTCGTAGTCGGCGAATGATTCGCCCTCGCTGTAGTTGCCGATGTCGAAAGTGTGGGCCGACTTGATGAAATCGTCGCAGAACGCGACCGGATCGGCCGGGCCGAAGAACGGCTGCTTTCGGGCTTTCGCAGTTCGCTTCAGCGCCGCGTAGCGCAACAACACGACGTGGTCCAGGGGCATTCGCGCGCGACGCACCCGCGCGGTCAGGGTCGGATCATCTTGCACCTTGGCGGCGGCCTCTGCGAACAGTCCACAGGCCTTCCGCACGTCGTCGTACGTCAGCCACGCTGAGGTGTCCCCCATGTAGCAGGTGAGATAGGTGTTGTTCCGCTCGATGGCGTTGTGGATCAACTCGATGTACTGCAGGAGCGGCTCGGCGGCCGGACCGTAGTATCCTTGCATGAACTCGCGGATTAGAGCCTTCTCGTCCGCAGCCGGGTTCCACATCACGTGCGCGATCAGCCAGGCCCGCAGCTCCGGGAAGTCGCTGCAGGTGCACCCCGCATCGCCCTGCTCGAACAGGCCGATGGCCTTGTGATCGACGAAGAAGCGGATGTTCGGGGCGAGGACCCTCATATTCGGGTGAGGGATGATGTAGTTGGCGAAGTCAGTCACGTAGTCCCAGATGTAGAGCTGCGGAGCCACCGCGCTCCATTTCTCGATGTCGCTGCGGAAGGTCGCATTTTGTTTCCCGGTCGCCAGCGGCTGCGAGTACGAGCACTCGATCGAGCACAGGCGCACGATCACGTTCTTGCGCGGCTTCACGATCTTCGGCGGCTGGCGAGTGTAGTTGTAGGCGAGGGTCTCGACCAGGAAGTTGGGGTACTCCTTTTCGATGTCCGCCGCGACCGCGTTGACGAAATGCAGCAGCGGGCCGGACTGCGCGCCCTCAGCCTCGGCCAGCGCCCGGCACTTCGGGCAGGTGCACGCCCCGCCGCAGTCGTTTTGGGCGATGGAGATGATCCCGGCTTCGGGGTTGGTGCGAATGCGGGCCAGCGCCTGCTTGACAAACTCCGCGCGCATCTCCTCATTCGTCAGGCAAAGCTGGGCGTTGTCGGAAGTGCGCTTCCCGTTGATCTCGCTGTACCACTCCGGATGTGCGGCGAAGTACTTCTCCGGGGGCAGAAGCTGGTAGAAGGTGTGGCACCAGCCCAGAATCGTATAATGCCCGCCGTACTCAGGCGGGATGCGCTCGAAGTGCCCGTCTGTCTTCAGTTTCGTGGCGAAAACCCCGTCGAAAGCTCCTCTGTAGAAGGCCTCCCGGTATTGTAGCTTCGGGGTATAGATCGTGCTGAGGGCCGGAACGTCGAGCGTCGGGCGCTTCGGGACGTAGTTCTCGGAGGCGCTCCACCACCTGCAGCCGACGGTATCTTCCAAGAAGGTATAGACCGCATACAGCGTCCCGCGAGGTCGCCCGCCAGCCAGGTACAGCGCGTTGCCTGCAGTCTGCATCACGATGCCGTCTTGCTTCAGCGTCGCGAGATCGAGTGCGGGGAACGCCTTGTGGAAGCGCGCCCCCGGCCCGACAACGATCTGCTGCGCGTTGTCGGGTACCGCAGCCTCGTCGCGGATCGGGATATCCGCGCCCGTGACCAGCTTCAGGTGAGATTGCAACTCCTTGGCTGCCGTCTGCTCCGGCACGGTTGCGTCGGCGGCAATCGCAATCACGCAGTTGGCCGCGCCGTTCGTGGTGAGGGTGAGGGCCATGCCGGGGGCGGCGAAAAGGGCGAGTAGGCCAATGGCAGTGCAGGCGCGCATGGTAGGCGGTCCTTTCAGGTGACGGTTACTGTTTCCGTCAAGTGCACAGGCGAACCATCCCGCGTCAGTAGCGACACGAAGCGAGCGGCCGATGTCCGTGCTATGCGACGGCCGGTTCGCCCGTCTGCGCGTCGATGGCAGCCTCGAGTTGGGCAATCACCAGTTGGGTTCGGTGGTCGGCGAACACGTCCTTCAGCCACCTCTCAAACTGGGCTCGGGTCTGGACCTGGAGCTCGTCATCATAGAACGAGACGGTGGCCGGGTAACCGCCCATGCCGTACCGGACGTCCAGAAGCCTGTAGCTGTAATGATTCAGCGCGGGAGCAACAATGCTCAACGTCAGCCACATTTGCTGCCCCAGCGGCCGCGCCTCGACCCTGCCGGTGAGCCGCTGAGCGTGCCTCTGCCCAAGATACTCGGCTTGCTGCCGGAGGATGGCGACGGGCAGGTCGTCGGCCTGAACGGTCGTGTCGGGCCAGAGATCGGGAGTCTGCGTCATAGAAGCCTCCTCTCCTGAACAGGTGAATCATAGTCGCACTTCAGACGGAACACAAGCGGCAAGTGGTCAGAGGCTCGACGCTTGTCTGGTGCTCGGTCACTTGTCAGCAGGCTCACCTCCCCGGCGTGGTCCGGGATAGTCGTGCAGTCGCACCCGATCAGCCCCGACTCGATCAGTTCCGGGCGCACGAGCACCTGATCCAGAATGTGCCAGAACCAGCACACGGGTTCCGCGTGCTGCCAGTACCACGTCCCGTGCGGTCCCTGCGGCTTGTCTCCGAAGTGGCTCCACATTGGGTTGTAGAAGTAGTGGTGATCCGCCCCCTGTACGCATCTGGTTTTGCGGAGGGCCAGACTGCGACTCATGACCGCGTGGAAGCCGTCGGCGGACACGACTGATTCGTCGTAGGGATCGAGATTGAAATCGCCGATGACCACGGTTCGCCGACTCCCGAACTCGCCCTCGGCCTCGCGGACCGTCTGCGCCAGCATACGGCAGTGAGCTCGAACACTCTCGATTCTGTTGTTGCGTAAGTCGGGGATGTGAGCTCCCACAAGTAGGATATCGGCTTGGCCAGGCAGGCGGACAGCGTACATTGGGTAGCGCGAGTGTTCGCGGAAGGGAGATATGGCCCCTTCGGGCAGCCGTGTGTAGAGGCGCACCTTGTGTATATCGGAACTCACCCGGCTGATGTGCCGCCACTCCGGGACGCAGCGGTTTAGGGCGGCGAGTCTGGCCTCAGGGGGAAGCCGGTCCTCCAGGAAGAGAACTACGCTGATGCAGTGCTCAGTCAGCAGCGCCGCGACTAAGTCGGAAAGATCCTTCTTGTGTAGGTTCCAGAGGAGAAATGACAGCGGCATGGTGTTCCTCGTTGTGATAGCCGGACCACATGTACTACCCCGGCCCTCGGTCCGCTCGGGCTGGGCGCCATAATGTGTGCCCCCAGCGACCTTCCCACCAATCAGCCGCGACCCTGGCTGAACGGCCAGGTGGGCCTTCAGGCTATTCCTCGGCCCCAGAGCCCGCTGCCTCGGGTGCTGGCCTCTGTCGGCTCCGGCTACTCGAACACCACGCGCCCCGGCGCTCCCTCCCGCACCTCGCCGATCCTGGCTGCGCTCACGCCTCGGCTCGACAGCTCTGCGAGAAGATCTCCCGATCTCTCCGCAGCGATGGCGATCAGCAGGCCGCCTGAGGTCTGGGGGTCACACATAACCTGTGTCAGCGCCTCGGGCGCGCCGCCGAAGTCCGCGTGCGGCCCGTAGTGGTCCATGTTGCGGAACAGGCCTTGCGGCAGCGCCCACTGCGCGACAAGTTCCAGAACACCGCGCATGAGCGGCACTGTGCCGATCTCGATGTGGGCTTCCACGCCACTCGCCGCTGCCAGTTCGTAGGCGTGCCCGATCAGCCCGAAGCCGGTGATGTCCGTCGCCGCCGACGCCCCGAGGGCGATCATCGCCTCACTTGCGGCCCGGTTGAGTTGCATCATCACAGCAGCAGCCTCGGCCACGACGCTCTCGTCGGCGGCATCGGCCATCGCGCCGGTGGTGATGATCCCCGACCCCAGGGGCTTGGTGAGAACCAGCGCATCTCCGGGGCGCGCTCCGGCATTGGTGATGATCTTGTCCGGATGCACGATACCGGTGACGGCGAGGCCGTAAGCCGGCTCAGGAGCCCGCATGGTGTGCCCGCCGCCGATGGGAACCCCAGCCTCGGCGCATTTGTCGCCGCCGCCGCGCAGAATTTCGGCCAGCATCTCAAGGGGAGCCTGGTCCGCCGGCCAGCAGGCGACATTGAGCGCGACCAGCGGCCGGGCGCCCATCGCGTAGACGTCCGAGAGGCAGTTCGCCGCAGCAATCTGGCCAAACGTGTAGGGATCGTCATGAATCGGCGTGAAGACATCGACCGTGGAGACGACCGCGGTGTCGTCGGAGAGGCGGTACACCGCAGCATCGTCGGCCAGATCGCGGCCCACGAGCAGATTCGGATCCGGGAATGGCTTCAGCTCACGCAAGACCTGCGCGAGGGCGTCAGCGCCCAGTTTGGACGCTCACCCAGCGCAGGAAGACATGCGCGTAAGCCGCTTGCGCTCGTCGACGTTCACTGCTTGCCACCTCCCTTCCGTGATCTGCCTTCGCGAAATGCCGCATGGGGGCAGGCTCAGCCCATTGCAGGGGACGGCGGCCTCACCCTAACCCTCCTCGGACCGCGCGGCGCGCAATTCAGCGGGGGTACCCCTCCATCGCGATCATCCTCAGGCATGTGGCGGCGCGATTCATCGCGCCAAATGCAGGTCGCATAGCTCACCGTAGGT
>CAYWBK010000099.1:10471-16217 GCA_964455745.1 uncultured Armatimonadia bacterium
CATGTGGCGGCGCGATTCATCGCGCCAAATGCAGGTCGCATAGCTCACCGTAGGTCATGCCCTTGACCGCCCCAACAGGCATTTCGTCAATGTGCCGTCTGTGGCTGTGTGGCGTGATTCGCGCGATGAATCGCGCTTCCACATGGCCTGGAAAAAGTGCCCAGCGCGGGCACCCAGACCACGTACCCGCCCTCCTCTTCGTCTCTCAACAGCACGACCGTATAGGTCCTTTGCATCGGTATAGCCCTCTTTCGCCCCAGAGGTCCTTTCTCCCATCACCGGTGCGCACCCACCGCTCACCTCGGCACCGGCACCGCCGCTAGTACGCTTCTGACCACGTCATCAGGGCGCGTGCCCTCGATGTCCGCCTCCGGGCGGAGCACGACCCGATGCCGCAGCACTGCCGGCGCTACGGCCTTGATCTCATCGGGCGACAAATAGTCCTTTCCGCGTAAGGCAGCTAGTACCTTCGCCGCCTGCAGTAGCATCACCGAAGCGCGCGGACTGCAGCCGAGGACCAGGCTGGGACTCTCGCGCGTGGTTCGGATAAGCTGCGCGATGTATGAGATGATCTCATCACTGACGGTAAGCGCGAGAATGCTCCGGCGCGCCGCCGCAAGCTCCTCCGTCGTGGTCGCTGCCGCCACACCCGCCGCCGCGAGGTCCTGCGCGTCGAAGCCCGTGTGGTAGCGCTGCAGGAGCGCCTCCTCCTCGGTCGCAGTCGGGTAGTCCACGATCAGCTTAACGAGGAAACGGTCCAGTTGCGCCTCCGGGAGCGGGTAGGTGCCCTCGTACTCGATGGGGTTCTGGGTCGCGAAGACCGTGAAGTCCGACGGCAGCGGGTGTGTCACCCCGTCGATCGTCACCTGCCGCTCCTGCATGCCCTCCAGCATCGCCGACTGCGTCTTCGCCGGCGCGCGGTTCACCTCATCCGCCAGCAGGAAACTGGTGAAGATCGGGCCTTTGCGCAGGTGGAACTCGTTGGTGTTGAGGTCGAACACGTAGGTGCCCAGGACATCCGAGGGCATGAGGTCCGGGGTCATCTGGACGCGGCGGAACTCCTGCCCTAATGCGATCGCCAGCGCCTTGACCAGCAGGGTTTTCGCGGTGCCCGGCACTCCTTCCAATAGCACGTGCCCGCCCGCGAGCACTGCCACGAGCGTCTCCTGAATCAGCCTTTCCTGCCCGACGATGGCCCGACCGACCATCGCCTGTATCTTGGCGGCAAGCTCTTGCGCCGGCGTCGAGTTCGGCGATAGGCTAGACATGCGGGAAGATGACCTCCTCATAGGCCGCGATGGCCCGGCTCACGGACAACAACTCTCCATCGGTGATGTCTTTGCCGCCCCGGCACGCTTCGATGCGTTGCAGCAGGGCGGTCAGGTCTGCGCGGTTTACTCGTCTCCGCGCGGCGACGGCCTCGGCGAGCTGCTCCGCCGGGGCGTCGGGGCCGAGGCCTGTGAACGATCCAATCCGCCGCCGGAAGCGAGCGGCCACGATGTCGAGCGCCGCGCTGGCCTTGTGCGCGCGCCGGTAGAGGCCGGCATAAGCCTCCGCGTACTCCAGGACCGACCGCCGGTTTGCGGGCGGAAGCGGCTCCGGCCGACCGAAGCGCCACGCTTTGCCGACTGCGTAGATGAAGAAGACCACCATCATTGCCCAGATGGTGTTCGACATTGGCGAGGTGTCGAAGCCTCCATCTTCCGCCTCATGCGCAACTCGGCCGTGATGGAACTCATCGAAGTAGATCTCCGGGCTGCGCGCCGCCGTGAAGATCATGTTGGCCGCGAAGACGGCATTGTCGGCTTCGCGCAGGTGGCTGTTATCGAGCATATCGACATTCGCGATGACGTAGATCACCCCGAGACCTTGTCTGAACGAGACGACGACGGGGTTATTGCCTTGCGCGACGTACTCCGCCCACTGCTCGTGTTTGCGAATCTGCACCAGAGCCTTCGCCTTCTCGGTGCGCTCGTTTACCACCGCGGGCAGGTCCAGATCGGACGTGCTACGCAGGCGTTTGAGGCCGCGCGTCTCCGGCATGTTGACCGTCCTGGCGTCCTCGGCCAGCGGGGAACCCGGGCTGACCGCGAGGAGATGCGCGTCGAACGTCCACGTCGCGTCATAACTCAAGCCGAGCGGGGCCAGCGCCTGCAACCACGGCTGCACGGGCTGCACCGCCCCCTGGATCGTGCGGTCCGGCTTCGGGTCCACGGCGATGATGACCCGACCCCCGTCCTCCACCCACTTCAGGAGCGCGTCCATCTCTCCCGCGCGCATCCCTGCGTTCGGGTCGAGCACCAGCAACAGCCCCACGCGCCCATGAAGCTCGCCGAACGGTCGCCCCCAGGTGTGGGCCGAAAGCCCCATCGCCCCGCACAACTCCCGCAGCGCTTTCGTGCCACACGCATTCGTGCGCGTGGAGGCGTGATCTTCCACGGGGTCTGCGCCCGGACTCCTGCTGACGCCGATGAACTGCCAGCCCAGAAAGACCAGGAAGATGACGATGACCAACAGCACCGGACTGAGTCGCCTAAGCATCGTCGGGCCTCGCTTGGCCCCAGATGCGCTCCACACGCTCGCTGCACGCGGTATAGTCGTCCGCGCCGGCAGGGACGCGCCCGTAAGTCACCCGGTCGACGGCCAAAGTCAGGGGAACGAAATCCGGCGCCACGTCGATCTTTCCGCGCAGGGCGTCCACATACTCCCAATTCGTGCGCGCGCGCTGATAGCCGAGGACGCCGGTGCGGTCGAGCTGCCGGAGCACCGCGAGGTACAGGTATCGCAGCGCCTGCTCGAAGTCCCCGCGCCCCGCGGCTTCGTCTGCGAGGCTGCGCAGCGCCCGCGGCGAGGTCGTCGGCACAGGCGGGGCCGCCGTTCCCGGCTTCTTCACTCGTGTCGGCCCGAATGTCGCGCGAATGCCCAGATACGTGTAGTACAGGATCACCAGGAGAATCGCGACCAGGCCCGCCACCAGCGTCCAGTACAGGACCGGCGCGGTATTCAGCAACCGCGCGAAGCCGATATCGTGCGTAAGCGCCTCCGCGATGGCCCGCACGATCCGCTCCTCAAGACGCTGCAGCCACGTCGGGTCCCCGGTCGCATACTCGGGTTTGGCGAGGATGCGCTCAAGGTCGGCGCGAATGGCCGACGCCGGCGGGCGCGAGGGAACGCCGCCGGAGGCCTGGGCTGTGGGGGCGGGGGCCTGCCCGGCCCGCGCAGGCGCGCCCTCGCCGGCCCCGAGAGCGACGGCGAGAATGGCGAGGCAGGCGATGAAGGCGATGAAGGCGAGGGGAAAGAAGGATTGGCGGCGCATAGGCGTATAGACACAACACGAGGTGGCTCGCCAGGCAGCATTCTCGTCGGTGGCCAGCCGTGATTTCAGCAGGTGTTCGCCGTCCACTGGCGGAACACCTGCCACGTTGGGGACGAGAGAGGCACGGCGGCTGCTTTCGTCCGTGGAAACGACCCCCCATAAAAAAGCGAGCCCCCGGGAGGCCCGGCGGCTCTGAGGTTCGCGGCTTCACACTGATAGACGAATGATAGCGGGCTATTGTTAAGAGAGTGTTGAGACCACAGTAAGCTATCGTCAAGGAAGTAGGCCGCATCAGCGCATCCGGCGTCCAGGCCGGCACCGTCGCTTGGGCTTTTCCGCATCCTTGACTCTCCGGCCCGCCGGGGTATACTCACTTCGGGAGCATGGGAGAGCGTAAGTTCGATATGAGCATTGAGCAGACCGTGACTGATGACATCGACAGGTTGCTGGATGTCCTGCCCCTCCGGGCACGCGACCTGCTGGTTGGGCACCCGCGCCTCGACGAGCTGCTCGAAGTCGTGATCGATCTTGGCCGCCCGATGGAGGCCCGGTTCGCCGGTGGCTTCGAGTATCTGGGCGGCCAGCAGGCAACGATGGAGGACATCGACTTCGTGGTCGCGCACGTCGGGGCCTTCGACCGCGACAACCGGGCCGGTATCGAGCGCACTCTGCACCGGATCTCGGCAATCCCGAACCGAGTGGGCCGAATTGTCGGCCTCACCTGCCGGGTCGGCCGGGCGGTGTTCGGCACTATCGACATCATCCGCGATGTGATTGAGACCGGGCGCAACATTCTCCTCGTCGGCAGGCCGGGAGTGGGGAAGACGACGAAGCTGCGGGAGATCGCCCGCGTCCTCGCCGACGAGTTCGACAAGCGCGTCATCGTGGTCGATACCAACAATGAGATCGCCGGTGACGGCGACATCCCTCATCCGGCCATCGGGCGCGCCCGCCGTATGCAGGTGCCCAATACCATGCAACAGCACGATGTGATGATCGAGGCCGTCGAGAATCACATGCCCGAGGTCATCGTCATCGACGAGATCGGCACCGATGCCGATGCCGCGGCGGCCAGGACGATCGCCGAGCGCGGCGTGCAGCTCATCGGCACGGCCCACGGCAACAACCTTGAGAACCTGATGTCCAACCCGACGCTTTCCGACCTGATCGGCGGGATACAGGCAGTCACTCTCGGTGATGAGGAGGCGCGCCGACGGCGGACGCAGAAGACCGTCCTGGAGCGCAAAGCCCCGCCGACGTTCGATACGCTCATCGAGATCGAGACCATCGACCGCCTCGCCATCCATGGCGATGTGGCCGAGACTGTCGATCTGCTGCTGCTCGACCAGGAAGTCACCGCCGAAGTGCGGGAGCGCGGCCCGGACGGCAGCGTTCAGGCGGCCTTGCGCAGCGGCAAACTCGCCGGCTCGTCGCTCCGCCTGCCGGGGTCGCCTCGGGCGGAGGCCGCCGGTCGGGACGAGGATGATGACGACAGCGCGGAGCTGCGGCGGGAGCTTCGCAGCGCGGCGGCCCAGCCCGGCATCACTCGCATCCATGCGCGGGGGGTGTCCCCTCGGAAACTGGAGCGCGCGCTGAGGGAGCTGAGGCTGCCGGCCGTAGCCACGGATGACCCGCGAGCGGCCAACATGATCGTCACCCTCATGGGGGATCACGGTGACCGCCACCCGGGCGACCGGGACCCCGAGATCGGCTCGGCGGCGCAGGTCATCAGTGTCCGCAGCAACACGTATGGCCAAATCTACGAGGCCCTTCGCGCGGCGTTCGGCAGCGAGGACACCGCGCGCGAGCAGTTTGCGCTGAAGGAACTGCAGGAGGCCGCCCGGCGCGCGCAGGCCACCGGCGACGGCGTCGAGCTTCTCCCGCAGAACGCCTACGTGCGGCGGCTTCAACACGAGATGGCTGCCAAGCTGCACGTCCAAACAAAGAGCGTCGGTCGCGACCCGCGGCGGAGGGTCAAGGTCTACCCGGCATAGTGTCACTGCGCCGGTTGCGGAGACGGTGCCTAGACATGAAGCGCTGTGTGAGCGGGTGAACGGCAAGAAACCACAGAGACACAGAGAACACGGTACGGCGACACCGCTCGGCGCTCCCTCGGGTGTACAGGTCGTTACCAGACGTTCTCTGCGTCCCCCGGCGTCTCTGTGGTTGGCCGCCGTTCAGTCGTAGTTGCCATCCCATTTTCAGGCAATCGTCATGCCGGGTTCCGGCACTCTGAAACGATGGCGACGGCCCTACCCCTGCCGCGCTTTGCGCGCCCAGCGCTTCGCGGGGCCACCCCTCCCGTTCCGGGAGGGGAGAGGCAAACGACGATTCCCGCGCAGCAGGGGACTATTGCCGTTCTCCCCTCTCCGCTTGCGGCTATGCTTTACCCACATCTTGCGTGCGCATCACGGGCCGTTGCCCCAAAAG
>CAYWBK010000100.1:0-16191 GCA_964455745.1 uncultured Armatimonadia bacterium
TAAATTCCGACGCCCCCTTCGGGGGCTTGACGGCAACGGCTTGAGACCAATTCGCAGCCCCCAGGTGCGAAGATGCGGGTAAAGCATAGCCACGCGTGGAGAGGGGCCGGGGGTGCTATCCATTACTCACATCTTGTGAGCAAGTCGTCAGAGCCGTTAAGCCCCCGAAGGGGGCGTCGGAGGTTAGCCCTGCTGGCGTGAGCGCCAGCCCGGCGCAAGCCCACGGTACTGAGCATCCTACACGGTCAGTAAGCCCCCGATAGGGGGCGACACAAGTGGCTGCGGGGCTTATCCTGTACCGCCCCTTCGGGGCTGATGGGCCATTGGGGGCCGGGAATCCGGGGGCTTGCGCCAGGCTGGCGCTTGCGCCAGCACGGCTAACGTCCGGCACCCCTTCGGGGTGCAAAGGCGAGACGATCAGACCGCCTCGACTCCCTCCCACCAAGATGTGAGTAATGCATAGCCGGGGGTGAGGCCGCCGTTCGCCCGGCAAACGGCGATTCTCGAGGCAGCTCTCATGCCAGGCTGCGGCACTCTGAGACGATGCGAATGACGGCGATGGCGGGCGAGACGCCCACTCCACTTTCGAAGCAGACCCCGTCGCGGCACGTCGTGATGGCCCGAGGCAGGTCCTGGCGGGCCGCCGGCGAAGCCACCGTGTCGGGAGCGTATCGCCCCGATCAGACCGTCTCCCGGAGGAAAGCGCCGTGACGCGAAGCCTGCCACTATTGCCCATCATCCTAGCCATTATCCTATCACCGCAGGCGCAGGCTCAACCGCGCGGCGCGGCTGTCTACAGCTCGTTTCGCGACGGCCAATGCTGGTACCGAGACGAACAAGCCGGCGTGTTCCGCGAGGCAGGATGGGGCCTGGACGCGTACGAGAATATCCACATCGCCGACCTGGTCGCCGCGTTGGATCGCTATGCGGTCGTCGTGTTCGGCAGCGGGTACAACTACGAACACCCCCAGCCCCTCGAGTCCTATGCTGACAAGTGGCGCGCGTACCTGGATCGCGGCGGCTGCCTTGTCGTGACCGATGCCAACTACCCGCAGATGTTCGACTGGCTGACTGCGATAGACCCCGGGCTGCGCTGGGGCAGCAAGTCGGAGATGAACCCCTCGCGGGAGGGGCCGGCGGCGTGGGTGAACTCGGAGCACCCTCTGATGCTCCACGTGAAGCCGCCGAGGGTGCCCTGGACGCAGCCGGCGTACTGGTCACAGGCCTTGACGCCGCTGGTAGCGGACGCAGGACGCCGCCCTATTGTCAGCTATTTGGAGGTCGGCAAAGGCCTCGTGGTGGTGTCTTCGGCTTACCAGCAGTACGGCTTCCCAGATGCGTCGTTCCTGCAAAACCTGGTGACCTGGGCGAAGGACCCGGCGCGGCTCGCGGCGGTGCAGAAGCGCCGGGATGCCGCGCGTCTGGCCGGGAACGCCGTGCCCGAGCTTACCGTGCCGCTGCTGGCGAAGGCCCCGGCGATGGACGGCACGGTCAACGAGGCGCAGTGGGCGGGCGCGGCGGTGATCCCCCAGTTCGTGACCATGGATGGCAGTCCGAATCTGACGCAGCGGACGGTGTGCCGAGTGGCGCGAACCGCCCAGTCGCTCGTCGTCGCTTTCCAATGCTACGACTCGGATGTCGCGAATGTGAGCCGGAAGGTCAAGGAGCGCGACGGCGCGGTGTGGACCGATGACAGCGTGGAGGTGTTCCTGGCCCCTGCCGGCGAGGGGAAGGAGTACCTGCACTTCATCGTCAACGCCGCGGGGACCCAGTATGACGAACGCGGGGGCGATGCCGCGTGGGATCGGTACTGGGTCGCGCGCACCGGCATCGCGCCCGGCATGTGGACTGCCGAGATCGAGATTCCGTTCGCCTCGCTCGACATCACCGCCGACAGCCCCTCCGCCGCGGTGTGGACCGCCAACTTCAACCGCGAGTACCAGGGGCGCGGCCCGCTGCAGCAGGAGCTATCCGGCTGGTCGCCGACCTTCGGCGGCTTCGCGGTGCGCTCCCGATTTGGGAAGCTGCGCGGCATCAGCGTCCCGACCGAGAAGTACACCCTGGCCCCCGGCCTCAGCGCCAAGACACCGCAGCGGTGGTTCGGCGGCGCGAATCCGGTCACGGTCACGGTGTCGGCTGCCAAGACCCGCCCGGCGGCGGTCAGGCTGACGTGCGTGGACCTGGACAATGGGGCCGAGACCGAGGTCGCCCCGAAGATCGCCCTCGCCGCCGGCAAGCAGACCAGCCTCGCCGCCAGCATCGCGCTCGACACCGACCAGCCCCGCACGTTCCAGTTCGTGGCTCGGGACCCGGCCGCGCCCGAACGGGTCCTGGCGAGCAGCCCGGTGATCCGCGCGCTTCCTGCCCCCGTGCTGGAACTGGACATGCTCTCGCCAATCTACCGTGGCTGCATCCAGTCCAAGGACCAGGACAAGACGCTGCGGCTGTCCGGCCTGGTGGGAGACTCCGGCGTCGGGGCAGGCCCGCTTTGCCTGCGTGCGAGCCTGATCCCCAAAGGGCATCTACGCCCGGTCTGGCAGCAGGCACAAACGGTCAGCCCTCGCTCCACCGCGAACCTGCAGGGGTCGCTGGCCGACCTCCCGCCCGGTGACTACGAGGTCCAGATTGACTTGCAGGATTCCGCTGCAAGGCTCATCGCGCGGGACCGGCGCGACTTGCGGGTGCTTTCTCCGGCCCCGTTGGAGGTGAGCTTCGACGCCAAGCGCGCCTGCCGGGTCAATGGCAAGCCTATCTTCCCCATCGGCCTGTACCACATCTCGGAGCCTGCGCTGGAGCTGGTCAACGCGCGAGCGCGGGAGTTGAAGCTACCCGAGATCAGCCTGGAGCAGCTTCTGACCGACTGCCGCGACCACGGCTTCAACACCATCGTCCGAGGCTGGGGGATGCCCGGCGAGAAGTACATGCAGATCGCCCAGAAGCTGGGACTGTGGGTGCTTCCTGAAGTGGGCGCGCCCGATGCGGCGTCCCTGGACAGCATGGTCGCCTTCGCCAACCGCTACAGTAACCTGCTGATGTGGTATGGCATCGACGAGCCGAGCGGAGATCGGCTGCAGATGGCGCTGGACGCCCACGACCGTTTCGCCAAAGCCGACCCGCACCGCCCGGTGTCGGCGGCCTGCAACAACACCGGGGTCTTCCCGGATGGAGTGCGCGCCTACGACCTCTTGATGATGGACCCGTACTTCATTCGCAACTCCAGCATCGAGGGCATCGCCGGATGGGTCAAGGCGGGCATCGAAGCGGGGCATGGCCGCGTGGCGGTCTGGGTCGTGCCGCAGGCGTTCGCCATCGACGGCGCGTGGGCCGAGCCTACCTGCGAGGAGCTGCGCTGCCAGGCGTACCTGTCCATCGTGCACGGGGCCACGGGGCTGATCTGGTACGCGTGGTATACGACGGAGAAATGGTCGCAAAACGGCAAGGGCCGAAACCAGTGGCTGCTGCCGGACACCCCCCTGTGGCCGTACTTCACGAAATTGAACGCAGAGATCAACCAGCTTGCCCCGGTGATCCTGGAGGGCGAGAGCAAGGGCCCTGCCGCGTGCGACGCGGACGGCATCCACTCCTGTGTGTGGACTGCCGACGGCGCGACCTATCTGCTCGCCGTGAACCCCCGTACCCAGGAGCAGAAATGCCACTTCACCGGGCTGCCTGAGAAGCCCGCCGAGGTCTTGTTCGAGGCCCGTCGCATTGTCGTGCAGGCCGGAGCCTTCGGCGACACGTTCAAACCGCTTGAGGCGCACGTCTACCGGTTGCGGTGAGATGTAGATGAGCCACTGGCGGGTTAGGTCGCCGTTCACCCGCCCGAACGGCCCTACCCCGCCCCGCCTGTTGCGGGGCACCCCTCCCGTACCGGGAGGGGAGAGGCAAACGGCGGTTCCTGAGCAAGAAGGCTGCGCCGAGAGGCCCGGGGGCCATGCGTCTCGGATTTCGCCCCGCCAGCGCTCCGATTTTCAACCGTTCCAGGTGCTGTGAGTCCCCAGGAAAGACAGGAGGCCCTTTGATGGCGCGGCTTCGAGTGGGTGATGCGTTCGTTCGCGGCAGTGAGGACGGGGCGACGTGGACGGTCGGAACGAAGGCTGTCGAGATAGCCTATGCGGTCGAAGACGGTCGCTTCACGCAGACCGGCTTCAGGAACAAACTCGCCTCCCCGCCGATGGAGTACATCCCGGAGGGCTGTGCCATCGCGCCGGTCACCGTCGGGGCTGCCGGCGATGGTCCGTGGGCGCTCACTAGCGCCACCGCCGTCAGGACATCGGCCGGCGGGCAGCCCGTGGCAATGCTGGCGCTGGATTTCGCGTGCGAGAACCTGGCGGTTCATTTCCGCGTCATCGCCTATCCCGGCACGTCTGTCCTCCGCCAATGGGTCGAGTTGGAGAATACGGGCGCCTCGTCCCTCACCGCTGAGGCGACTGTCCTGACCGTCCCCATCGCGGACGATCCGACCACGCCGTTCACTCACTATTGGATGGTCGGCGGGAACAGCAAAGCCGATCAGGGCATGATGCAGAGCGCCCCGGTGACGCCGAACTACCAGCAGGTGGTGGCCGCTCGGGCAACCTATGACTTCATGCCCTGGACCGCGCTCCATCGCAGCGGCGAGCCGGATGACGGATGGTTCGTGGCCCTCGAATACCTCGGCAACTGGAGCCTTGCGGTGGAGCGCGCCGATGATGAGCCGCTGCACGTGACCGCCGCCATCCCCGACCTCGATGCGGTTCCGCTTGCTCCGGGCCAGCGGATCGCACTCCCCGCCGTCACCGTCGGCGTCTTCGCAGGAACTCTCGACGACATGGCGGTGCAGTCCTACGACTGGCAGTACCGCTATTTGTGGGACTACACCAACATGGACTACTACGCCCGCCCGAAATGGGCGGTGCCGTGGACGTACTGTGCGCGGAACCTGCAAGAGCAATTCGCCGAGCGCCTCGCCTATCTTGACATGAATGCCGACGTCATGCGTGGCATCGGCTTTGAGATGCTCTGGGATGATGCCGGCTGGTCGTCCTTCGACGGCCTGCCCCCCGACAACTATGGCAGCGTGTTCACCCCTACTTACGAGGGCCCGGACTTCCGCCAGACCCGCCGCTATCTCGAGAAAATGGGCATGGGCTGGCTGGCCTGGTTCGCCGGGCGTCCGACACCCGGAGTCATGGCCGGCAAGGTCGGAGCCTGGGGCGACTTCGAATGGCGCACCGACGCCGTGGAGTTCCCCGACTGGGCCGCCGACCGAGACCTCCGCGACAAGATCGTGCGCTTCCTCGACCGCTTCCCGCGCTCATCCTTCCACACCTGCAGCGGCGGAAGCTCCTACAGCCACACCGCCGAGATTCAGCGCTACGCCAACACCAACTATTTCTCCGACCACGGTCGCGGCCTGCAGACAAACCACTACTTCTCCTATATCGAGCCACCGGACAAATGGGTCGATATCATCGAGACGTTCGTCAACCCGGGCGTCTACAAACCGGAGACATCTCGCCAGACGATGACGATGGTGCCGTTCTGGGGCCTGCACGTTACCCCGGATGACCAGGAGTGTCTCAGAAGGGACCTCGAGACATACCGGTTCCTGCGCCACGAGGGGGTTGCCGGCCGCTGGTCGTACATGTTCCATCCGGGCGTGATCGGTGGCACGGACTTCTACTACGCCCAGCGAACCAGCCGCGACCGCACGAAGGCCTGCATCATCTTCAAGCACAAGGCTCCCGGTCCGGTGACGATCTTCCCCCGCGGCTTGCTGCCAGGCCACGAGTATGTGGTAGGTTTCGATTCGGTGCAGGCAACCGTCGTCAGGGATGGCGCGGACCTCATGGCCAGCGGCATTGAGATCGCGGAGCAGACGCCGGGTGAGTTGATCTACCTGGGACTGCCGAATCGGCCCGGCAGCGGCCTCGACCGGACAGCGCCGACGGCTCCGGCGAACGTGCTGGCGCGGCGCGAGACGAACATCGGCCACTCGGGCGTGGGGCTCTACTGGTCGGCGGGCGCGGATGAGAGCTGGCTCAGCTACTATGAGGTGAAGCGCGGCACGGAGATCCTCGGCAAGGTGAGCATCGGCACCTACTACTTCGACCACGCCGAGGGGTGGGACCCCGATGCCGCGTATGCGGTCAGAACCGTCGGCGGGGATGGCAACATGAGCGCCTGGACCCCCGCCGCCAGGATCGCCGACGAACCCGTCACCGCCTACGCCCTCGGCGGCCTGTTTCCGGTCCGGGGCCGCGAGGGCTGGTGCGCCGATACGACCGCCGACGGTGTGATCTTCGAGCCCATGTCCTGGGTGACGCCCCCCAAGACCTCCTCCGCCGATGAGGGCGGAACGCCGAACCAGCCGGGCGGCATCGAGGGCTGGTGGGAGGGTCAGGGCGGCGCACGTCTGGGTCGCGCCTGGATGCAGTCATCGCCGGATGCGTGCAGCGTTCGCACCTGGGTCGCCCCCAAGGCCGGTACCGTCCGCATCGTCAGCCGCGTGATGAAGGAGTGGTATCGTCAGGCCGCCGGCACCCCCCTCCGCGCCCGCATCTTGCACGGTGGCAGACAGATCTGGCCGGAAGAGGGCTGGGCGGAAGCGCCCCTGAACGATCTCGTCGGCGCAACCCACGATCTGACGCTTGCCGTCAAGGAAGGCGATCCGATCAGGTTCGTGCTCGACAAGAGCGCCGATCCCGAAAACGACATCGCGGCCTGGATGCCAAGAATCACCTATGCCGAGCCGTCGCCTTCCGAACCGAACGGAAGCGTGGTCCGTATTCTCTGCGGGACGCGAAAGCCCTACACCGACCGCGCCGGCGGTGTCTGGTCGTCGGATCGCTTCTTCGAGGGTGGTCACATCGCGACCAGCAAATCCGAGATCCACAGCGCGGACGACCCCGCTTTGTACCGCCGCAGCCGCTGCGGCAGCGACTTCAGCTACGCAATCCCAGTACGGACGGGCCTCTACGCCGTGCGGCTCAAGTTCGCCGAGCCGGAATACGAACGCTCCTTCGCCCGACCGTTCAACGTCGAGATCAACGGTCGCGAGATGCTGCGCAATTTCGATATCTGTCAGGACGCGCGGGGCTGGCGCAAGGCCCACGACCGCGTCTTCCGTTACGTCGTGCCGAACGCCGACGGCAACATCGTGCTTCATTTCACCGGCGGGACTGAGCCGTGGCAGGAGACCGACGAGGCCATCGTGCAGGCCATCGAGGTCCTCCCCGAATCTACGACGACCGTGCGCATCAACTGCGGGGGCGAGGCCGACTTCGTCGACTGGAACAGCTTCGTCTGGAGCGCCGACCGCGAGTTCGCCGGAGGTGAAGCAATCCGGTCCGCAAGCCCGGTCGCCCAGGCTTCACCGACGCTATATGACCAGGCCTTGTACCACACGGCGCGGTCGGGGCGCGAAGTCTCCTACACGCTGTCGCTGCCGCCTGCCCTGTATACCGTTCACCTCAAGTTCGCCGAGTTGTGGCTGGCGGAGCCGGGCAAGCGGCCGATGGACATCGAGATCAACGGCCGGACCGTGTGGGCCTCGTGGGATCCGGGCACCGAAGCCGGTCAGGCCGGCATGGCCTGCGATCTGCGGGAGCTGAACGTCGCGCCGGACAAGAACGGGAAGATCACGATCCTTGTCCGGGCTGCGGGTGAGAACGACGCCATCCTGCAGGCGATTGAGGTGGAGTAACCGCAGCGCACATCGAAGCCCGTGCGATCTCAGGACTCAGTGGCGCGACCAGTCGAGCTTCATCTGCTCGCGCGCCCCGATTGCCTCCTTGATCGGCCACGATGCCCGTAGCTCGTCCTTGTACGGGCCGATCTTGTCTACCGGAATGGGCTTGAATCCAAGCGCCAAAGCCGGCGAGTTGGGCTTGAGACGGTAGTCCCCGGCAGCCGGGTTCACGAAGAGCGGGTCGGCGATGACCGAGTGTTGGTCCAGCCCCAGGGCCTGCCAGGCCTCCCACTCCGACATCGGCACTGCCTCGCGAAGCTCCACGTCATCCACCCAGAAGGTGCCCGTTCCCTGCGAGACATCAATGCGGACACGGACGCTGGTCATGCCCTCATGCCAGTCCGCGTCGCCGGGTCCCGGGAAGCGGAAAGTGGTCTCGATCCGCTTCCACTCCGGCACTGCCGTGAACCCGTTGGACTTCGCCCAGAAGAACTTGTTCGGCACATACGCCTGAGGCTGAATCGAGCCATTGGTCGGCTGGTCAGCCCGAACGCTCGCCGCGAGCTGATACGTGTGGCCGGGCTTGAGCGGGATTTCCGCGCTCACGAAGTTCACGCACAGCGTCTGGCCGCTGGAGTCCTTGACCGTGCCGCGGCCGTCCAGGCGCAGCGACTGCTTGCCGGAGAGGTGCACGTTCGGGTCGATCTGCGCGTCGGAGTCATTGGGCCGCACCTGCCATTCCCAGCCGGTGGGCAGCTTGCCGGGCTCGCCCTCCTCGAAGCCCGGATTGGGCACGAGGTTGGGGCCGGTCAGGCCCTTGAGGCGCGTGACGCCCGTGAGAATCGGTTGCTTGTTGTGCCAGATCAGGTTGTAGTCCGAAATGGTCTTGTCGAAGGGCAGGTTGTAGTGCGCGTACAGCGCCGCGGCGGGTTCGCGATAGGAGACGATGTTGTGCTGGAACACGTTGCCTGCCATCTGCCAAGCGTCTTCCAGGCTCTTCGTCAACTCCACATAACCGGGGTACTTGTTGTAGGCCGGGGTGCCGGAGAACTGCTTCCAGGTGTCCGTCATCATCGGCACCGGGTGCTGGCCCTTCGCATACCCGCTGAACTGCACCTGGCTGTCGCGGCCATCGACGAGGATGTTGTTCTCGATCACGTTGTCGCGGCCGCCGTGTATGTGGACGCCGCCCAGAATGGTGCGGGCCACGATGTTGCCGTACACGTGGGTGCCGCAGGTGCCATCGTCGAGGTAGATGCCCCAGTTCATGTGGGGGCTGGTCCACTTCCCATTCTCCTGGCCGAAGCCGATGATGTCGTGCAGGTAGTTGTAGCGGATCTGCGTGCCGCGCTTGGTCCAGTCCACCTGCCACGAGTAGATGGCCCCGCAGTCCGCCGTCTCCAGGTCGCAATGCCGAATTTCGTTGTACTCGAAAACGTGGTCGTTGCCGCCCCACGCAATGCCGAAGCGCGGGCAATCGTGGATCAGGTTGTGTGAGATGCGGTTGCCCACCCCGTTTGCCGACACTCCGACGCCCTGCTTGTAGAAGACGCCGGTGTGGTGGATGTAGTTGTTGTCGGCGAAGTTTCCTGCCGGTTCGAGAGTGTCGCGGTTGCCGCCGTCGAGGCTGATCGCGTCCCGGCCCACATAAGAGATGTCGCAGCCCGCCACGCCGTTGTGTTTGCCGCCGCCGATGACGACGCCGGACCCGTTGTAGTCGCCCACGTTGCGGATGGTCCCGGCGGCAATCAGGCAGTTGGTGGCGCCATGCAGCCAGATCGCGTTGCCCTCGGAGCACTCGAAGGTGAAGCCGCGGAAGGTGATGTTCGCCGCGCCGTCCTGAAGCTCCAGGATGGTGCGGATGGCCGGGGCGCTGACGGTCATGGTTGCCGGGTCGACGCCGTCCGGCGGCCAGAAGTAGAGCGTCGAGGTGGCCTTGTCCAGGTACCATTCGCCGGGGGCGTCCAACTCCTCGAACACATTCTGCACGAAGTAGCGGTCGCCGGGCCGAATCCCGTAGGAGGCGTCGGCGCTCAACGTGATCGTGCGCTTGTCGCGGTCTATGGAGGCGATGCGGATGATGTCGTTCCACCAGTTGAAGCGCGGGAACACCATCACCTCAGCCTCCTCGGGGTGCGCCCACACGCGGCTATCGGACTCCTTGTAGTGCAGCACGTTTCGCGGCTCTCCGGGGATGTCCATATACATCGGGACCGGGTCGCCGTCGGCATACGCCCAGCCGCCGGTGACCGGGTGGTCGGCATCGCGGTTGGGGTAGCGCGCGAGGTCCATGCGCCGGCCATTGCACAGGAGTTGCCGGAAGTAGACGTCCTTCAGCCCCTGCGCTCCGACATCCGCTTTGAGGATCTTGCCCTTGTATGGCTGGAAGTCGCCGATGGTCTTCCCGCCGATGATCGCCGGCTTCTCGCCGGGGTAGGCTCGCCAGACGATCGGCGCTTTCTCGGTCCCGGAATCCTCGGCGGTCAGAACAAGCGTGGCCGGCAAGGCGTAGATACCCCCGCGCACCTGCACGGTCACCGGTCCCGCCGACTTGAGCTTGCGGACCTCGTCGCGGGCTCGCGCAAGCGAAGCGAAGGGTCCGTCCGTCGCGCCGTTGTTCGGCGCCGCCAGCCTGCCCGACCAGGCGTCGTTCCCCTTCGTGGAGACGTAGATCGTAGCCGGGGCGGCGAGACTCGCCGAAACCGCGAGCAGGGCAAAGATGATGATGACTGAGACACGTAACATGATTTGACTCTCCTTCGTGTCTGCCGGAGACGATGGATTTGCGAGGCTCGTCGAGGGACAGATCAGCGATTCGCCGCAGAGCAACCGGTGCCCTCCCTCCCCCTCGCAAGAGGAGGGGTCGGCGCGCATGGCGAATCGGCAGGATCGTTGAACGGCTTTGGCGCTTTGGGGGATTGCAGGGGGATTACTACTCGATCCCAACGCAATTCTTAGGTTAGAGGCGTTGGGAATGCGGGGGTCTGGGGCTAAGATCGCATGTACCTGTTTAGCGAGGCGATTGCAAAAGTCTGTAGGAGCACTCTCCAGAGTGCGAACAAGCCGTTATTCCCGCTATAATGAAATAGATAATGACTAATATATGTCATTATAGCGGCATATTAACGGCAATCGCGGTCTGGAGACCGCTCCTACAGAGGAGGCAGCGACTTCTGCAATTGCCTCTAGCGATTGTTTCCTGAGGCAATTGCAAAAGTCTTTAGAAGCACTCTCCAGAGTGCGACCGGACCCGATAGTGTGCAAAATAACGTCTATAGAGACGAAAACATGTTGTTATTGCGGCGTATTAACGGCAATCGCGGTCTGGAGACCGCTCCTACAGACGACGCAGCGACTTTTGCAATTACCTCTCCTTAGACCATGTGGCAGCGCGATTTATCGCGCCAAATGCGGGCCGAACTGCCCTCCGCCCATTGCGCGGTCAGTTGCGAGCAAACACTCCGTCGAAGTCGAAGCGTTGGTAACTATACGATGTGATCCGCGCGATAAATCGCGCTGCCACATGGTCTGAAGGAAGTGTCGTCAAACACATGCGATCGCATCGCGATCTTCCTGCAATCCCTCCCTGACGCATAGGCCGTTGGTATGCGCGGTTTCACAGGCCTCTACCCAAGGGTTCACGATCACAGCACGGAAAGTAGGGAGAGACAACGGTATGAGAATTGGCTTCGGCAAGGTGGACATCACGCCCCGCGTGGGAGTGGAGTTGTGCGGCTTCGGACCATTCCTCAATCGCCAGTCCATCGCGGTGCGCGACCGTCTGTGGTCGCGGGCCATGGCGATGGCTTGCGGCGACAAGATCGTCGTGGTCGTGAGCAATGACATCATCCAACTGTACCGGCCCCTCGTCGTGCGGGTGCGGCAACTGGTGCAGGAGGCGACGGGCCTCGCCCCGGAGCAGGTCCTGGTGCATTGCACCCACACGCACAGCGGCCCGGCCACCGGCTCACTCAACGGCTGGGGCGACCCGGATTACCCCTATCTGGAGATTCTGCCCGGACGGATCGCGCAGGCAGCAATCAAGGCCGTCGGCAACCTGCAGGAGGCCACCCTTTCGCACGCCGAGGCGCCCTGCGAGGGGATCGGGCTCAACCGCGAATGGGACCGGGATGCGCCGCCGCTGGAAGAGGTGCTACGGGATGACTGGCGTCCGGCCATGCCCGAACTGACCGATACGACCTGCCAGGTGCTGGCGGCCCACAACCAGGCCGGTCAACTGCTCGGCTTCGCGAGCTATTTCGGCTGTCATCCGGTGGTGTGCTGCGCCCCTTCCCGCTACATCAGCGGCGATTTCGTAGGGGTGGCGACGAATGCGATCGAACGCGAGAATCCGGGCGCCGTAGGGCTGTTCCTGCAGGGCGCACAGGGGGATGTCAACTCCTGCGTGGTCCACAAGTCGGAGCAGGATTCGCTGCTGGCGCTCGATGTCATCGCCGGGCGCTATGCCCGCTCCGTGCGGCAGGGGTTGGGCGAGGCGCGGCCGCTGGCGGTGGATTCCATCGGTTGGGCCTCCCGTGAGGTGCGCTTCAGCCGTCGTCCGGTTGACCTGGCCTGGGTGCGAGAGCGGCTGGCCGAGCAGGAGGCGATCCTGTATGCGCCGGGGGCCGACGACGCGGACGACGCCGTGCGTATGGCGACCGTCCACGCTCGCGGCTTTCGGACCTTCCTGGAGGCAATGGAGCAGGGGCGCGCGCTCGATGATCCCACGGAAATCCACGGGCTGCGCGTCGGTCCGCTGGCGATCCTCGGCGGACCCTTCGAGATCTTCCAGGCCATCAAGAACGAGGTGCGCAGTAAGGCGCGCTCGCCGCTGAGCATGGTGCTTGGCCTGACGGACGACCAACTGGGCTATGCGCCGGACCGTAAGACCGCCGCCGCCAGGTCCGAGGGGTATACGGCCTATGTCGTGCCGCTGATACTGGGATTGCTGCCCTTCGCCAACATCCACGAGGAGCTGGTGAATGCCTTCCTGGCGGTCGAAGCCGACTTACAGTAACGGCGACAGGCAAGCGCCTCTCATCGGCCGGTCCGGCAGCGGAGACGGGATGATGGGTCTGCGGCATGGCCCCATTCGCTCTCAGTAGCATCCTGTAATTCGATTTGCGTTCAATACGCACAGGACTACGGGAGGATATTGGCGATTTTGACCACGAAGACGCGAAGACACGAAACGACAAAGAAGATACCAGGGAAGTGGTTTGACCGTTCAATGCCCTTGTGGATGTCCCGGACTGGGCGAAGGAGGGGCGGGCAGATGCCTGTGGCGACGTGGACCGACACCTCAGACAACTGCGAGGCCAGCCCCGTCCGGCGCTTCTCGCCGGCAAAATCGGGTTGCGTTAGGGTTGCGTGACCGGGAAGAGTGAACTTCTGGTTCTGGCGGCGAATCTATGTACCATGCGGGCGGCTGTCCAGCCCATAAGAGAACGGCATTCATCTCGGGGGGATCGGGACTGCACGACCTTCTCATCGACTCGCGCATTTGGCTTCGAGAACTGACGATCACCGGGAGTATTCACTTGACGCTGACAAGAATCGCCGCCGCGCTCCTGCTACTCACCTCCGCTTCGTACATCGCCGCGCAGACCGCCTTCGTGCCCCCAAAGCCTTTACGCATCGGCGTCGGGGGGGATTACCCCGACGGGCTGGACGGAGTGCTGACCTCCCGTGGTTTGCCCCATGAACGCATCTTCCCCTGGGAGTTGGCCGACCCGAATGTGCTGAAGCAGTACGATGTGCTGCTCCTCTCCTGTCCGTTGGCGACGGCGGGCTCGTTGGACGATGCGTTGATTCCGTGGGTCGAGGCCGGCGGCCGCGTGTATGTGGAGACCTGGCCAGGGATACAGGGGGCGTACCCGTTGCCGCGCTACGTGACGCCTACGGGCACAACGCGCGACCACCTGAGTGTCATCATCTCGGCCCCGGACGATCCGGTAGTCAAGGGCCTCGACGCGAAGAAACCGATCAGCTTGTTTCACCTGACCGGGACCTTCCTCCAGCCGGCGCAGGCCGCGCAGGCCACGGTTCTGGCGCAGTTCCGCTATGATGGCGACACCGATCTCGCCGAGGGTGGGGCGGCGGTGCTGTCCTTCCCCATCGGGCGCGGCGAGGTGGTCTACTCGGGGGCGCCGCTGTCGTTTTTGTGCTTCCACCGCGGGCCGGGCTCCGAGCCGATCACGAACAGCATCATCGACTATCTCGCCCAGGGCCGAGCCGTCACGCGTCTCACGGTCGATGCCGGCGAGACGCCCACCGCTGCCGTCGCGCCGCCGGCCCCCGCGCGAGCCGCCGCGCCGCCGGCCGAGACCGCCGGCCTGCCGCCGAGTTTCACCCTGATCGACAAGCCCGGCCTCGGGGCCTACAACACCTCGGTGCAGGTCAAGCGGGCGACCAGCGAGGGCGACAGGGCCGCGGCCCTCGTGCTGGACGGCCAGTTCGACGCCGGCGGCAAGGCGACCCGCCCGTGTTTGTGGCTCATCCTGGGCAGCGACCGGATCGAGCTGAGGGTCGGGAAGACGCTCACCTCTCGGGCCATCACCTCGGCCCGGTGGCAACCACCCGCGCAGCCCGTCGAGCTGCTCGTGCAGCGCCGGGCGCAGGCGGTCACCGTGCTGCTTGGCGACAGGGAACTGATATTGGCCCACAACACCGGCATCGAATCCGGTGGAACGGCGGCCTCCTGCGACGGCTGCGTCGCCCTGACGGACGGCTACTGCCAGCCGGTGGCCGACCCGGTTTTCGCCGACGATTTCATGCGCCAGCCGAACACGCCGGACGCCTGGACGCCGGAAAGCGGTGACTGGCACGTCGTCGGGATTGGCAATGAGGCGCAGTCGATCAACGGGTTCTACCTCGCGGGTTCGGGGGCCGCGACCGCAGTGACCGGCACCGGCGAGGAGTGGTGGGAGGACTATGCCGCCGGCGCGGCGGTCCGCCTCGAGGACGGCGCGACCTGCGGGCTGTGCATTCTCCATCATGGCAAAGGCGACTACCTCGCTTTCATGGCCGATGCGGCCCAAAGGCCGGCGGCGTCTCTCCGCCTCGTGCGGGTTCGTGGCGGCAAGGAAGCGCTGCTGGCTCAGCGCTCGGGCGGCGTCGTGCCCGGACAATGGTACCGGCTCACCTTGCGACTGCATGCCGAAAGGCTAGAGGCGCTGCTCGATGGCGAGCCGGTCTTGCAATGCCCCTGCCACGAGCCTCGGGGCGGCGGCATGGGATTGCTGGTGAAAGGCGGGAGCGCGCGCTTCGATGACGTCCTCGTGCAGCCGGCGACGCAACCCCTTCAGACGCCGCGCCATGAGGGCGGCCCTGTTGCGGAGGTGCCGACGACGCTCGGGCCGCAGGATCACCTCACCTGGGCCAATCCGGCGGAGCCTTGGAGCGCGTCTCTCGAGCGCCCGTCGCTTCTCTGGCACACCGGCGACTTCCCCGGCGATCTGATAGCGAAGGTGCGTCTAGACCCGGCGACCGGACCGGCGCTGCGGCGGTTGATCCTCGCCCCTGCGTCGTCGTCCCCTGAGACGCAGTGGCTGTCGGCGACCGCCACGGTGCTGCCCGGAGCGAAGCAGGTCGCCGTGGTGGTCGCGCGGCCCGGCCAGAAGGCCCTTGAGCGATCTATCGACCTCGGCTCCGGCGGCACGCTTCAACTCGCGCGACGCGGCGGCGCCATCAGCGTTCTGTGGAACCAGGAAGTGATCCTCCGCACCGAAGGCGTCGCGGGCATGCGCCGCGTGGGGCTCGAAGTGGATGGTCCACCGGTGACCACCCAGAGCCTGCAGGTGCTGGCCCCTGATGTCCGCGATCATGTGTTCGGTGTCGCGCCTACGGAATGGTGGACTTCGGCGGGCACCTGGGAGATCGCCTCGCGCTGGGCCTGCGACAGCCGGTGGTCATGGTTCGCCGGCTGGGGGGATAGTGATTTCGCGGTGTGGAACAAGCGCCCGGTCGACGGCGATGTCGCGGTGGACTACTGGGTAGGGGTGAAGATGGAGGCTCCCGGCGGACCCGAGACGACCCGCTGTCGCGATCTGAACGCGACACTGTGCGGCGACAAGTCGGACCCTCACAGCGGCTACAGCTTCGTTACCGGGGGAGACGGCGGCGTGAAGACGCAGCTCTTCCGGAACGGCGTGTTGGTCGCCGAATGCCCCGGCATACGCGTGCCCGGCGGCTGGGGCATCCATCACGAGTGGTTCCACGTGCGCATCGCGCGGATCGGCCACCGCATCGAGATGGACTTCGAGGGCCGGCCGGTGTTTCGCTACGACGACCCCAGCCCGCTTCACGGCGGGTACATCGGCTTGTGGAGTCGCGACAGCGGCATCCTCATCCCGCGGGTTACGATCTATCATTGACGCGGCTGCCGTGAGAATGGAGTGGGCGCGACAATCTTGTCGCGCGTGGGGCGGGCGTCTCTCGCCCGCCATTGCCGTTTGCCTCTCTTTCCCGGAACGGGAGGGGTGCCCGCGCAGCGCTGGCCGCGCAAAGCGCGGCAGGGG
>CAYWBK010000101.1:0-16028 GCA_964455745.1 uncultured Armatimonadia bacterium
TCGCGGTCTGGAGACCGCTCCTACAGACGACGCAGCGACTTTTGCAATTACCTCACATGGTCTGAGGAAACAATCGCAAACAGGTACAAGCGGAGAAGAGAGAACGACAACGGCGCCATGCTCGTCAATGCCGTGGTCGTCCGCCTCTCCCCTCCCGGTACGGGAGGGGTGCCCTGCAAAGCAGGGCGGGGTAGGGCCGTCCGACTGCGCAGCGCCCCCGACGAAAGGATCCCTCACCTTGACCTGGGCACTCGTATTCGATGTCGATGGCGTGATCGTCGAAACCGAGATTCTCAACGCGAAGGCGAGCGTAGAGATGTTCCGGCGGCTATATGGCGCGGCGGTGCAGCCCGAGGACTTCCAGCCTTTCATCGGCACCGGCGATGAGCGCTACGTCGAGGGCGTGGCCGAGAAGCACGGGGTGACAATCGACACCCGTGCCGCCGTGCTGGAGCGCGAACGCTGCTTCTTCGAGCTTCTCGCGACCGAGCCGCTGCCCGCGGCGCCGGGAGTTGCGGCACTGATCCAGGCGGCGCGTGATCGGGCCGATGTGCGGCTCGCCATCGCCACCTCCGGCAATCGGTCCAAGCAAGTGCAGGTGATCGAGGGGGCGGGCCTGAAGCTGGAATGGTTCGATGTCGTCATCACCGGGGACATGGTGGCCCGAAAGAAGCCGGACCCGCTGATCTACCAACTCGCCGCCGAGGGCCTCGGCCTGCCGCCAAATCGCTGTATCGTGATTGAGGACGCGCCGTCCGGGGTCAAGGCGGCAAAAGCGGCGGGATGCCTGTGTGTGGCAGTAATGAGCAGCGTCGGGGCCGAGGAACTGGCGGGTGCGGACAGGATCGTCGGGAGTTTGGCAGAGGTGTCGCTGGAGGGGCTGGAGGCCCTGTTATGAAAGGAAGATCGCTCGTGTGGATCGCTATCCTGTTCGGTCTGCTGCTTTCGCTTCTGTGCTGCTCCGCCATCTGCAGCGAGGCTCCGGAGAGCTTCCGGCCCCCTGCGGTGCCGCTCGTCGCCTGCGATCCGTATTTCAGCATCTGGTCGTGCGCCGACCGGCTGACCGATGACTGGCCGCGACACTGGACGGGCAAGCCACAAGCCCTCCAGAGCATGATGCGTGTCGACGGCCAGGTCTACCGCCTGATGGGCCCGGAGCCGAAGACCGCGCCTGCCGCGACGCAGGTGACCGTCGAAGTTCTGCCGACGCGGTCGATCTACAGGTTCGAGACGCCGGAGGTGGCGGTCACGCTCACCTTCATGACCGGCTCGCTGCCGGATAACATCGAAGTGCTCTCGCGTCCGGTCACCTACCTGACCTGGGATGTGCGCGCCCGCGACGGTAAGAGCCACGCAGTGTCCGTCTACTTCGACAGCACTGCCGAGGCTGCCGTCAACACGCCGGATCAGCAGGTCGTCTGGTCGCGCGAGAAGATTGCCGGTCTCAGCACGCTGCGCTTCGGGAGCCGCGATCAGCCGATCCTGGGCAAGAAGGGCGATGATCTGCGGATCGACTGGGGATACCTGTATATCGCCGCGCCGCAGTCGCAGTCTCCCAAGTGCGTCGTTGCGCCATTCGCCGCCGCTCGGAACGGCTTTGCCGACACCGGCGCGATCCCGGAGACCGATGATACGCGGATGCCGCGCGCGGTTGAGGATGATTGGCCCGTCGCAGCGTTCGTTTTCGACCTCGGCAAGGTCGGCGCGCGGACGGTCTCGCGGCGCCTGATGCTCGCTTATGATGACATCTACGCCATCGACTACATGCACCAGCATTTGCGGGCGTATTGGCGGCGGAACGGAGCCGAGGCAGCGGACCTGCTGAAAGCTGCGGCGAAAGACTACACCTCGCTGCAGAAGCGCTGCGCGCGATTCGACGAGGAACTCATGGCCGACCTGCGCAAGTCCGGGGGCGATAAGTACGCGCGCTTCTGCGCGCTGGCCTTCCGGCAGTGCCTGGCAGGAGTGAAGATCGCCGCCGACGCCAATGGCCGACCGATGATCTTCCCGAAGGAAAACTTCAGTAACGGGTGCATCTCGACCGTCGACGTCATCTATCCGATGGACCCGTTCTTCCTGCTGTTCAGCCCCACACTGATGAAGGCCTCGCTCGTGCCGGTGCTGGAATACGCCGCTTCGAACCGCTGGCCGTTCCCGTTCGCCCCGCACGACCTGGGCACATACCCCAAGGCCATCGGGCAGGTCTACGCCATGGGCGGCAACGAGGGCGACATGATGCCGGTCGAGGAGTCCGGCAACATGCTGATCCTCCTCGCAGCTCTGGCGCACAGTGAGGGGAACGCAGATTTCTCCGTACGGTACTGGGACAGCATCACCAAGTGGGCCGAGTATCTCAAGAAGCAGGGCCTCGACCCCGCCAACCAGCTTTGCACCGACGACTTCGCCGGGCATCTGGCGCACAACGCCAACCTCTCGATCAAGGCAATCACCGGACTGGCGGCCTATGCGTCGCTTTGCGACATACGCGGAAAGAAGCGGACGGCGCAGACTTACCGCAAACTGGCGCAGGAGTACGCCGCGAAATGGGCGCAGATGGCCGACGACGGCGACCACTACCGCCTCGCCTTCGACGCGAAAGGCACCTGGAGCCAGAAGTACAACCTGGTGTGGGACAAGATCCTCGGCTTCGGCCTCTTCCCCGCCGCGGTAGCCGAGAAGGAGATGGCCTTCTACCGCAAGTCGCTGAACCGCTACGGTCTCCCGCTCGATAGCCGCCAAACCTGGGCGAAGGTCGACTGGACGACCTGGACGGCGACGCTCACCGGCAAACGCGAGGACTTCGAGGCGATCCTGTCGCCGATGTACGACTTCCTCAGCGCGACCCCGCAAAGAGTGCCGATCACGGACCTGTACTGGACCCTGGATGCGAAGGAAGTCGGTATGCAGGCGAGGCCGGTCATCGGCGGAGTGTTCATCAAGCTCCTGTACGACCCGGAAGTCTGGCATAAGTACACAAGCCGCGACAAGACGTCTCCGGGCGCGTGGGCGGCTTTCCCGAAACCGCCGCAGATCGAGGTCATCGTGCCCTCGGCGCAGACCCAGCCGGCGCTGTGGCGGTACACCATCGACAAGCCTGCCGATAGCTGGTACAAGCCGGACTTCAACGCCTCCGGGTGGCGCGAGGGGCCATCGGGGTTCGGCTCTCCGGGGACGCCGGGAGCCGTCGTGGGCACGGAGTGGCATTCCGACGACATCTGGATCCGTCGGGACTTCACACTGCCGGAGGGCGACTACACGAAGGCGCGGCTGTGGCTGCATCACGATGAGGATGTTGAGGTCTACATCAACGGCGTGCCGGCGGCGCAGCAGGGCGGATATATAACCGAATACGAGCTGGTCGACCTGAACCCCGATGCCGTGAAGGCGCTGAAGCCGGGCAAGAACGTCATCGCCGCGCACTGCCACCAGACGGTCGGCGGGCAGTACGTTGACATGGGGATTGTGAGGGTGAAGTGACGGGGATGGAGCCGTTGTACCCGATGAGCTGGTCTGCATTCAATGTGCGCAGCATCATAGGACGGACCAACGGCTTCGACCACGAAGACTCGAAGACACGAAACGACAGCACACGTCCCGACAGGACGGGTTGGGTCGTTTAGTGTCCTTGTATCTTCGTGGTCAACCCTTCTCATTGGCCTCGGTTACGCCGGACTGGGAAACAGTTAGACAGGGAGGAGCCGGAGGCCAGGCGGTAGAATCGCGGAACTCAATCTGCGTTCACCATGTAAGTGATTCCGGGACGGACCGACGATTCTTACTACGAAGACTCGAAATCACGAAACGACAACGATATGATCGGCGCTCTATTGCCGTTTCGTGATTTCGAGTCTTCGTGGTCAACTCTTCTCCTTGGTCTCGGCTACGCCGGACTGGGAAACAGTCAGACAGGGAGGTCGCCAAGTTGTCACAGATCAGTTGCGATCAGGTTGCTGCGAAAATCAATTCCTACCGCGAACAGGCGCTGGAATGGCTACAGGAGATGATCCGGCACCCCAGCACCCAGGGCAATGAGGCCGGCGTGCAAGCTTACATCAAGGGCTTGCTCGAGGGTGAGTTGGGCCTTCCCGTCGAGTATCGCGAGATCCCCGACAGCATCATGCAAGACCCCGACTACTGCCACAACGAGAGCGAGTGCTCGTATGCCGGGCGTCACAACCTCGTGAGCGTGCAAGAGGGCAGCGGCGAGGGGCGAAGCCTCATCATCCAGTCCCACGCCGATGTTGTGCCCGGCGACGACTGGGACGGCTACACCCCGCGCTGGGATGGCGAGTACGTCACCGGCCGGGGCGCGATGGACTGCAAGGGGCAGATCGTGATGATCCTGCTGGCCTTGCGCGCGCTGAAGGCGCTGGGCTACCAGCCCGCCGGGCGCATCGAGACGCAGATCGTGATCGAAGAGGAGCCGGGCGGCAACGGGGCGCTGTCGCTCATCCGCCAGGGCTGCCAGGCGGACGCGTGCGTGGTGTGCGAGGCCTCAAGCATGAACGTCTTCCCCGCGAACCGTGGGGCCGTGTGGTTCCGGGCCACGACCACCGGCGTCGCGACGCACATGGGCCGGCGGCACGAGGGCGTCAATGCCATCGAAAAGATGATGGAAGCGATCAAGTGGATGCTTGTGTACGAGAACGAGCTAATCGCCGCCAGCAAGGGCAATCCCCTATTCGACCGCTACGCAAGCCCGGTGCAGCTTTGCTTGGGGATGATCCACGGCGGGCAGTGGCCGTCGCGGGTCTGCGACAAGGTGGAGCTGGAGGGCGGGGTCGGGTTCCTCCCGAACAAGACCATCGCCGAGATCAAGCAGGAGCTTTGGGATGCCGTCATGCGCACCGATGACGAATGGCTTAAGGCGCATTTCGCACTAGAGTACCCGAAGCTAAAGAAAGACGCCTACCAGATCGACCCGAAGCACCCCTTCGTAACCACATTCCACGGCGCAGTGACCGACTGTGGCATCGAAAGCGACGTATACGGCTGGAACGTGAGCTGCGACGCGGCGCTCTACGCCCGGATGGCGGGCATCCCGACCATCGTCTACGGCGTGGCGGACATCGGCTCGGCGCATGGGGCGGACGAGAAGGTGCGGTTCGAGGACATCATCATCGCGGCGCAGGGGCTGGCGATGGGGATCATGCGGTGGTGCGGGTAGGGAGGACGGCTTCCTACCCCCTCGCCCCGCTTCGCGGGGCACTCCCCCTCCCTCGTAGGGAGGGGGAGACGCCTAACGACGAACGGCTCGCGGGCGGGACGCCCGCGCCACGCGGGCTCTTTACTCCGGCGGGGGAACCGGGCGGGCATTCAACATGATGCGGACGTTGCTGCCCAGCAGGCGCATGAGACCCTCGGCGGCGCGGTACTGGTCGAACCCGGTGATGGCGCAGGCGTAGTTGCGGACGCGCATGAGCAGCGCCCTGCTGTTGCCGGCCGTTCGTCCGTATAGCGCGGCATTCCCCAGGCCCGCAACGGGGTTGGCCTGTGGGCTGAGAGACAAGACCCTCTGCAACTCCCCGTACAGCCGCTCCCCATCGGCATCATCGACCCCTTCGAGCACCACCAGCTTGATTTCGGCGGTGCGGGGCAGGCCCGACCGTTTCCCCGCCGGCGCGAGGTAGTATGCCGGAAGGTCTTCATCGTAAATGGCGGTGATTCCGTTGGTCAGCATCGGCTGCCCCATGACACCCCGGCGGGCGAAGCGGGTGTCGCAGGGGCGGAGGTTCGCGGTGGGTAGAAGGCTTAGCGGCGGGGGCAGCGGCGGCGCAGACGGCAGTGCGGCGAACAGGGCCTCGCCCAGGTTGGAGCAGGCGGCTCTAGCCTTCTCGCTTGGCTGTGTCGGGATGAGGCGGACGTAAAGCGGGCCGCGCCAGATGTGAAGCTGCGGGCCGTTCCAGAAGCTCATGGCGGCGATCAGCGCGGATGTTGTCTTCTCAGTGCGCCCCTGGGCGAACGCGCCGAAGGCATCCATGTCGTCAGGGAATGCGAACACGTCGATAGCGATGCTTCCCTCGGTCGCCGACTTGAGCGTTGCGGACACGACCCAGCGGAGGTCATACATGAGAAACCGATCCGCCTCGCCGCGCAGGTAGTCCCGCAGACCCTCGCCTGTGTGGGTCTGCGGCCCGGCGGATAGCGACCAGCCCTGCATGCCGGGGAGTGTTATGCGCAGCAGCGTTGCCGCTTGGGCAGGGTCTGTGGGCCACGAGGCTTCCGTGGACACATGGCCTGCATCGGCGGAGGGCGACGCGACCGGCTGGTCTGCGGCATTGACACAGGCTGCAAAGAGTGCCGCCAGCGTGCAGGTCATCAGCAGCGGACGGCGAATAACCTGGTTGTACCACCGGATTTGATGAAGGGTTTTCGACATGGCATTGACGCAACGCATCGGAGTTTCGACCCACTTCCTGCCTGCCGTGCACGGTGAGGACTTGTGGGTGGCATTGCAGCAAGTTTTGGAGGCGGGGATCAGAGGCATCGAACTGGTGCCGGCGGACTACCAGGGTCGCTTGAACGCGAAGTACACGATCCGCAACGTCGGCCTGTGGCCGCGTGGTTTCGGCCGAGCCGACCGCAACCGGTTGCGCGGCATGTTCGCGCAGTTCGATACGGTGACGATCCACAGCCCGCACCTGGGCCTCAACATCGCCTGCGTGAACCCGGGCATCCGCGAGGAGACCGCGCGCCAGTACATCGAGTGCATCCAACTGGCGATCGACACCGGCGCGAGGGTCGTCACCTTCCATCCGGGGAAACAGACGCCCGGTATCGTCACCGATCCCGAGGACATCATACGACCGATGGTGCGATTCGGCAAGCTGGCGTGCGAGATCGCCGAGGGGCATGACATCCGGTTCGGCTACGAGGCGCGGAACTTCGAGCAGCTCAAGCGGGTCATCAAGGAAGTGAACGACCCGCGCTTCGGCATCTGCCTGGACCTCGGTCACGCGGTGATGGGCGGACACACCCCCCGAGAGTGGATCGAGCACTTCGGCGACAGCATCGCCGAGATCCACGTCAACGGCGTCTACCATGATGTAAACGGAATGGTCGAGCACCAGCCGCTGGACCGTAACAATGCAATCGACTATGACGACACGTTGGCGGCGCTCTACGCTTGTGGCTACGCAGGCCCTTTCCAGTGCGAACTGCAGGGTCTGGACATCGCGGACACGCTGCTCATCTGCCTGGATGCCCGCGAGCGCCTGAATGCGATATGGAACGGCCTCGTCCCTCCTGTTCCCGATGTGGCGGACGAGGAGGCTATGGGGGAGAACACGCCGGACGAAGAAGACGTCATTCCCCCTGGCGAGCCGGAAGTGCTCGCGCCGGAGCAGGGACGAACAGCGAGTGATAGCGATGAGCAATCCTGAGGAGTTCGCGTGCGCATACTGCCAGCCGGGCTCATACGAGGTCCGCATCTGCGATGAATGCGGCGAGGCTGTCTGCTCGGTGTGCGACAACGGGATGATCTGCGCCGAATGCGGGGAGAGCTACGCCTGCGAGGAGTGCGCGGCGGAATGCCCCGGGTGCAGCAAGCCGATCTGCTCGGAGTGCGGGGAGTGCTACACCTGCGAAAGCCCCGACGGCGGCACGGATGAGATCTGGTATTGCGAGGACTGCTTCGACGAGGCGTTCTTCGTGTGCGATTCCTGCGGGCGCGAGTTCGAGCGCGGCGGAGCGGAGATTTGCGAAATGGACGACCTGGAGATCTGTGCGGCGTGCGCGGAGGAGATCGAGAGGAATCTTGAGGCGCCGGGGTAATGGCAACCTCACCCCGCCCCTTTCCGAACAAGGCGAAACGGCGTCTGCCTCTTTCAGTCGGCGTAACCGGAAGCAGTGGGTGAATTGACCACGAAGACACCAGGGCACTAGACGACTGGGCCAGTGTATCCGTGCAGCGCCGTTTTGTGCTTTCGCGTCTTCGTGGTTCAGTCCGCTTCCCTCACCCCGAACACGCGCCGAACCCCGACACGCTATTCCCTGCCGGTCCTCACCATCGCCTTCACGGTCTCTCCTCGGCGCACCGCTGCCAACCCCTCGGCGATGTCGTTCAGCGCATACCGGTGCGAGATCAGCGGCTCCACCTTCACCCGCCCTGAGGCCAGAAGAGCCAGGGCGCGGGTGTCGGTGAGCGGGTTTGTGAACGTTCCCCTGATCGTCAACTCGTTGTGGAAGACGTCGTAAGGCTTGATCGGCACCTCGAGGTCCTGCGGGCAAACGCCGAAAAACAGCACCGTTCCACCTCGGCGCGCCAGTGACAGGGCCACGTTTGCCGTCGCGGCTATGCCTGCCGCCTCGATGACCACATCGGCTCCCCCATCGGTCAGGTCGCGGACCACCCCCGGCAGGCTCTCCCCCACCTCGGAAGGATCGAGCGTCACGTCAGCGCCCAGGCTGCCAGCCAGTGCGCGCTTCGCCGGCTGCGGCTCGCTGACGATCACCTGCGCCGCGCCGGCGGAGCGGGCTAGCTGCATGAGGATCAGGCCGATGCTTCCGCCGCCGAGTATTGCAACCCGGTCTCCGGGGCGGATGCCGGCGAGGTCGATCCCGTGCAGACAGCAAGAAGTCGGCTCCATCATCGCCCAAAGCTCCAGCGGGAGAGCGTCGGACACGGGGATCGCGAGCTGGGCCTCGACGAGACAGAACTCGGCGAAGGCTCCGTTGTAGGTCACCCCGCACGCGGTGGAGTTGCGGCACAGATGAAAACGCCCGACGCGGCAGAAATCGCACACGCGGCACGGGTTATTCGGGTTCACCGTGACCTTCGCGCCAACCGATACCGAAGAGACGCTCTCGCCCACGGCCTCGATGACGCCGCTGAACTCGTGGCCGGGGATGATCGGGTAGGAGGCATAGTAGCCGCCGCTCTGGATGTGCAGGTCAGTGCCGCAAATGCCGCAGGCCTCGACGCGAACAAGCGCCTGGCTGGGACCGGGCACGGGAGTGGACACTTCGCGGACGTCGATCTCGAACGGAGCGACGAAGACGGCGGCTTTCATAGCGAACCACACCTTTCTGAGGAAGGATGGGAGTTCGGCGGGGGGAGGAAAGGGACCTTCCGGGGGACGGCGCCTCACCCCCAGCCCCCTCCACTCGTGGAGAGGGGGAAACGGCAACGGCCCCACCCCGCCCCGCTTCGCGGGGCACCCCTCCCGTGCCGGGAGGGAACGGCTTCCTACCCCTGCCGGGCTTCGCCCGGCTGTCCCCTCCCTTGTAGGGAGGGGACAACGACAACGACAACGACAACGACAACGACAACGACAACGACAACGACACACGCCGACGGCGCGCGGGGTGGCTGCGGGAAGGCTCGGGCGGTAATGTGGCGAATATGAAGCTACCTCGGCGGAACAGGGCGAGCGGTGCGCAGGTCTTAGGCCTGTTGCAGACCGCGGGGAAAGCATACAGCGCTCCGCGTTTCATCCGGCCCATGCTTCGTCAGCGCGACGATGCCCGGGCTGCTGGAGGCGAGAGCCTTGAAGATCACGAAGGCGCAGTTCGTCACACGTTGTGTCGCCGTCGCCGCATTGCTTACGATCCTTACCGCTGTTGGCGGGGTGAGAGACATGGTTAGCGGAGAATCGGAACGGCTCAATCCGCTCGGCATCGCGCTCCTGGCTCCCGCCGAGCTGCTCTCGGACAGCCAGGTGGCTATCCAGGTCACGGTGACAGACCACGCGGCGGGGGTCCCGGCGGCGAAGGCGGAGGTCGCCGTTCGATTGACCGACGGGGACGGGAGCAACCCTCGGAGACTCTTCGTTGGCCGCACCGATGACCGCGGAGTCGTCGAGGCAAAGCTGGCGGTGCCGGACCTGCCGTCAGGCGACTACGTGCTGGATGTGCGCGCGCGGCACGGCGGCGACCAGGACACGCTTCAGCAGAAGGTGAAGGTGCGGCAGGCCGCGCGGATACTCCTCACCACCGACAAGCCCATCTACCAGCCCGGCCAGGTGATGCACCTCCGGGCCCTGGCGCTCAAGCTCCCTACGATGAAAGCCGTCGCCAAGAGGGACATCATCCTCGAAGTGTCCGATGCAAAGAGCAACAAGGTCTTCAAGCGAACGATCGTGTCCAACGATTTCGGCATCGCGGCGGCGGACTTCCAACTCGCCGATGAAGTGAACATGGGGCGGTACGTCTTGCGGGCGGCGCTGGGGTCGGAAGAGGTCGAGAAGACCGTCACCGTCAGCCGTTATGTGCTGCCGAAGTTCAAGGTCACCGCCAAGACCGACCGCGACTACTACCTGCCCAGAGACCAGGTGAAGGGCACCGTGCAGGCCGACTACTTCTTCGGCAAACCGGTCGCCGGGGGCAAAGTGCAAGTCAGTGTCAAAACCTTCGACGTGCAACTCAACGAGATCGCGAAGCTCGAGGGGCGCACCGACGACAACGGGACCTTCGAGTTCGAGACTCGGCTGCCGGACAGTTTCGTCGGCCAGCCGGTCGAGGGCGGGAACGCCTACCTGCAGTTCGACGTGAAGGTGACCGACCAGGCGCAACACACGGAGAGCATCACACAGACGGCGGCGGTGTCGCAAGCGGCGCTCAACATCAACGCGGTGCCGGAGAGCGGGCGGCTCATCCCGGGGGTCGAGAACATCGTCTACGTCATCGTCTCCCGCCCGAACGGGGAACCGTGCCCGGCAACAGTGACTGTGAACAAGGTCGAAGGCGACGGGAAAGTCGGCCGGCAGACGATTGATACGGACGAGTTGGGGATCGCCGAGGTCCGGTACACGCCGACGGCGCCGGCGGCCGGAAACGGGGGTGCAGAGGGCGAGTTCATGCCCGGCATGGGCGCCAGGCCCAACATCATGGGCCCGGCGTTCCGCAGACTCCCCCGCGGGGAAGCGGAGGAGGAAGGGCAGCCGTATGTCTTCGACCTGTCGGCCCAGGCGAAGGACGGGACGCGAGCATCGCGCAAGGTGAGCCTGAACTCTGATCCTCACTCCGGCGAGCAAGCTGTGCTGGTGCGCTGCGACAAGGCGCTGTACCGAGTCGGGGACAGTGTTGAGGTCACGATCCTCACCCCGGCCGCGAAGGGCAGCGTCTACGTCGATCTGGTCAAGGACCGCCAGACCCTCCTGACGCGGACGGTCGATGTGTCGAACGGTCGCGGGCGCACTTCAATCCCGGTCACTGCGGATACACAGGGCACCGTGTACCTGTCGGCCTACCGAATCACCCCGCAGCAAGACATCGTGCGTTGCTCGCGGCCGATCTTCGTGCAGCCGGCGTCCGATCTGAAGATCGACGTGCAGGCGGACAAGGACACCTACAAGCCCGGCGGCGAGGCGAAGCTGGCGTTCGCGGTCACGGATTCGACGGGCAAGCCGGTGGCGGCGGCACTGGGCATCAACGTGGTCGATGAGGCGGTCTTCGCACTGCAAGAAATCCAGCCGGGGATGGAGAAAGTCTACTTCTACCTCGAGCAAGAGTTGATGAAGCCTCGGTACGAGATTCACAGCTTCGAGCTGCCGCATATCATCACGAAAGCGCCGGGCGGACCGGTGCCGTTGGAGGACGCACGCACCCAGGCCGCCGCGAAGGTCGTATTCGCCTCCGTGCAGATGCCGGCGCTCGATGCCTCGCCGGTGGACACCTACGCCCAGCGCCTGGCGGAAGCACGGGCGACATGGGCGAAGGAATTGCAGCCAAGGATCCAGCGGATCAGCGCTGCGCTGGAGAAGGCGAACCAGGCGGCCAACCCCATGCCGATGGCGACCTCGGCGCAGGCCGTCGCGGCGTTGAAGGCGGCGGGCCTTGCCGAAACCGACCTGCTCGACCTGTGGGGGCATGAGATGCGGGCGCACTCGCCCGCACAGGGAGCCGAACACCCCTGGCTTCTGGTGATGCAGTCAGCCGGGCCGGACGGGAAGTTCGGGACCGAGGACGACCTACTCATCGGTACTGACGGCGTGACTTACCGTAGTCTCGACGAAGTACGCCAGCTTCGCCAAAGGGCTGTCTGGAAAGCGGGGATGGCGGTGCCGTTGGCGATGGCGGCGCCGGGGATGCCCGGCGGCATGGGTGGCGGCGTCGGCGGCGCAGCGGGAGGTCCGGTGGTACTGGCGATGGACGGCGCTCACGCTGCCGGCGGCCCCGCGGCCCCGCCGGTCAAGGTGCGCGAGTTCTTCCCCGAGACCATGTTCGTCGAGCCCTCGCTCATCACCGACGAGGCCGGCAAGGCGACACTGACGATCCCGATGGCCGATTCGATCACAAGTTGGCGGCTGGCGGCGATGGCCAACAGCCAGGCGGGGCTCCTCGGCTCGACGACCAAGGGCCTCCGCTGCTTCCAGGACTTCTTCATCGACATCGACCTGCCGGTGTCGCTCACCCAAAACGACCAGGTATCTATCCCAGTTGCGGTCTACAACTACCTGCCCGAGAAGCAGACGGTGTCGTTGGAGTTGACCGCCGAGGACTGGTTCACGCTCGCCGGCAACCCGAAGCAGGAGATGCAGATCGGCGCAAACGACGTCGATGTCGCGTACTTCACGATCAGCGCGAAGGCCATCGGCAGCCACAAGCTGACGGTCCACGGGATCGGCACGAAGATGAGCGACGCCATCTCGCGCCAGATCGAGATTCGCCCGGACGGCAAGGAGGTCGAGACGACCGTCAACGACCGGCTGTCGGGCGATGTCACGAAGACGGTCAACTTGCCCGAGGCCGCCGTGCCCGGCGCGAGCGACATCTTCGTGAAAGTGTACCCCGGCATCCTGTCGCAGGTGGTCGAGGGGCTGGACAGCATCTTGCGTATGCCCTCCGGCTGCTTCGAGCAGACCTCATCAACCACGTACCCGAACATCCTGGTACTCGATTACCTGAAGACCACGAAGAAGGCCTCGCCTGAAGTGCAGATGAAGGCGGAGGGGTTCATCAACACCGGATACCAGCGGCTGGTGAGCTTCGAGGTCAAGGGCGGTGGATTCTCCTGGTTCGGCGACGCGCCTGCGAACAAGATCCTCACCGCGTACGGCATCATGGAGTTCCACGACATGGCGGCGGTGCATGAGGTCGATCCGAACCTCATCACCCGGACGCAGAAGTGGCTCCTCACCCAGCAGCAGGCCGACGGGTCGTTCAAGCCGGATGAGGCCTATCTGCATCAAGACTCCTGGGCGCGCATCCAAAACAACAACCTGCCGCCGACGGCCTACGTCACCTGGGCGCTGGCGCACTCAGGCTGCAGCGACCCCGGCGTGCAGAAAGCGGTCCAGTACCTGCGCGGGCACTGGCGGGAGGCGAAGGAAGCCTATACGCTGTCGATCGTCGCGAATGCGCTCGTGTCCAGCGACCTTGTGTTGGCAAAAGGCGACCTCGACGACTCGACCATCGAGGTGCTCAGCGCGCTGCGCGACATGGCGAAAACCGAGGGTGACAAGATGTGGTGGGAGAGCGGCATGAGCGGCATCACCCTCAGCACCGGCAAATCCGCCGACATCGAGGCGACCGGCATGGCGGCGATCGCGTTCATCCAATCCGGGCGTTACCCGGATGTCGCCGGCAAGGTGCTCAATTACCTAATCTCGGCGAAAGACCCCAGCGGCACGTGGTACTCGACACAGGCGACCGTGCTGGCCCTGAGGGCGCTCCTCCTCAGCCAAAGCAACACCACCCAGAAAGCGAATGCGGAGATCGAGGTGCTCGTGAACGGGCAGAAGGCCGGGGCGCATGTGGTTGATGACACAAACTCGGATATGCTGTGGCAGGTGGATGCAAAGGGCCTGGTGAAAACCGGCGACAATCAGGTGCAGATCAAGTTCGGCGGCAAGGGGACGATGTTGTACCAGATCGTGGGGCGGTACTATATGCCCTGGCAGCAGGTGGCGAAGGAGAATGAGCTGCTGGGTATCGATGTGGCCTACGACAAGACGCAGCTCGCGAAGGACGACACCGTCAGGGCGACCGCGACGGTGAAGAACAACACCGCGGCGACGATGGGGATGGTCGTGGTCGACCTGGGCATCCCGCCGGGGTTCAGCGCCGATCCGGGCGACTTCGCGGAACTCGTCGGCGGCAAGAAGATCGACAAATACAAGATGACCGACCGGCAGATCATCGTCTATTTAGAGAAAATGACGCCGAATCAGACCGCGAGCTTCAGCTATACGCTGAAGGCACGCTTCCCGATCAAGGCGAAGACGCCGAAAAGCACGGCTTATGAGTACTACAACCCGGATAACCGGGCGGACGCAGGGCCGGTGGAGATGGAGGTGAGGTAAGACCTCACCCCCGGCCCCCATAGGCGCTAAGTTAAGGCCAGATGCCGTCCAAGAAGGGGCCGGACTACGAGAGCGCCAGCCATTAGGCGGTCTGGGCGGCCGTAGGCCGCCAACTGTATCCGGCCCCAACTGTCCGCGCAGGGGGTGAACGGCAGGGCCGGATACTTCGCTACGCTCGTAGTCCGGCCCCTCCACACGGCCCGCGCCGCCTAACTTAGCGCCTCACTCCCGGCCCTCCACTGCGTGGAGAGGAGAGAACGGCGGACGGCAACGGCTTCCTATCCCCCCCCTCGTAGGGAAAGGGAAACGGCAATGGCCTTGTCTGACCACCCAACATGCGAGAGGTCAGGGATCACGTGAATGCCTCCATCCACTCGTTCTGCCTGCTTGGCGCGGCCGTGCTGATCGCATCGTCAGGGTTCTGCGCTGCCGGGAGGACGCATAGCGCCGATGAGGCTGCAAACCCGTTCGCCAGCTTTGACAAAGAGATGACGGAGTTCATGCACGCGCGGAAGGTGCCGGGCGGGGCGCTTGCGGTGGTGAAAGACGGGCGTCTCGTGTATGCCCGGGGCTATGGATACGCCGATCTGGAGAAGCGCCAGGTAGTAAAGCCTGATGCGCTGTTTCGGATCGCCAGCGTCTCGAAGCCGATCACGGCGGTTGCCGTGATGCAACTGATCGAAAGGCAGAAGCTGGCGCTCGACGCCCGCGTGCTGCCTATTCTGCGCCGCAAGCCCGGCCTGGTGCCAGGCACTATCGCCGACCCGCGGTTGGAGCGCATCACCATCCGCCAGCTTCTCCACCATACCGGCGGCTGGGACAGCGGCGCCACCTTCGACCCGATGTTCCGCTCGCAGGACATCGCCGGCGAGATGGGGGTCCCATGTCCGCCAGGGCCTGAAACCATCATCACCTGGATGCTGCGCAAAGGCCCGCTGAGCCACGACCCGGGGACGGTCTACGCTTACTCGAACTTCGGGTTCTGCATCCTCGGGCGGGTGATTGAGATCGAATCAGGGCTCCCGTACGAGCGGTACGTGCAGGAGTACGTGCTGAAACCGGCGGGGATCACACAGATGAGAATCGGCAGGTCGGCGAGTAGCGGCCCGGGAGAGGTGCACTACTACGCCTTGAACGGGGATGAGGCGGACAGCGTGCTGCCCAAGGGCCCCAGGAAGGTTCCCTGGCCCTACGGCGGCTTCTATCTGGAGGCGATGGACTCGCACGGCGGATGGCTCGCCTCCGCCGTTGACTTGGCGCGGTTCGAGACGGCCCTGCAAGACCCCGCGCACAGCCCGCTGTTGCGCGAGGCGAGCATCCGCAGGATGTACGAGGCGCCGCCGGCCCCGGTATCGCGGACGCCTCAAGGTGCCCTCGCGGACTACTGGTACGGCTGCGGGTGGCTGGTACGGCCGGTCGGCGACAAGGGGGCGAACTACTGGCACAATGGCAGCCTTCCCGGCACCTCGACACTACTCGTGCGGCGCTGGGACGGGCTGAGCTGGGTCGCTTTGTTCAACCAGCGGTCGGAGGACCCCAAGCTTCCGGACGGAGACATCGACGGCGCGCTGCACCGCGCCGCCGACGCCGTCAAGTCCTGGCCGTCCTTCGACCTGTTCGCCAAGTACAAGTAGGAGTGCCGCTGCTACTTGATCTTCTTCCCCTCGCACAGGTCACCTTTCTTCTTGGAGGTGGCCCCGCATTTCTTGCACTGGTAGTTCCCCGGCTTCTCGGGGGCGGTCTTCTTTCCTTTGAGGCACATCGCAATTCCCCCTATATCACGCC
>CAYWBK010000102.1:0-13186 GCA_964455745.1 uncultured Armatimonadia bacterium
GGTACCGGACAGATCGGCAAGCACCATATTGCAGGGTACAAGAACATCCCCGATGCGGAGATGGTCGCTGTCGCCGACCTCAACGAGGCGGAAGCGAAGCGCGTCGCGGCGGAGTACGGCATCCCGCACGTGTTCACCGACTACCACGACCTCCTCGCGATGGACGAGATCGACAGCGTGGATGTATGCCTGCATAACTTCCTGCACTGCCCGGTGACTTGCGATGCCCTCGAGGCGGGCAAGCACGTGTACTGCGAGAAACCCTTCGCCACCTCCGCCGCCGAGGCCCGCAAGATGGTCGATACCGCGGATAAGGTCGGCAAGCGCGTCTCGATGCAGCTTGGGACGCTGTTCAGCCCCGAGGCCCAGTGCGCGAAGGAACTCATCAACAAGGGCGTGCTCGGCAACATCTATTACGCGAAGACCAGCAACTATCGCCGCCGTGGCCGGCCCTTCGTCGACGGCTACGGCACCGCGAATTTCGTGCAGAAGGATAAGGCCGGCGGCGGCACGATCAATGACATGGGCGTGTATCACCTCGGCCTGATGATGTGGCTTCTCGACACCCCCAAACTCAAGTCCGTCTCCGGCGCGACTTTTCAGGAGCTGGACATGGATAAGAAGCGCCGCAAGATCAGCGGCTACAATGTCGAGGAGACCGCGGTCGGGCTGGTCCACTTCGAGGGCGGGCTGACGCTGTTCTTCGAGGAAAGCTGGGCGATCCACGCCGAAGGCGGCGACGGCGACCGCATCTACGGCTCGAAGGCGGGCATGAAGCTCAGCCCGCTCACCGTCTGCACCAACATCGGCGGAGTCGAGTCGAACGCGGCGATCCAGGTCGGGGTCTGGGACGGGCGGATGGGCCTCATGGACGAGAATCACCAGGCCTATCGCAACCAGCAGACCCACCTCGTCTGGGGCCTTCTGGGCCGCATCCCGATGATCGACACCGGCCAGATCGGCTTGCGAGTGGCGGAAATCACCGAGGCGCTATACAAGGATGCGGAGATGCGGTGAAGACGGTCCCGCCCCAGTAGTGGCCGCGACAATCCTGTCGCGGATCGCCGTACCGCCGTTCGCCCGCTTCGCGGGCACCCCTCCCGTACCGGGAGGGGGACGGCTAACGGCCACTCTCGGGGCAGCTTCTGTGCCGGGGTCCGGCACTCTGAGACAATGGAAACGGCGGCGTCCCTCGCCTTCGATCTCACCACCCTCTAGCCTCATGTGGTCGCGCCATTCATGGCGCGAAACGCGCGGTGAACCGCGCGTCCACAGGAGAAGCAAGAGGGGAGTCCGCCCCACGCGGAATCTGCAGAGTAGGCGCAGTCACTCGCCCGAACGGAGGTCCCCATGCGCAACACTGCTTGCTGGTCGCTGACGGTCGCCCTATCGCTGGCGCTGGTCGCCGCGCTCACTTCGGGCGGATGCGCCCAGGCCGAAACGGTCTGGCTGTCATCCCTCGACCTCAGCCGCGCCACCCAGGACTGGGGCGAGCCCCAGCGCGACCTCTCGGTCGAGAAGCACCCGCTTTCCATCGCCGGGCGGAAGTTCGAGAAGGGCTTCGGCACCCATGCCGTCAGCGAGTTCGCCATCGACCTTAGCGGCGGTTCCGACAGGTTCACGGCCTGGGTCGGCGTCGATGACGAGCCGTCGGGGGGCGTCGGAAGCGTCCAGTTCTTCGTCTTCGGGGATGGCAAGAAGCTGTGGGAGAGCCCGATCGTGCACGGCGGCGAGGCGGCGAGACAGGTGGACGTGGATGTGAAGGGCATCAAGCTGCTCGTGCTGCAGGTGGGCGCCGGCGGCGAGGGGATCAGCTACGATCACGCCGACTGGGCGGATGCGAAGTTCGAGGTATCGGGCGCGAAGCCCGCTGCCGCCACGGCCCCGAAGGAAGAGCCGGTGGTCCTCACGCCGAAAGCCTCGCCCAAACCGCGCATCAACGGCGCGAAGGTCTTCGGTGTCCGGCCCAACCGCCCGTTCTTCTTCAAGGTGGCCGCGACCGGGACGAAGCCGCTGCAGTATGCCGCCGAAGGCCTGCCCCGCAGGCTGACCATCGACCCGCAGACCGGCCTCATCACCGGGCACATCGGGCGCGTCGGCACTTACATCGTGCGCCTGAGAGTCAGCAACAAGCTCGGCAGCGCAAGCCGCGATCTGCGCATCGAAGTTGGCGAGAAGATCAGCCTCACTCCCCCGATGGGCTGGAACAGTTGGAACTGCTGGGCCGGGGCGGTCGATGCCGACAAGGTGCGCCGCGCCGCGAAGGCGATGGTGGCCTCGGGCCTCATCGACCACGGTTGGACGTATGTGAACATCGACGATACCTGGCAGGACAAACGCGGCGGACCGTTCACCGCCATCCAGGGCAATGGCAAGTTCCCGGACATGAAAGGCCTGTGCGACGAGATCCACGCGATGGGCCTCAAGCCGGGCATCTACTCGACCCCGTGGATGACTTCGTATGGCGGCTGCGTCGGCGGGTCGAGCAATTCCCCCAGCGGCGAGTGGCGACACGAGGGCGGCCACGGCAAGTACGGCTTCGAGCCGAACGACGCCCGCCAGTGGGCGGAGTGGGGCTTCGATTACCTCAAGTACGACTGGAACCCCAACGACGTGCCCCATGTCCAGGCAATGGCCGAGGCGCTGCGGCACAGCGGGCGCGACATCGTCTACAGCCTGTCGAACAGCGCCCCTTTCGAGAACGCCTCGGACTGGGTGCAGCTTGCGAACTGCTGGCGCACCACCGGCGACATCGGCGATTCGTGGGGCAGCATGTCCGGCATCGGGTTCTCGCAGGACCGCTGGGTGCCCTTCGGCGGGCCGGGCCACTGGAACGACCCCGACATGCTCGTGGTCGGCTACGTCGGCTGGGGACCGAATCTCCATCCGACGCGCCTGACGCCGAACGAGCAGTACACCCACATCAGCCTGTGGTGCCTGCTGTCCGCGCCGCTTCTCATGGGGTGCGATCTGGAGCGCCTCGACCCGTTCACTCTCGGCCTGCTCACCAATGACGAGGTCCTCGAAGTCAGCCAGGACCCCCTCGGGAAGGAAGCCTGGCGCGTCGCCAGGCAGGCGAATACCGAGGTCTGGGCCAAGACGCTCGAGGATGGCTCGCGGGCCGTCGGGCTGTTCAACCGCGGGCAGATGGCGACAACGGTGAGCGTGAAGTGGTCCGACATGGGCCTGCACGGCAAGCATCACGTGCGCGACCTGTGGCGGCAGAAGGACCTCGGCCTCGCCGACGGGGAGTTCAAAGCCGAAGTCCCGCGCCACGGCGTGGTCCTGGTGAAGATCAGCGAATGAGAAGGGAATACTGCTTGCATTGGCTGGAAGGTGAATTAGCCACCAAGTCACCAGGGCAATAGACGGCCCAATCAGTCCAGGCGAGATCGTATGCCGTTTCGTGCCCTGAGGTCTTCGTGGTTCAAAACAAATGAGGTGTCTTCTATCATGTCGCAAGGTTTCAACGAAATCAGTCTCTTCAGTCTATTGGCGATTGTTGCAGCCTTGAGCCTTGCCTGGCTGACGCCCGATCCGGCGGAAGCCGCCGGCGGGGATGACGTATCATGGACCGATTGTCAGCAGCTTACCGTCGAGGGGAAGGGCTGGGATGCCACCGAGTCGTTCTACGACCGTCTGCCTGCCAAGGCTAAAGGCGTCGTCCGCCCGGATGTGTGGGGCCTCAGTCACGACAGCGCCGGCTACTGCGTGCGGTTCCGCACCGACGCGCCGTCGATCCGGGTGAAGTGGGAACTGCTGAGCGCCGGGCTGGCGATGCCCCACATGCCGGCGACCGGGATGAGCGGCGTAGACCTCTACGCGCGGGATGCCAAAGGCGGCTGGCGCTTCGTGGGCGCCGGCATGCCGACGGCGCAGGCCAACGAGGCCACCTTCTACCCCCCTGCCAACATGGAACTGACCCTGTACCTGCCGCTCTATAATGGCGTGAAGTCGGTCGCGATCGGGGTTCCGGCGGGCAAGACGGTGACGAAACTCGATACTGCCCGGCGCAAGCCCATCGTCTTCTACGGCACCTCCATCACCCAGGGCGGATGCGCCTCGCGGCCCGGCATGTGTTACACGGCCCTCGTCGGGCGCAAGCTGGATGTCCCGATCATCAACCTCGGCTTCTCGGGCAACGGCCTGATGGAGCCGGAGTTGTCCGACCTGCTGGCCGATCTGGATGTCTCGGTGTACGTCCTCGATGCACTGTGGAACATGACGCCGCAAATGGTCACCGAGCGCGTCGCTCCCTTCGTGCGCAAGCTGCGGGCCGCCCACCCGACTACGCCGATTCTCCTCGCCGAGGACTGCACTATCCACAACGTCATCCCGACGCAGAAAGGCAAGATCCTGCGCGGCATCTTCGAGCAGCTCAAGCGAGAGGGCGTCACCGGCCTGTACTTCGTCTCCGCCGACGGCATGATGGGCCCGGACGACCAGGGCACGGTAGATGGCTGCCACCCGACCGACCTGGGCTTCATGTACCAGGCCGAGGTCTTCGCGCGGGCGTTGAAGCCGATTCTGGAGAAATAGCGTCGCGTGGCGCGGGCGTCCCGCCCGCGAGCCGTTAGCCGTCCCCCTCCCGGCACGGGAGGGGTGCCCGCGTAGCGGGCGGGGTAGGGCCGTCCCCGCCCTCAAGGAGGTCCGCATCAGCCATGAGAACCCGCATCCTCGCATCCCTTCTCGTCGCCTTCGCCGTGCTTGCGCTCTCCTGCGCCGCACAGGCGCGGGACGCCTCGCCTCGGCAGCGCCTCCTGATGGACGCCGGCTGGCGCTTCCATCTGGGCGATCTGCCCTACAGCACCAGCGGAACGCCGATCACCGATTGGGTCTGGAAGGCCGACGACCGGGCCGAGGCCTCCGCCGCCGAGATGGCCGCGCCCGACCTCGACACCTCGACCGGAGGCTGGCAAGCCGCCAAGACCGGCGATGACGTCTTCCGTGGCCGGGTCGGGTTCGTCTGGTATCGCACGACGCTGCCCGCCGTCAAAGGTGTGTCTCACAGCATCCACTTCGAGTGCGTGGATGACAACGGCACCGTGTACCTCAACGGCAAGCGGCTCATGTACCACGAGGTCTGGAACGACCCCTTCGATTGTCCGCTCGATGCCGCCTGGCGCAATGACGGCCCGAACCTGCTCGCCGTCCTCGTCGAGAATACCAACGGCCCCGGCGGGATCACCGGAGCGACGACACTGCAGACCGAGGCGTCGGACGCCTCCGAGGGCGCGCCGAACCCGGCCTTCGATGACAAGGCCTGGAGCGGCGTCGATCTCCCGCACGACTACGTCGTCGGGGGCAACTTCAGCCCGACCGAGGACCGCAGCCACGGGTATCTCCCTAAGGGCATCGGCTGGTATCGGAAGGAGTTCACGCTCTCGCCCGAGGATCGCGGCAAGACGCTGTGGCTGGAGTTCGACGGCATCTACCGCAACAGCACCGTTTGGCTGAACGGTAGGCAGCTCGGCAGGCACGCGAGCGGCTACACGAGCTTCTATTATGACATCGGCAAGTTCGCCAACTACGGCGGCCGCAACGTCATCGCGGTGCGCGTGGACTGCACGCAAAACGAGGGCTGGTGGTACGAGGGCGGCGGCATCTACCGGCATGTCTGGCTGACGAAAGCCGCGCCGATACACGTCGCTCACTGGGGCGCCTTCGTGACCGCTGAGGTCGAAGACGGCGACAGGGGCGGCAGGGACGGCGCCGAGATCACCATCAAGACCCGCGTCGCCAACGACGGCGCTCAGGCCGCCGACTGCCGCCTCGTCTCGCGCATCATCGACCCGAGCGGCAATGCCGTGGCCTCGCTGTCCACCGACCAATCCATCGCCGCCGGCGACAGCCCGGAGCTTGTCCACAAGATCCATCTCTCCCGGCCCCGTCTGTGGTCTCTCGAAACGCCGAACCTGTATCGGCTGCAGACCTCGATCCTCCAGGGCCGCCGCACACTGGATGAGACCGAGACCCCCTTCGGCATCCGCACGATCCGCTTCGACGCCAACAAGGGCTTCCTCCTCAACGGCAAGCCAGTCAAGATCAAAGGCACCTGCAACCACGTCGACTTCGCGGGCGTCGGCATCGCGATGCCCGACCGCATCCAAGTCTACCGCGTCGAGAAGCTGCTGCAGATGGGCTCGAACGCCTGGCGCTGCTCGCACAATCCGCCCGCCGAAGAGATGCTCGACGCCTGCGACCGCCTGGGGATGCTGGTCATGGACGAGAACCGGCACCTCGGCTCCTCCCCGGACATCCTCGGCCAGGTCGAGAGCATGGTCACCCGCGACCGCAATCACCCGAGCATCATTATATGGTCGATGTGCAATGAGGAGGGCCTGCAGGGGACCGAAAAAGGCAAGCAGATGTTCTCGGCGATGATGGATGTGGCGCACAAGTACGACACCACGCGCCCGATCAGTTGCGCCATGAACGGCGGCTGGGGCAGCGGCATCACGAGCGTCGAGGACCTGCAGGGGTTCAATTACAACCCACAGCAGTATGATCCCTTCCACAAGGCCTTCCCGAACATGCCGGTCTTTGGCAGCGAGACCGCCAGCCATGTGTCGAGCCGGGGCGAGTACGCCGACGACCGCGCGGCGGGGTATGTGAGCGAATACAGCGGCAACCCGGAGTGGTCGTGGAAGCCCGTGGCCGAGCGCGATTTCGTGGCCGGGTCGTTCGTCTGGACCGGCTTCGATTACCGCGGCGAGCCCTCGCCCTACGATTGGCCGTGCATCAACTCGCACTTCGGCATCATGGACACCTGCGGCTTCCCGAAGGATGCCTGGTGGTACTATAAGGCCTGGTGGGGCGACAAGCCGCTGGTGCACATCCTCCCGCACTGGAACTGGGCGGGCAGAGAGGGCCAGGAGATCGACGTGTGGGCCTATAGCAACGCCGACAAGGTGGAGATTCTTCTAAATGGCAAGAGCCTGGGCGTAAAGGACATGCCGCGCTGGAGCCATGCCTCGTGGAAGGTGAAGTACGAGCCGGGCCGACTCGAGGCGCGCGCCATCACGAACGGCAAGGTCGTAGCCACCGACACCGTAGAGACCACCGGCGCGCCCGCCGCCGTGCGATTATCGCCCGACCGCTCCCAGATCGCCGCCGACGGCCGCGACGTGTCGCTGATCGCGGTCGCCATCACCGACGATAAGGGGCGCGTCGTCCCGACGGCCTCGAACCTGGTGCGCTTCTCACTGAGCGGACCGGGCAAGATCATCGGCGTCGGCAACGGCGACCCAAGCTGCCACGAGTCGGACAAGGCTCGCAAGCGCAGCGCCTTCAACGGTTACTGCATGGTGATCGTGCAATCGACCGCAAAGGCCGGCGACATCCGCCTGACGGCGAGCGCGGACGGGCTGAAGGCGGGGACGGCCGTCATAGAGACAGGGGCGCGGTAGAGGCCCGGAACGGACACGATGGACATGACTGACTGGTTCCCAACCGACCGCCAACAGCGCATCGACCTCCCCCTCTACGAGCGGGAACTGCGCGATTTCCTGCCTGACCGCGTCTACGACATTCACACTCATATCGGCTTGCCGGAGCACATGGGGCCGATCTCAGCCGAGCGCATCGCCGAAAGCTGGGCGCTGGAGGTTTCGCCGCCGCTGCCTATCGAAGGCCTCGCCGAGGCCCAGGCAGGGCTTTTCCCCGGCAAGCGGGTGCGCTCGCTGGCCTTTGCAATGCCGGTTCGCGAGTGCAACTTGCCCGATGGGAACGCTTATGTTGCCAAGGGCATTGCAGACAACCGCATTGACGGCCTCCTCGTATCCGATCCGACGTGGAGCGCCGAGGTCCTCGCGAACTACCTCGATGACGGCGGGTATCTGGGCCTCAAGCCCTACCCGGACCTGTGCCGCGACAAGCCGGCGGGCGAGGTCGGCATCCCCGACTACTTCCCAGAGGCGCACCAGAAGCTCGCCGACGAGCGCGGCCTGATCGTGATGCTGCACATCCCGCGCAAGGAGCGCCTCCGCGACCCGCGTAATCAGCAGGAGCTTCGCGAGATCGCGAACCGCTACTCGAACATCAAGCTCATCGTCGCCCACATTGGCCGGGCCTACACGATGAGCTATGTCGAAAACGCCCTGCCTGCGCTCGATGACTGCCCCTCGCTTGTGTACGACTTCGCGGCGAACCTCAATGAAGACGTGCTGGCATTCACCTTGCGCGAGGTCGGCCCGCAGCGGCTTCTATATGGCAGTGATCTGCCTGTAACCCTCATGCGCGGTGTGCGCGAATACGACGGCGACAAGTACATCAACTACACGGACGGCGATTACTCCTGGAACGTGAACCGCAAGCCGCCCGAGATCGAGGCCGAGTACACGTTCTATCTATACCAGCAGCTTCTCGCCTTCAAGCGAGCGGCGGAGCGCATCGGCTTGTCTTCGGCGGACGTGGCCGATGTAATGTGCGGGAACGCGGAGCGGCTTGTGGCCGGGGTCACCACCGCGTCGTGACGCGATGCCGTGGCCGTTTGCCGTTGCCGTTTGTCGTTCCCCCTTCCCTACGCCGACCGCAGGTCGGCAGAGGGAAGGGGGGCAGGGGGGATAGGAGGCCGTTGCCGTCCGTCTCTTCAGGAGGCCCACTTATGCGTCCGCACGCCACCGTCGTCCTCATCGCCCTCACTTCCGTCTCCATCGCCTTCTCCCAACCGGCGAATGTGTCGCTATATGCGCCGTTCGACGGCTCCGCATCGGCCGCTGTGGCGCTGGGGAATGCGAGCAACCTCAGCGAGTCTGTCTTCTCGTTCGCGCCGGGGCTTCGCGGGGAGGCCGTCGAGTTGGGCGCGCCGTGCCGCTTCGAGACCTTCCGCAATTTCTCGCCGGGCCAGGGCACGCTCGCGATGTGGCTGCGGCCTCACTGGGCCGGCAACGACCCCGGCACGCATTACCTGTTCTGCATCTACGGCGCGCCCGATCTCCCCCAAGGATGGCTGACGAACCGCTTCAGTCTCCAGTGCGGCGGCGGCCGGCTCGCCCTCGACATCTGGGGTCGGGACCAACGGACAGTGCACCTCGAGACGCTGATCACCGCCTGGGCGGCCGATGAGTGGCACCATGTCGCGGTGACATGGGAGGGCATCAACCCTGATGTCGCCGGAGCCAAGGCAACGCTGGCCCTGTATGTCGACGGCAAGCCGGTGGCGCGCGACGACGCGCATGAGATCGCCATCGGCCCGCAGAACAGCTTCTTCGACATCGGCAACGACCAGGACAACAACCCCAAGCCCGGCAACGCCCTCGCCGATGATCTGTTCATCTATGACCGCGCGCTTACGGCAGAGGAGATCGCCGCCGGGGTCGCCGCGACGCAGCCGGGCGGCACGGCGACGGTGTCTGCAACCATCCCTGCACAGTCCCCGACAGGATTGTCGGGGCCACGGAAAGGCTGGTGGGACAGCCGCTATCCCTTCCGCAGTGAGGTTGTCCTCCCTCCCGCCGCCGAGGCCCGGCGCGACGTGTTCGTCCAAAGTCGCCTGCACCTCGGCGAGGATGTCAATGCCCTCGGCCTGAACGCCTCGGTGGAGGAGGCCTCAGTGCGGGTCGTCGAGGTCAATCCGGCTACCGGGGCGGAGACCGGGCCGCTGCCGCTTCGGGTGTCAGACGGCATCGCTGAGTGGTCGGCTGCGGGAGTGACGCCCGCGAAGGCCGAGCGCCGCTTCCGGCTGTATTTCCGCACGAACGAGTATGTCTTCCCGAAGCCCCTCGTCTCGCAACGCCGGACTGCGCCTGCTGAGGCGCTCGCCGAGCCGCCGCAGGTCCCGGACTACGCGACCGAGGCCTACGGCAAGCCGTGGGATTTCGCCGATGACCTCGCCGGGATCGACCAATGGGGCAACAAGCCTGAGTACATTCAGAATCGCAAGGTTGAGGATCACGTCCTGAGCATGGATGTGCAGCAAGACCCGTGGTTCATCTGGGGCAACATGTGGGGGCAGGTGGGAAACACCAAGCGCAAGGTCGCCATCGACCTCGACCGCTACCCCGTCCTGGAGATGAAGATTCGCCAGAGCGTGCCCTCGGCGAAGTGGCAGCTTTACGGTCGTGTAGGGCAGAATGAGAGCCTGCTGACCTACGACTGGACCGTCACCGGCACCGGCTGGCAGCGCGTCCGCATCGACCTGCGCAAGGATGCCCGGTGGAAGGGCGTCCTGTCCGCGTTCCGCATCGACCCGACCGACGGCGTGACGGCGCACGTGGACATCGCCTGGGTGCGGCTCGCCGCGGTCACGACAGTGGAGCACGGGCACGTCGAGACCCTTGGCAATCCGAGCGCCGCTCCCGCCTGGATCGCTGTAACCGCCCCCGACAAGCCCCTGGCGACGGGCGCGGCCGATAGCCTCAGTTGCCTCATCAAAGATGCCGCGGGGAAGCCGGTATCCGGCCAGCCCATCACGATCTCTCTGAAGCCCGGCTCAGGCGGGGAGTTGCAGCAGTCGCCCGGTCAGCGGTCGCTGGCGCTGTCCGCGCAGTCGCGTTCGGGCCTCACCGATGCCGACGGGCGCTTCATCGTGAAGTACATCGCAAGCCAGCGGCCCGGCGATCCGGCGGATACTGTGATAGTGGCCGCGCCGTTCTCTGCCTTGACGATGCAGACGGCGGCGGTGAAGGTCGTCATCGGCCCGCCACACCACTTCGTCGTCACTCCCGCACAAACCGTCGCCGTCGCCCTCGACCGCCTGCCGATCGCCATCACCGCGCAGGTGGCCGACGCGTTCGACAACCCGATCTCGGAGGCGGGCGTGCAAGTTGCTTGGCACGCCAGCGACGCGAAGTTCATCGACGCGCAGACAGCCACCGACGCGACCGGCAAGGCCACAGTGAAGCTGCAGCCCGACTACGCGAAACGCTGGGTCTACACGGTCAGCATAGCGGGCGGGGGCCTCAGCGGGCGGTCGGGGCCGATTTGCCTCATCTCGGATACCCCGCGGCCGAACGCGGTGAAGCTCGGCAAGAACTTCATGTACCAAACCGCCGACGGCAAGCCTTGGCTGGCGCTGGGCGGGTTCTACGCAAACTGGGTGGGACTGCCCCAGCGTGGCGCAGACGTCTCGCCTGCGAATGCCTTGGCGGGCGAGACGCCCGCCCCACGCGCCCTCGAAGAGGGCCGGCAGTTGATCTCCTTTACCGACGCCACCGAGGAACAGATGGTCCACTGGCTCGACTTCCTGCATCGCCAGGGCGTCACCGCGATGCGCTTCATGTTGCGCACCCACCGCCCGAACGGCATGGAGCCAATGGACATCGGCGGGCGCGTGAACATGGACCTGTTCGCAAAGGCCCTGCGCTACATGGACCTTGCGCGACCGTTCGGCATCCGCTTCATGCTCACGATCCACGAGGACTATACCAAGCCGGTCTATTATGACACCGACGCCTTCACCAAGTACGCCCTGCCCAAATATGCAGGAGAAAACCTGGATGCCCTGCCGCCGTTCCAGCGTCGCTTCATCCGTGACCGGCGATTCCTCGACAACATCGCCGACAAGTACACCGACCCGGACGTCATCGCCTGCCAGGATCAGTACGCCCGCCAGCTCATCGCCATGCTAAAGGGCAATCCGCAGGTGTTCGCGTACGAGCTTGAAAACGAGATGGTCGACTGCCCGGCGAGCTGGGCCAATCATGCGATGGCGACGATCCGCTCCGTCGATCCGAACACGCTCATCTGCGTCAGCCACGGCGGCGGGGGCCTCGAAACCGCCGACCCGCTGTGGTGGCGGAGGAACACCACCATCGACTTCTACACCTACCACCTGTACGCATACCCCGGCTCGGTCACTCCGACCATCGACTACGGTTGCGCGGTGGACATGCTCACCCGCTACGGGCGGATGGCCGCGCCGTGCCAGATGGGCGAATCATCGGGCGACGAGTTCGAATATCATCCCGACCCGACCGTTCGCCGGTATGTGATGCGCGACATTATCTGGTTCAGCCTGGTGAACGGCAATCCGGGCTGCTTCTTCTGGAACGCGCGGGGCTTCGAGGTGGAGCAGTTCCGGCTGGCCGGACAGGCGCTGTCGGGCTTCGATTTCACCACCTGGAAGCGCGCGAAACCCGAGATCACTATTATGACGAATCATCCCCTGACAGACGACAAGTACTACCGCACTTTGCAGGGGCATGAGAACCACGCCATGATGGGGCGGTACATCAACCACTATCTGAGTGAAGGTGTGGACTTCGACTTCACGTTCCTACCCCCTCGGTCGCCTGTGGCGACCACGTCCCCCTCCCTCGGAGGGAGGGGGGAGCAGGGCGCTGCCTACGCCAAGACTGCCGACCTCGCAGTTTTCGCCCCGCCCGAGCCGGCGCGCCGCCTGTTCGCGATCCCCCAAGGCTGGCAACTGGCGTACAACGCTCGTGAGGGCTACTCCGAGGGCTTCGCGTACATCCGCAACATTGCCGACATCGCGCTTTGGGAGGTGCCGGGGAAGGCGAAGATGTGGCTGCGCACCCGCAAAGCCGCTCCGCTGACGGTGACGCTCAACCTGCCGGCGCAGAGGATGAAACTGACCGCCATCGACCTTGACACCGGGGAGACGCGGGATACACAATTGAGCGGCAAGGGCCAAGTGGACCTGGGCACGACCGACCATGATTGGGCGCTCGTGTGGCGGAAGGGATAGGGGCCGTGCCTTCCAAGACCGGGCACTTCAGTGCCCGGTGCTTAACCTGGTTGGCGGTCCGCAGGAGCGCCAAGGCCAGCGCCGAGTTCACTCGGCGACCGCTGTTCGCGAGGGGGGAACCATGCGAAACACCGGCGCACGCAGGCAATTCGCGCCCGATTGCGAGCCGTATGTCGCAAAGACCAAGGGGGCTTCGGCGGCCTTTGCTCTCTTCTATCACGTGGTCTTCGGCACCAAGTGGCGTAAGCCGGTCCTCTCGGAGGCCGTCGCGCGCCGTGTGATCGACCTATTGCAGGCCGTCGCCGACGAGCAGGCGTACACGCTGCTTGGAGTCTTCGTCTGCCAAGAGCACGTCCATCTGTTGCTCTCGCTGAAGCCTACGCAGGCCGTGGCCGAGGTGGTGCAACGCCTGAAAGGCGTCAGCGCACGGCGCATCATGGAGGAGTATACGGAGATTGCCGAGGGACATCTGTGGTCGTCCGGTTATTCAGCCTACACATTGGGCGATAGGACGGTTGCCCAGATCAAGGCATACCT
>CAYWBK010000102.1:13286-15922 GCA_964455745.1 uncultured Armatimonadia bacterium
CGCCGAGTGAACTCGGCGCTGGCGCTGGCGGTCTTGGCGACCGCCATAGGTTAAGCACCGGGCACTGAAGTGCCCGGTCTTGGACGACACGGAGACGCTGATGAACATCCCCCTCCTCAACGAAATGGGCGAGTATTTCGCCGCCGGGTTCCTGGAAGACGATTCTCTGCCGCAGGCCGTCAAGATGGCCAGGGCCTTCGACAACTGCTACCGGCGCATGGAGATCCCCGCGCCTGAGGATCGGCTTATGCTGCCGGCGGTCAGTCTCGAGCAGGCCACTCTCACGATGCCTGACGGTGAGGCTTTGCCGATGATCGTCTCTTACCAGTACTCCGGCGGGCCGTACTTCCGCTGGGAGGCGCTGGAGGCTAAGCGGCGGGCATTCCCCGGGGCGGAGTATCAGAAGGCTCTCGACGAGCTGGCCGAGGACTGGCCGAAGCGGCAGTTTCACGGGGCGGGGTACACGCATCACAACATCAACTTCCCCAAGGCGCTGACGCTCGGGCTGCGCGGCGTTCGGGCGGAGGTCGATCGGTACGCGGCGCTGGCCGCGGAAACGGCGAACGGCTATCGCGCTCTGGAGAGCGCTCCTACAGACGGCACGGCGAACGGCACGGCGGACGGCACTGCAAACGGCATGGCAGGCGAGACGCCTGCCCCACGCGGAGGTGCAGTTCCACCCGAACTGCAGGACAAGCTCGACTTCTATAAGGCGTTGCAGATCTTCACCGACGGCATCTTCGCCTATCACCAGCGTGTCGTCGAGGCGGCGGAAGCGAAGCTACCGGAGATCGCCGACCCGGTGCGGCGCGAGGAGTGGCAGCGGATGATCGAGGGCCTGCGCGTGGCCCTCATCGAGCCGCCGCGCGACTTCTACGAGGCGATGCTGACCGTCAACTGGCTATACTACCTCGACGGGTGCGACAATCTGGGGCGGTTCGATCAGTACATGCTGCCGTATTGGACCTCGCCTATCGCCAGCACTTACGGCACCTCACCCCCTCGGCCGCTTGCGGCGGCCACGCCCCTCTCCACAAGTGGAGAGGGAGAGACCGCGCCGTTGACGTTGCCGTGCTCCCCCTCTCCGCTTGCGGAGAGGGGGCCGGGGGGTGAGGTTGCCTTTGCCCGCCGCCTCCTCGATGAGATGTGGATGAACCTCAACCGTGGCGGGGGGTGGAACGTCGCTATCGGCGGGACCACGCGCGACGGCCAGCCTGCGCACAATGCCCTCACCCTCGAGTGCATGAAGGCCACCGCCCGCGTGCACCAAAAGCGCCCTAATCTCGCCCTGCGCACCAGCTCCGAGACCCCCGATGAGGTCTTCGTCGAGGCCCTCAGGACGATCCGCTCCGGCGTCGGGATGCCGGCCATCTACAACGATGATGCTTACATCCCCGAACTCATGTCCGCCGGCCTGGGGCTGGCCGTCGAGGACGCGCGCGACTACTGCTTCGGCGGCTGCACCGAGACGATGGTCATGGGCTGCAGCAATGTCGGCTCGCTCGATGACGACCAGATCAGCTTCGCGAAGCACCTGGAGCTGGCGCTTTGGGACGGCTATGACCCGGTGCACAAACGCCAGGCCGGGCCGCATACGGGGCAGTTCACCGGCTTCGCGAGCTTCGGGGAGTTCTTCGATGCGGTGAAGGCGCAGATCACCTACGATGTCATCACCCGCACGAACGCGACCAGCGCGGGACAGGAGTTCCGCTCGACCCGCGAGCCGCGACTGTTCCGCTCGCTGCTGACCGACGATTGCCTCGCCCGGGGCAAGAACATGGAGGCCGGCGGAGCGCAGTACAACTGGAGCGTGCATAGCTGGCAGGGCATGGCGAACGCGGCGGATTCGCTGGCGGCGATCGGCAAGTGCGTGTTCGAGGACAAAACGGTCTCGCCGGAGGAACTGCTCGCCGCCCTCCGCGACAACTTCGAGGGCCACGAAGAGACCTGGCGGCTCTTGAAAGCCGCGCCGAAATTCGGCAACAACGACCCCTATGTGGACGACCTGGCGCGCGAGATGACCGATCACGGGTGGACTCTCATGCGCAGCCTGCAGCCCTGGCGCGGCGGACGATTCCTGCCAAGCTGCATCCTCTTCGTGACCTACGAAGGCGCGGGGCTGCAGGTGTCCGCCACGCCCGACGGCCGCCGGGCGTTCGAGGTGCTCACCGATTCCATCGGCCCGGCGCAGGGGCGCGACATCGAGGGGCCGACCTCGATGTTCCAGTCGGTCACGGCCATCGACTTGAAGAAGGCGCTCGGGACGCCGATCCTCAACCTGCGGCTGATGCCCCAGGTGATGCAGACCGACGAGGACCTGCTGAAGATTGTGCGTCTCATCCGCACGTTCTTCTACATGGGCGGGATGCAGATTCAGATCAACGTGGTGGACAAAGAGACTCTGCTCGCCGCTCAGCTCGAACCGGAAAAGCACAAGGACCTCATCGTGCGCATCGGCGGCTACAGCGAGTACTTCAACCTGCTGTCGAAGGGCCTGCAGGACAGCGTGATCGCGAGGACCGAGCACGGAGTGTGAGGGCGGCAGGAACGGCGGGGACGGCAGGTTTTAGGGACGGCAGGAACGGCAGGGACGGCAGGGACGGCAGGGACGGCAGGGACGGCAGGGACGGCAGGGA
>CAYWBK010000103.1:0-15863 GCA_964455745.1 uncultured Armatimonadia bacterium
CGATCACCACAAAAGACCCACCAACGAGATGCGGAAAACGAGCTGGAGACCGCGACCGATCTGCGATCACGCGTCCAAAAAGGCATATATCGTGATAGATATATGTTTTTATAGCGGCAGATTAACGGCAATCGCGGTCTGGAGACCGCTCCTACAGTCGGGCCAGATGGCTTCTTCGGAGCTTCCCCACCGCGCCTCAGAACGCCTCGAACGAGGGGAATGCCGCCGGGAGAAAGTGCTTGAGATATCGGCTGCGGGCGTAGCGGTCCGTCATGCCGGCCACATAGTCGCACACGTGCCGGGCGCGCAGGCGCAGGTCCGACGGGACGAAGCCGGTTTCGGCGAAGAGCGCTTCATCTGAACTCATGTACAGATGGAATAGATTCTGGATGATCCCCCGGATCTTCTCGCGTTCCGCTTGGAGCCGAGGCCCCAGGTACACGTTCTCGTTGAGGAAGTCCTTTAGCGTTTCGGTCGCCTCGGCAACCTCGTCGCTCATCCCCAGGCGCGGCTGGTCCAGACTGAGTTCGATGACATCCGTCACCATGCGACCGATGCGCTCGCTGTGGCGTCTGCCAAGCGCGTCGAGGCACTCGGGCGGAACGTCGTCTTGGTGGATCACACCGGCGCGCAGGCAGTCGTCGAGATCGTGGTTCAGGTAGGCGATGCGGTCGGAGACGCGCACGACGACGGCTTCGAGTGTCAGTCCGCCGGTCGGCGACAGCGCCTCCCGCAAGTCGCGCATCCCCTTCGAGTGGGCCGCGATGCCCTCGCGGGTCTCATACGTCAGGTTGAGTCCCGAGCCGTTGCGCTCGATCTCGTCCACGACGCGCAGGCTGTGCTCGTAGTGCGTGAAACCGGCGTTCGCGTCATACTCGCGGTAGACCTCGTCCAGCGCCGCCTCGCCGGCGTGGCCGAACGGAGTGTGGCCGACATCGTGGCCGAGGGCGATGGCCTCGGTGAGCTCCTCGTTCAGGCGCAGGGCCTTCGAGATCGTGCGACCGATCTGCGAAACCTCCAGCGTGTGGCTGAGCCGGGTCCGCAGGTGATCCTCCTGGGGGGCGAAGAAGACCTGCGTCTTTTGCGCGAGGCGTCGGAAGGCGCGGCACAGGTGGATGATGCGGTCGCGATCTCGCTGATACACGGTTCGGACGGGGCACTGTTCCTCGTATGCCCTGCGCCCCCGCGACTTACACGACAGCGCCGCGTAGGGGCTGAGGTGGTCGCGCTCAAGCTCCTCGATGCGCTCACGAATCAGCATGTGTGCCCCCCTCGTGACCGTCGCGCGCTTCCTGAACCTTCGCCCGCGCGGCGATCAGGGGGGCCGTGACCGCAGTCGTGCGCAGGGCCTCCGGGATGTCCTTCCAGGCCTCCTCCGCCCATTCCGCCAATTTATCGAACTCCGCCCACTCGCCCGCCCCCGCCATCAACAGCGCCTGCGCCGAGAAAGCGTAGGCACACGCGAGGGCGTCGCCGGTGCGCTGGTGCACGAACACCTTACGAGCGTCGTCCGTCCTGCCCGCCTCCAGCAGTTGCAGAGCCACAACTCCGCCCGCGAGCGCGCTCCCCGACCCGGCGGCCATCGCCAGCGAGAACTGCTTCGCCGCGTCCTCGGTCTGGCCGGCGTACAGGAGGCTGAGGCCGAGCTGGTGCAGGGCGCGGGCATTGCCGGGGTCGGCTTCGGCAGCCGCGAGGGCGATGTCCACGGCTTTCTGGTACATCCCGCGGTGGGCTGCCAGTTCCGAGCGCAGCAAGCGCGCGTCGATGCTGCCGGGGCTGATCTGCTCCAGAAGCTCGGTCAGAGCCTGGGCGGCGGTGAGGTCGGCGGCGTTGAGACGGGACCCGACCATGATCCGCAGGCCGTCCTCGCGGATGTGAGCCGGGAGGCGCCTGACGACCTCGCGAGCGACGCCGAGCCGGCCTGCAGCGGCCTCGGTCTCGCCGAACTCCAGCGTCAGAGGGAGCATCCGGGGGCGCGAACGCAGCAGTCGCTCCAGGGGTTCGCCGGTAGAGTTCCCCAGCGCGAGGAGCGCGAACTCGCCGAGTATCTGCAGGTCCGGGCTCCTCAGGCCGCGCTCGGCGGCATCGCTGAGAACGCGGGTCGCCTCAGCCGGCTGGCCCGTGCGGATCAGGCACCACGCCAGCGCCCGCCAGACCTGCGGGTCCTGGCGCACGTCCGTGTCCTCCTTCAGGACCCCGCGCAAGACCTGCGCGGCCTCCTGATGTCGGCCGGCCATCGTCAACGCAATGCCGAGGTTGCCGCGAATCGGCGTCTCGCCGGGCGCCTCCTTGAGCGCCTCGCGCAGCAGCTTCACGCTGGCCTCCGGCTCCCCGGATTCCATCGCACGCAGAGCCGACAGGTAGAGGCTCCAGGCGCGCGCCCGGTGGTGACGCGGGTTCGCCCACGCAGCAAGGCGCAAGAGCCTCACCGCGGCGAAGTTGCCCGCTCTCCCCAGGTACAGGAAACCGTGAGCGAGGGCGAAGAAAATCACACCGAGGGAAACGCGCATCAGGCTTCGGCCTCCAGCGGCTCATCCGCAGGGAAAACCGACCCGCCGAAGGCATCGTAGGCGACGATGGCCGGGAAGTCGTCCACCTGCAGTTCGTGGATGGCCTCCGGCCCGAGGTCTTCGTAGGCGATCACGCGGGCCGCTATGATGGTGCGGGCAAGCAACGCCCCTGCCCCGCCGATCGCCACCAGGTACACGGCGCGGTACTCCAGGCAGGCCCGGCGCACGTCGGGGGCGCGGTCGCCTTTGCCGATCGTCGCCTTCAACCCGAGGGAGTGAAGCTGCCGCGCGAAGGCGTCCATCCGGTAGCTGGTCGTCGGCCCGGCGGAGCCCATCGCCCTTCCCGGCGGGGCGGGGGCCGGGCCGCAGTAATAGATCGCGCTGCCGGCGAGGGGGATGGGAAGCTTTTCCCCGCGCTCGATGGCGTCCCGCAGCCGCTTGTGGGCGGCGTCACGGCCGGTGTACAACGTGCCGTGCAGCAGGACCTCGTCGCCGGCGCGCAGCGACAGGATTGCCTCTTCGGACAGGGGCAGGGCAATTCGCACAGGGGTTGCGGGTGTCTGCGTCTCCGACATATCAGACCTCGACCGTCACATGGCGGGCGGCATGGCACTGAACGTTCATGGCCACAGGGAAGCTGGCAATATGGCAAGGATGGCGCTCGATGTGGACCGCGAGGGCGGTCGTGTCGCCGCCAAGGCCCATCGGGCCGACACAGGTGGCGTTGACCTCGCGCAGGATCATCCGCTCGAGGTCGGCGAGGCTCGGGTCGGGGTTTGGCTGTCCCACGGGCCGGAAGAGAGCCCATTTCGCGAGCAGGGCCGATGTCTCGAAGTTGCCGCCGAGGCCGATGCCCAGAATCAGCGGGGGGCAAGGCTTGCCCCCGGCCTCCACGATGCGCGCCACAACGCGCCGGATGACGCCTTCGCGCCCCTCGGAGGGCACCATCATCCAAAGCGCGCTCATGTTCTCGCTGCCGCCGCCCTTCGCGGCGATATGCAGGGCAAGCCCGTCACCGGGGACCAGGCGTGTATGCACGATCGCCGGCGTGTTATCGCCGGTGTTCGTGTCCCGGTGGAGCGGATCCGCGAGCACCGACTTGCGCAGGTAACCCTCGCGATAGCCGTCCCGAACGCCGTCGTCGATGGCCTCCTGCAGCGTGCCGCCGATGAGGCGCAGGTCCTGCCCGACTTCGGCGAAGACGACGACGAGGCCGGTGTCCTGGCACATCGCAACGCGGTCGCGCGCCGCGATACCGGCATTCTCCACCAGCGCCGCCAATATGCCCCGGGCGAGGCGGTTGCTCTCGCGCCGGGCAGCGGCCTCAAGAGCGGCTTTCACATCGGTCGGCAGGATATAGTTGGCGCGCTGGACGGCCTCCGCGACCGTCTCCGAGATGCGCGCGGTGGGGACTTCTCTCATGGCATGTCTCCCCGGCACCGCAAAAGCCACGCGCCACAAAAGGCACGCAGCGCGTGGATTACTTGCGAACCGTCGGATCGCCGAGTCTAGAGGTAACGACAGTCAACCACGACATCATTGACGCCGCGGATGTGTCGCACCGCGTCGGCGATCTTTTTCATCTCGTCCCTGAGGTCCATGTTGCGCCCCAGAGCGCCCTCGAGCTTCGAGACCTGTCCACCGATGTAGGCGATACTGTTGATGACCTGGACGTGAAGCCTCGAGGATTCGATCGAATGCTTGCCAATCTCTCGCTCAACCGTTCGTGTCAACAGCTTGTCTTCCAATGGCATCAGGGTCACCTCGCCGTAGGCTGGTGCACTTACTCGTGTATACCCCTTTCGTCGAAGGGCCATACATCGGGTTGCCTAAATACCTAGAAGCAATCTGGAGGCCATCTTGGTGGGCAGGCCGGCTGCGATGATGCTGTCTTGCGCGGCCTTGATATTGTACGCACAACGCTCGAAAAAGACGCGGCGCGACTCGTCATCATATAGCGCGTACGCCGCACAGGAATTGCCGTCACGTGGCTGCCCGGTGCTGCCGGGATTGAGCAAGTAGAGGTGATCGGGCGCGATATCGCACTGTCCCCCGTCCGGGACGAAGACCTCGCGCGGCCACTCTTCGGTCGATGCCGCCTCGTACCACTCGGCGTAATGGGTATGCCCGAAGAGGCACACTTGGGTCGGCATCGCTGCGAGGGTCAGAAGCGCGTCGCGAGGGGTCGTGGTGTAGTAGTCCGGGTCGGGCCACGAGCCGTGGCACAGCGCGAGGTCTCCCACGAGCGCGGTAGGCTCCAGCGCTGCGAGGAACTCGCGGTTCTGCGTTGTGAGAACCTCGCGGGTCCAGATGATGCACTCGCGGGCGGCGGGGGTGAAGCAAGCCTCCTTGCCCTCCACCACTGCGGCCTCGTCGTGGTTGCCGCGGACGAAGACGCAATCCAGCTCCCGCAGCATATCGCAACATTCGTTCGGGGACGCGCCGTAGCCCACGATGTCGCCCAGGCACAGGTACCTGTGGACGCGGGCGTCGCCCAAGCGCCTCAGGACCGCCTCCAACGCGGGAAGACTGGCGTGGACATCAGAGATGATGCCGTAGAGCACGAATGACAGGTCCTTTACAGAGCGATAAGAGATGTATTCGTCGGAGGAGCGCGAAGACCTTCGGCGGCGTCTCGTCGTCGTGTGGCGACATCGAAGTTCCTCGCTCTATTGTCAGATTATCTGACAAGCCTCAAGGCAAGTCAACCGGAGCGGAAGGCTGAACGCTGAACGCTAAACGCTAAACGCTGAACGCTGAATCAACGGCAAGTACGGCAGAATAGCCCGCCTGATCTTTCCTGCCCTGCCGTCCCTACCGTCCCTGCCGTTCCTGCCGTCCCGCAGTTTGACATCCCTTCTGGGCCGCTGATATAATCCACTCCGCTCGACGCCTCCCCCGTTCGTACTGCCATCACACTCTGGAAAGCCCGTCGATGGACGCCGCCGACCGCGCCCACGGCCAGCAAGGTGCGCTGCCCGCTCGGCAATCGTGGAACGGCAGTAGCCGTCCCGTGCCCCTGCCCGCCTGTCCCGGCCCAGTTCCGCGCGACAGGAAAAGGGGTGACGGCAGTCGAGGGCGGATTCTCACGGGCAGGATTCGGCGGTTGCGGCAGCGCAATATGCAGCATCGCTCTCACCCATCATGTACGCACCGTAGGCGGCTCTAGCATGAACCGACACGAAGAGGTCGCAGCGAAGCTTCAACGCGTCCGGATGTGGATGACGGCGCAGGGGTACGAGGCTGTGGCGCTCACCACGCAAGCAAACTTCTCGTGGATCACCGCCGGCGGCTGCAACCACGTGGGCACGACAACGGAGGCCGGGGTCGCGCCGGTCATCATCACCGGCGACGGGCAGTTCCTCATCGCCAACAACATCGAAGCGGTGCGACTGGCCGCCGAGGAGATCGGGGACCTGCCGTTCGCCATCAGGCAGATGAACTGGTGGGAGGAGGACCGCGACGCGGCTCTCGCGGCCATCACCGGCAGCGATGACAGACTGGCCACCGACGGCGCGTGGCCCGGCAAGGCCGCCAATTGCGCCGGGGCCATCGCCTCTTTGCGCTGGGAGCTTCTGCCGCCGGAGATCGACCGCTACCGCGAGCTGGGGGCCATCGCCTCCCGGTCGCTGACCGAGACCGCGCTGGAGATCGAGCCCGGCATGACGGAGCACGAGATCGCGGCGGTCCTCGGTAGTAAGCTCCTCGCGGAGGGCTGCACCCCCGGCGTGCTTCTCATCGCGGTCGATGAGCGCATCAGCCGGTTCCGGCACCCGATTCCGACCGACAAGGTCCTCGACCGGATTGCGATGCTAGTGATCGGCGCGCGGAAGTGGGGCTTGGGGCTGTCGGCGACGCGGCTGGTAAGCTTCGGCCCGCTGTCGGACGAGCTGCGGTCGAAGCATAACGCGGTCTGCGCGGTGGACACCTGCTTCATCGGCGAGACGAAGATCGGCGCGAAGGTGGCCGACATCTTCGCCAAAGCTCTGCAAGTCTACTCCGACACCGGCTTCGGCGAGGAATGGAAGCTCCACCATCAGGGCGGGGCCACCGGCTATGCCCCGCGCGATTACCGTGGGGGCTTGAACAGCCCGCATTCGGTGCTGCCGAACCAGGCCTTCGCCTGGAATCCGTCGATCACCGGCACCAAGTCCGAAGACACGATCATCGCGACACCGTGCGGCACCGAGATCCTCAGCCCGGCGACAGACTGGCCGATGCTGCATATCGCCCACGCGGGCGAGGCGATTGCGAGGGCGGACATACTGGTGAGGTAGGCTTGGTTCTCTAAGGAGGTGTGGCGACCGTGAAGGTGGAGACCGTTAGCATCGAGAGTTTCAGGCGCTTCACGAAGCACTCGATCTCGCTCAGGAACAAGACATTGGAGGAAGCCACTGACCGATTCTTGATACTCGGAGACAACGGTAGCGGCAAGACGACGGTACTTCAGGCCGTCGCGTTGCCATTGGGTCTGGCTACGAGAGCCATCAGTGACATCGCCCGATTTGACTGGACGGGCTTTGTCGCCGGCCGCTACGCTCGTTGGGGAAGTCCAAGGATAGAATTGGTTGTCACGTTCACCGACGAGGAGATAGCAGCTACACGTGAGGTGTCAAGACGCTGGTACGAGAGCCTGCCGCACGACCGCCGCCCCGGGCCCTATGTAGAGCCCGGAGATCACCGTGAGGTCCGTCTGGTCCTCGAAGGGGACAACCTGAAATTCCGTTCACGTGCGGCGTCTCTGCAGTTCATGGGCCGATTCTACGCCAGACAGCTTCTCAAGACGGACGGTTCCGTGCGTGATGAGTTCGTCAGGTTGCCAGGGGTCTTCTGGTTCGACGAATTCCGCAACCTCGTCAGGGACGGTACCCCCGAACGCTCCGAGGAAGGCGACGGACAGGAGATCGGTGGGGCAGTGGCGACCGAAACCGGCATAGCTCGTCTCCGGCGCTACCTCATTGGCTGGATGTTGGCGCGGCAGTCAAGCAAGCCGTATCGCAACGACTATCTCGCGCAAATAGAGCGGCTGTACCAGCTCGTATTCCCCGGCCGTTCGTTCGACAGCGTGGAGCCGATGCCCGGCATCGAGAGATGGACCGACGAGGACTTCTACTTCCTGTTGAGCGACGGGCAGCGGACATACGATATCGACGAAATGTCGGGGGGCGAACGAACCGTCTTCCCGCTGCTCTACGACTTCGTGCGTCTCGGGATCGGCCACTCAGTGGTCCTGATCGATGAGATCGATCTGAACCTCCACCCCCCGGCAGCCCAACTGCTAGTGTCGTCACTATCGAGAATCGGCCCCACATGCCAGTTCATATACACATCTCACTCTGAAGCCGTCGCAGACATCGTGGGCAACGACGAGACGGAGCGACTGCCCGGAGGAGCGCTATGCCTGTAGCGCTACTGCTATGCGAGGGAGTGCAGGGCGGCCGTGATGCGCGGGTCCTGACGAAAATACTGAACGGGATCTCATCGCTCGCTGTCCACCCCGCCGGGGGGGCCGGCGGCATGGGAGATCGAGTTCGGATCGTGCGGCAGGTAAGGAAGGGCGTAGCTGTCGCGGGGATCCGCGACAGAGACTTCGACGATGGTGGCGGCGCTGTGAGTAGATGCCCTCGCAAGTGGGAATCGAGAGATGGCAAGGAGTGGTTTGGGTGGTACTGGGAACGCAAGGAGATCGAGAACTACCTGATCGATCCCGATGTTGTTGTGCACGCACTCGCAGACCAGCCATTCAACGCAGAGCAGTACGCGGAGGCTCTGAGAGAGGCAGCCGACTCCATTGCCTACTACACAGCTGCGCGAACCGCTCTTGCCGTGTCGCGCTCTCGCGTGCGATACCACCCTATGGCAGACGCTTGGGGGAAGGAACGTGGCAGAGACGAGCACACCTTCCCCACGGACCTGTCGGACGCTGCGTGTCAGGAGGGGATACGCTGCACCGTGGGGGACTACCACGAATGCCAAGGCATCCCCGCCGATGAAGTGGTGACCCAATACAAGGACCGGCGGCAGGAGTGCCTGCCTGGTGGGCAACGACACACCCACTATCTCACGTTCTTCGCCGGGAAAGACTTGCTCTATGCTCTCGAACCTCACCTGCGCGACCTAGGCCTGGAATCACCAGGTGTTTTCTGCGAGCGGGTGTTGAAAGGCATAGAGCGCGCCGCAGACGCTTTCGACTGGCTTCCCGAATGGCAAGCGCTGCGCAGCCTAGTGGAGGCATCGTAGAACCACTTCATGTACCTGAAACTCCTGGAGATGCGGGGCTTTAAGACATTCGCTGACCGAACCAGCATGGAGTTCGGCCAGGGAATCACGTGCATTGTCGGGCCGAACGGCTCGGGCAAGAGCAATGTCACGGATGCCATCTTGTGGGCGCTGGGCGAGCAGAGCAACCGCAATCTGCGCACCGAGTCCTCGCAGGATGTCATCTTCGCCGGATCGCAGACCCGCCGGCCGCTGGGGATGGCCGAGGTTGCCGTCACCATCGACAACGCCGACAATACGCTGCCGACGGAGTACAGCGATGTCACCGTCTCGCGGCGGCTGTTCCGCTCGGGCGATAGCGAGTATCTGCTGAACCGAACCCCCGGGCGTCTGCGCGACATTCGCGAGCTGTTCATCGACACCGGCGTCGGCCCGAACACATATTCCGTGGTCAGCCAGGGCGACATAGACCGCATCCTGAGCATCCGGGGCGAGGACCGCCGCGAGCTGCTCGAGGAAGTCGCCGGCATCCGCAAGTACCGCGTGCGCCGCAACGAAGCCGAGCGCAAGCTGGAGGCCACGCAGGCGAACGCCACCCGCATTTCCGACATTCTCCATGAACTGAAGTCCCAGCGCACGCCCCTTGAGCGCGAGGCCGAGACCGCCCGCGAGTATCTGGGCCTTGCCGACAGCCTGCGCACTCTGGAGCTGCAGCTCTTCGTGTGCGACCACGAGCGCCGGCAGCAGCGCATCGGGCGGCTCGTGAACGAGGCGGAGGTCACCAAGACCGATCTGGCATCGACGCGCACGCGCATCAGCGAGATCGACGCCGAGTACGAGCGCGCGAGTCTCGATCTGGCGAAGCTGGCGGACGAGACCGACCACCTGCGCGACCAGGCCGGGGCAGCCGAGCGGACCCTCGACCAGGCGAAGCAGGCCGCGGCGTTGCGCGAGGAGCGCTCGCGCGCGCTGTTGGCCCGGCGCGATGATCTCAATGCGGCGATCCTCCAGGCGGAGGCCCGCATCGGCGAGCTTGAACAACAGCAGGCGAGTCTCGCCGCCGAGCGAGCGAACCTGGAGCGCGATCTCGCCGATGCTCGCGACCGGATCGAGACCCTGCAGGAGGAGCTGGCAGCCCGCCGCTCGCAACGGGAAGACCTGTCGCGGCAGATTCGTGGGCATGAGGAGCGGCACGCGAAACTGGCGAAGGAAGCGACCGCTCACGAGAACCAGGTGGCGGCGCTCCAGGGCCTCGAACTGGACCTGCAGGAGCGCACCTCGCGCCTCAGCGACCAGGGCGAGGCGATGGAGATGAAGCGGGGCGAGCTGACCGCGGCCCTGGAAGACACGCGCACGCGCTCCGAGCAGCTCAAGGAGTCGCTGGCGCAGGCCCGGGCGCAGCTTGAGGAGATGCGGGCGCTTCGCACGCAGGCGACCCAGACTCTCCGCGACCACCGGGCGAAGCGGTCGGTCCTCGCCGGAGCGCTGGCGGCGACCGAATCGCGCGAGGCGCTGTTGCTGGAACTGGAAAACGCACACGAGGGGTATGCGGAGGGGCCGCGAGCGGTCCTCAACGCCGCGCGCGAGGGCCGGCTTTCGGGCATCCGAGGCACCGTCGGCGATCTGATCGACGTGTCGGAAAAGCACGAACTGGCAATCGAGGCGGCGCTCGGCGAGCGGTTGCAGTGGATCGTGACGGAGACCGCCGAGGACGCCGTCGCCGCGGTGCGCTACCTGGAGAAGACGGGGGCCGGGCGAGCGACGTTCCTGCCGCTCAGCGCCGTGACATCTCGCGCGCCGCAGTTGTCGGCGGGCAACATCACCGGCCCGGAAGTCGTCGGGGCGGCATTGCGTCTGGTGCGCTATCCGAAGGACGCGGCCCGGCTCGTCGAGGTGCTGCTCGGGGATGTGATCGTCGTCGGTGACCTCGACGGGGCGCTGGCGTTGTCCCGACGCGTAGCCACGCTCGTCCGGCGGATCACCACACTCAACGGCGAGGTTGTCGAGCCGGGCGGGGCCATCGCCGGCGGAGTTACGGATGCGGCATCGACCCGCATTTTCGGACGCAGGCGAGAGCTTGAGGATGTCCGGGCGCAACTCGACACCTACCGGCGGGCGCTTGCCGAGATGTGGGCGCGCGAGGAGCAACTGGAGGCCGAGACCGAGGCCGCCGCGCAGCACGTGACCGAGACCGACAACCTGATCTCGGAATTACAGACCCAATCCGCGCAGGCGCAAACCAGCCTGAAGATGTTGGCAGACCAGTCGCGCGCCGCCGAGACCGCCGCCGGCGAACTGGGGGCTGAAGTCGCCGCGCTCGCGGAACGGATGGCGACCACGCGGTCGCGTCGCGAGGAAGCCATCGAGAAGGCGGAAGGCCTGCGCGCCGAGGAAGCCCAGGTCCGCGCGCAGATCGAGGCGCTGCAGTCACAGCTTGTCCCGGGCGAGGCCCTCGACGAGATCAACACCCAACTCACCTCGCAACGCGTCGTCGCGGCACATGTCGATGAGCGGCTCAAGTCCGTGGCCGGGCTGATCCAGCGCACTGACGCCGACCGGGGCTCCGCAGCGGCGGGCATCGAGAATTCGCATCGCGAACTGAAGACCATCGCCCAGGCGGAGGAGTCGATCCGCGCCGAAGCGGCTGCGGTGACGGTGGAGACGATCCAGCAGCTCGAGGGCAACGCCACCTCGCTGCGGGCGCAGGTCGAAACGAACGCGGCGGCGGTGTCGGACCTGCGCGAGCAGACCTCGCAATTGGACATCGCCCGCCGTCGACTCGAAGCCACCGCCCAGGAGCAGACCGACCGCATTCACCGCACCGAGATCGGCCTCACCCGCGAGCAGGCGCAACTTGACGCCGTAATCGAGCGGCTGGCCGAGGTGTACAAGCTCACCCCCGAGCAGGCCCTCCAGCAGCGCGACCCGGACCTGTCCGAGTCCAAAGTTCGCGAGCAGGCGAACGCGCTGCGCAGCCGCATCCAGCGCCTCGGGCCGGTGAACGTCAGCGCCATCGACGAGGTCGAACGCCTCATCGCCCGCGAACGCTTCCTCGACACGCAACTCGACGACCTGCGCAAGGCCCGCCAGGACCTCCTGGACGTTATCGCGGAGATCGACCAGGCTGCCGAGCAGGAGTTCCTGCGCACCTTCGAGGCCGTGGCGAAGGAGTTCGATGTCCTGTTCAAGCGCCTGTTCCAAGGGGGCGAGACGGAGCTTCGTCTCACTGTCCCGGAAGCGCCCCTGTCGTCCGCCATCGACGTCATCGTGGCCCCGCCGGGCAAGCGCGCCCAGAATCTGCTGCTGCTCTCCGGCGGCGAGAAGGCCCTCACCGCCATCTCGCTCCTGTTCGCGATGCTGAAGGTGAAGCCGAGTCCGTTCTGCATCATGGACGAGATCGACGCGGCCCTCGACGCCGCCAACACCGAGCGCTTCGCCGACATCCTGCGCGACTTCTCGAGCACTTCGCAGTTCATCGTCATCACCCACAACCCGCGGACGATGGAAGTCGCGGATGTGCTGTACGGCGTGACGATGGAACAACCGGGGTGCTCGAAGCTGATCTCCGTCGAGCTTTCCGATGCGAAGAAGGAAGCCGAGCGGGAACACAAACGCGAGGAGGCCCGCCGGGCGCGGGAAGCTGCGGCGGCCGAGGACGAGCAGCGGCTTGGCGTCGAAGGCGAAGAGCCGCCCGCCACCGATGAGGAACACGAGAATAACGGGGTGTTCATGGACGCGTAGTTCGCCGATCCCCTGCAGGACTTGTTCCGCGCGCGCCGAATCTGATGCACATGGGCGCGTCTTCCTCCTCTCCGATCAGGGCCATCTGCGCAGCCGTCGTCAGTCTCTGCATCGCGGCCGCCTGCGCCGGCTGCGGCCATCGCACCCCGCCGGCCGGTGTCTGGCAATCCTGGCAGCCCCCGCAGGTCACCCTCCCGAAGCCGAACGGCTACGACCTGCACATCCAGGGCACTCCAACTCATGGACGCAGTTGGTGCGCGGCACGTCCTTGAACAACGCGCAGCGCTCCCGGCTGACGTCCTCGGCGCTGGAACGGGGGAATGCAGACAGCCTGGGCGATCTCTGGCCTATGTGAGGAGCCGGAGTCGGCATCAGTTCCTGTGGAAGTCCCGCAAAGCGGTAAGTGTACGCTCAACGGCATCATTGAGCTGCTTGCAGAGATCAAGTGTACTGGCATCCGATGCACCCGCAGATCGGTTCACCAACTCCAACTGAAGTATGAACGCAAGATACGCTGTTTGGACTCCGACAAGCCGACTCGCACTGGCTCCGATGGTCCGCAATGGATTCGCCACCAGTGAGGCCACAATGCTCCCCAAACCTGCCCCACCGAGGCCCAGAGCAGCCGTATCAGCGCCCCGCAGCCAGAAAGCGACAAGCGCGCCGATGAGCAGTAGAGCGCCAAGGGAGAGTATGGCCAGATTAGCCTTCCAGGTGATCTGCACCGACCTCATTGCTTGAGCCAGCGTGTCCTCCACGTGCCGCTGAAGTCGTTCGGTAGGCATTCCGGCGATGGTGCCTGGCGCAACCACGGATTGCGGGGCCGGTGCCATCGCTGCTTGGGCGATCATCAGTGCCTCCCTCAGCGCCCGGACGTCTTGGCCGGTGTGTCCGCAGCCGTCTGGCATGTGCGACAGCGTCTCCTCAGCCTCGCGGAGCCTCTGTCGCGCTATGTGCGACAACACATACCTGTGACAACGGCCTGCCATCTCGGCCGCGTGCTCCCCGAGTACGTCTGGTGGCAGATCGGACGGCAGTTGGTAGTAATGGGCGAAACGTTGCCGCCAATCGGCCGGTACCCCCACGAGGTTGCTCAACTGGCTGGTGGTGGAGAAGAGACAGACGGGCACATGGGGCCTCTGCTCCCGAACCCACACGACCAAGCGAAGTCCCAATTCGGGCCCAGTCTCATACAGGTCCACAAACAGGCAGTTAGCGCCGTAGTCCCGAAACAGAGCGACCGCTTCCTCGCAGGTGCGGATGCAGGTTGCGACTACGCCTTCCGATCTCAGGACGGCTTGCAGCAGATCGGCCGGTCGACCGGACGCAACGATTGCAGCTCGCAGGGGCACGGCGGCCATGTCCATCGTGGCCCGACCTCTCTTTCCTCACGCGACACCCGGCGATCCTGACGCACGTGACTTGCCGATCCATCCTCCGGCGTCCCGGGGCGGCGTACTGCGCCAGCCATTCGTCGAGTGCGACCCAGACACCTGCAACTCCCGGCCCTTCGTCCCCGGCACTTGCACCCCGTCACCGGGGCAATGCCGCCTCGCAGTTGCCCTCCATTGCGGCGCAAGGCTATAATAGGACCGCTCATCTGATGCAACAACGATATGCGAGGACCGATACCTTGAGGACCGTCTCCCGCTCACTGGCTCTCTCCACCGTGTTCGAGCACAGCGTCGCCCGCCGGATCGCTTTGCAGGCTGCCGCGGTCTGCGGATTTGCCGGGCTTACCGCCGTATCCGCCCATGTGCGCATCCCACTGCCGTTCTCGCCCGTGCCGATCACGCTCCAGACGTTGACCGTGGTCCTCGCCGGGCTTATCCTGGGAGCCGGCGGCGGAGTGGCCAGCCAGGCACTGTACATCGGACTGGGCGCGGTCGGCTTGCCCGTCTTCGCGGGCGGGGCTGCCGCGATGTTCGGGCCGACCGGCGGGTACATCGTCGGTTTCGTCATCGCCGCGACAATTGCCGGGGCGATCGGCCGACGAGTCACAGGGACCGCCGGAACCGCAGCGGCGTTCGCGACCGGCACCTTCATCATTCACGCTTGCGGCGTGGTGTGGCTGTGGGCTCTCACCCACCAAGCGGTGGGGCACTGCATCGCCGTCGGGGCGCTGCCGTTCGTCCCCGGCGAGGCGTTGAAGCTCGTGGCCGCCATCGGGCTTGTGAGAGTCATGCGGCCAGCCTGGGAGCGCATCCGCGAGGGGCGATAGTCGTGAGCAATAGTAGCAGCGGCAATACAGACATCGAGGCTTGCGCGGAGGAGATCGCCGACAGGCTGGGCAGCGGGGGGACCATCGTCGCCCTGACCGGGGCCGGTATTTCCAGAGAGAGCGGCGTGCCCACCTATCGCGGCCTCGACGGCGTGTGGACGAAGTTTCCCGAGGAGATCGCCACTCCGCAGACGCTCCATCGCGAGCCTGAGTTGTTCTGGGAGTTCCACGACACCCTCCGACGCATTCTCGTCACCGCCAAGCCGAATGCCGCGCACTTCGCCCTTGCGGACATGGAAGCCGCCTTCAACGGGGCGGATCACTGCGAATTTGCGATCATCACCCAGAACATCGACGGCCTGCACCAGGCTGCCGGCAGCGCCAAAGTGATCGAGCTTCACGGCAGCGCCACGCGCAACTTCTGCGAGGCCTGCGGTCGCGATCACAACGACCTTCCCTCTCCCCTACTGCAGCTTCCCCCGCGCTGCGAGTGCGGGGCCGTCATCCGCCCCGACATCGTGTTGTTCAATGAGGGCCTGCCCGCAAACGCCCTGTATGAGGCGGACCGGCTGGCCTCCGGCGCCGACGTGATGCTCGTCGTCGGCACTTCCGCAAACGTCTTCCCCGCCGCTTCGATCCCGGTCATCACCTATGAACGCGGCGGCCTCATCGTCGAAGTGAACCCCGAAGCAACCGCGCTGTCCCGCATCGCGCAGCGCAAACTGCGCGGCCCCGCCGGCGAAAGCCTCCCCCTGTTGTGGGAGAAGCTGCGTCCGCTCCTCGCCATCACCTGAGCACCCATTCCGCTCCGGCACTGAGCCCTGTCCAGATCCACCTCACGGGGACCGCGTGCCCACCGTCGTCGGATCAGGCGACATGCAGGGTTCTTCCTCAAGTGTGTGGGTAGTGACCTCGAATTGGCCTTGGCGGGGTCTTATATCAGGGCGTAGACGAAGCCGTTGTCGTTGCGTCCGCAGACGCCTGGCGCAAAGCGCCCCTCAGCCGGATGCTTCAGCGTCCGGTTCAGGGCCGGTAGTGGGGTCGTTTCCGTCCGCAGGACGGGTGGCGGCGCAGCCGCCCAAGCCGTCGATGACGCGGGCCATAGGGCCTTCGGCCACCCGTCCTGCGGACGGGGAGGCTTTTATGCGGCGGGAATCCCGGACGCTGAAGCG
>CAYWBK010000104.1:0-15826 GCA_964455745.1 uncultured Armatimonadia bacterium
GCCCCCTCAGTCCAGGAACTCCAGGCTTTCGATGGTGATCGACGATCCAGCCGGCCTCTCCCCCTCCAGGCGCAAACCGTCGAAGGGGTATGGCTCCTTCGGCGAACCCGCGGGGCCTATGAAGTCCTTCCAGGGCAAATCAATCGTCGCGGAACCTGTAGCCGGATACTTCACCTCATCCACGCAAGCCACCTCGCGCATACTGTTTGAATCCCGTTGCAGAATAACCTTCAGGTTCCCTGCCTGGCCATTCCCGTTCACGACCAGCCGGAGGCCCTTGTGGGCTGCTGCCTGCCCGCTCGCGAGGATCACGCTGTTAGTCACCACGGTGAAGCTCTTGTCATCCCCCGTCGGGCCAAGGCTCAGCGCCCCGCCGGGCAGGGTCTCGATCTTCGGCTTGAACGGTCCCGAGTGCGCGGACGGGCCGACCGGCCGCCAGGCGTCCGCGCCGCTGCGCTTGTCCCAGATCGCCCCATCGGGCCATAGCGGCCCCGGCGTCGTGGCCGGGTCGACGCCCTCGCGGCTGACGGGTTCGCTGGAGACCGGGCGGCCCTCCGCATCGAAGACCGAGACGAACACCTCCGCCGCGAGGCCCGCCATCTCTGACGGCAGGTCGGCGATCCAGTGATCGCCGCTCTTCCGAGCGCCCAGCGCGATCCAGTAGCGCGCCGGCCAGCACGCTTTCCCGAGACTGAAGTATAGCGTCGCGGAGGCCGCCTCGCCGCCCTTCACCCGCCACGCGTAGCGCCGACCATCCGCGCGCAGGGATCCGGCTGCAACGTCCAGGAACGGCTTCTCGCCCCAGAGGCAGTATTGGGGCCACGCGAAGAGCGCCGAGGGAATGTCTCGGCCGCCGATGCCGTGATTGCTGTTGGGCCTGATGAGCAGCCGCTTCTCCCCGGCCAGCGCGTGGTAGTCCGCCAGTACGTCCCCGAGCCAGAAGAACCAGTCGTTGGTGTAGGCCTCCTGGAAGATGCTTGCGGTCACCTGCGAAGCGTATGAGGCCGGGTCGAACGCGGCGATCCACTGGCGGCGCAGGTCGGGGGCCAGCGCGTTGACGCCCGTGGCGATGGAACTGTGTGAGTCCTCGTGGAACCCCCCGGCCCCCGCGCCACAAAACGCATACTTGACCCGACTGTCGACTCCCGCCAGCAGATTTGCCAGGTAGCTGCCCCACGACCCGCCGACGACGCAGATACGCGTCATGTCCACATTGGGCTGCTGACTCGCGAAGTCCAGCGCCCGCCGACATGCGATGACGATATGGTACAATGATACGTTCTTCAGCCCGGACGACACGTTGTATTGGTCTGCGTACATGTTGGATCCCGGCCCGCGCCATTTCGTGAACTCTTTGGGGCCTTTGACCCACTGCCCGCTCCAGTCGAGGTTGAGCACGACGCATCGGAACGTCTGCGCGAGCCACAGCGCCAGCGCTGCGTCGCCGTGGCCGCCGCCGGGATGCAGCCAGAGGACGACCGGCACGGGCGCTTTGGGGGCTTCGGGCCGAGCGTACGGACAGAACACCCTGGTGGGGCCTTCGGGCGTCATCTCGCTGGTGAAGTACATCTCATCCACACGGTAGCCGTTGTCGACCTTGGTCGAGATGACCTCCACATCCAGCGGCGCCTTGCGGATGGCGTCCATGCTCCAGAACGCCGCGGCGTCGAACGTCGGCGCGCAGTGCGCGGGCGTCCCGAGTGCTGCTAGCGCGGCGATGGCAAGGGCATATCTCACATGCCTGCAGCCCATGAGGGTCTCCTTCAGGCTGAATGGCAGCTAATCCGTTAAGTGGTATGTCATTGACAGCTAATTACGAAACGGACCTGTTCATAGCTGTGTTGATACAATGTTTATGCTGACGCAGCCAGTCCTCGGCCCGGGCCACCGCAAAAAAGGACGCCGATCCCGCATTTCGTATCATTCCCTGCCGATGCCAGCCTCCGCGCCTGCCTGTTTCCGCCGCCGCGCCACCAGCACCTCCGCGTCGTAGGCTCTTCCTCAAGATGTGTGCTGGTGGCTTGACGGTTCTCTGTGTCCTCTGTGGTCCATCGCCGTCCATCTCTCCGCATCGCATCTCATTGCCGAGCAGGGCCGCGCAACCGGCGTAGTAATACTACCTACAATCGAAAGACGCACCCCATCGTCGCAATAGACGTTGGCAAAGGGTCGTAGGCGAGATATAATCGCTTCGCTTTCATTGTATCTTATGCGGCTCAGGCATCTCGATAGGTCCGTTTTGTCAAACAACGTTCGATTTCCAGGTCACAGGCAAGTCTGTTCGCGCGCGCCTCACCTTACATCTGACGCCACAATCCCCAGGACATTGAGGAGGACAGGAACATGAAGAGTTCAGCCCTGCTCGTAACGACCCTGTGCATCCTGATTGCGTGTTCCGCCGCGTTCAGCGCCCCGGCGGGCGCCTTCGGCAAGGACATCCCCAAGGTCACGCTCAGCCTCAACGAGACCACCATCCAAGACGCCGGCGCCCAGGTTCAGAAAGCCACGGGCGTCCAGATCGCCACACAGCAGGACGAGGCAAAGGCGATCACCTGCGACGTCAAAGACCTGCAGATCGAAGCCGCGATCGACGCCATCGTCCAGGCCTATAAGGGCTCCTGGATGCGCTGCTACATGCTCGAAGCCGAGGGGCCCCCGCAGCAGCCGTACAGCGTTGACGAGCTTCTGCAGTTTCTGCAGGACTACCGACACGACTATCTCAAGCGGCTCCCTCTCGCAGAACAGAAGAAGCTGGGCGAGCGATTCCGCGGGATGGCAAGGGCCCTGTCCAGCCAGGGAGATAACCCGGTCGGGGCGCGGCTGGCGCGAGTCGACACGCCAAAGCCCGCAGGTCAGGACCCCGAATCGCCGCAACAAGCGCAGGCCAGGATCGTAGGAGACATCACGAGTCTCATGGGCACACACGACCCCTTGCGCGAGGTCGTCAGCCCCTCCTACAAGGAGACCGTTTCACTTGAGTTGAAGGACGCCACGCTCGACCAGGCTCTGGACGCAATCCACACCGCAAGCGGATTCATCGTCCTGGCCGACGAGGGCCTTCAAGCCGCCATCAGCATCCCCAAACAGGACATCGACGTCGAGCAGGCCATCGACCAAATCGCCACCGCCGCGCACGCGAAGTGGCGGCGCGTCTACCTCGTGACGAAGCCCCAACCGCAAAGCGAAGCGGACCTCGAGAAGCGCATGGATGATGGTTTCGAGAAAGCATTGACGGATTTCTGGTCCAAGTCTCCCGATGACCGCGCGCAGATCGTCGCCGAGATCGCCCGGCAACTGAACAGCCTGCCGCCCGAGGCGGCAACAATCGCGAGGTCGCTGCCCTTTGCGAGTCACATCGTCGGCAAACTCATAACCTACAACGCGGGCCTCGACGCGGGGCGTCGCCAGGAGATAGCCCCGGCCGTCCACGCAGCGATAAGGCTGCTTGGGGGAGAAGGTTAGAGGCGCTCTGTGGCGAACGGCCGCTGCACGTGTGCCATTCCATACCCTTGATCGACCAGAGCCGGCTCGGCCCACGGACCTATCCGGACGCATTGTTGGCAACGGTAGGCAGACACACCGCGCCAGCACCTGTAGCGTGGCCGGTTAGGAGGGTGCCGATCTGCCAGCGTTGGCGACGAGAGCAAGCCGCAGCCAGAGCGGACTATCGTGTCTGGACCGGCCGAACCCCAAGGAGGCGACCTGATGGAACTCTCGGCGCAGCTCATTGTCTTCGGGAAGGACCTTATGACCAACCTAGAGGGCAATCTGTCGATCGTGCGAGAGGCGGGATTCCATGCGGTGGAGGGTGGTCCCATGCTGCTGGACGCACGCCCTGCTGCCGAACTGCGAAAGGTCCTAGCAGGGGCCGGGCTTCGGCTGTCGGCCATCCATTGTGACACAGGTACGGTTGATTCCATTAGTGACTTCATCAATTTGTGTACGCGTGTGGCTGAGTTGGGATGCACCGACGTGATATGCTCGGGCGTGATCGAGGGAGGGGACACACGCAGACACTACGAACGGACTGGGGAGGTCGTCGATCGCGGCGCAAGAACGGCTGCCGATAAGGGGGTACGGCTCAGCTATCACCACCACGACTGGGAGCTGGCCCGGATTCTTGGTAAGCACCGAGGGATCGAGGTGCTCATGGAGCGGGCCGGCCCGCAGGCCGGATTCGTCATCGATACGTATTGGTCGCTGGCAGGCGGGCGCGACTGGCGGTGGCTGTGGGAACGGTACGGCACTCGGTGCTGGACGATCCATCTGAAGGATGGTCTGCCGGGCAGACACAGGTTCTCCGCCCTCGGCGAGGGGAGCGCCCGTGTCGCGGAGGCCTTCCACTACTTCGAGGACAAAGGCCTCAGATACGTTACGTGGGAGCAGGACCTCGCTCGGGACACAACGATCGAGGACGCGGTTACGATCAGTGGGAGATGGCTGACGGAAAGGGTGAAGCCAGATGCTACGTGATTCGGTGCTTATTCTCTGCGCGAACCCCAAGTTCCTCAGGGGCTATGTGCGTGCCGCAGCCCAGATCGCTGGTGCCAAAGTCATCGCACTGGCAGACGTAGCGGGCATCGCAACGCAGGACAGAGACATCCTGGACCGCGTCGGCGTGGTGGTGCTCGATTGCCGGGCAGCGCTCGAGCAGCGATGCGCGGGCGATGACCGTGAGCGCCTTCTGCATGTACTGCGCCAAGCGATCCACGTAGTCGTACTGAACCAGGGCGCCAACCGAGGCCTCTGTGCGGAGGTGCGCAGGCTCGACATCGAGGCACTGTTCGAGCCGCACTACCTGCCGGAAATCGAACTTGAGCCCGAGTTCAGCCGCCTACAGGCGACGGTCCGCACGCCGGACGTGTGGGAACGTGCCGCGCCTGCAACAAGCAGTACGACTGGAGCCGTCGAGCCAGTGGCCGAGCTGCAGGACGCCTCGGTAGCGGCCGTGCTAGCGAAGGTCCGCGAGCCGATCCACCCTGACCCTCACAGACTCCTCAATGGCTTCGTCACCAAGAGCTCGGAAGCCGAACTCAGGGAGACCCAACTGCCCGAGTTACTGCCGCCTCCGACCGGCATCGAGGATGCGGTGAGCGAGATCACTGCGTTCCTGGGTGCCGCACACGGTAGTGGCAGCGGACGTCTTGTGGTGGGCGAGAAGGGCGTTGGTAAGACCACGCTCACTCATTACGCGGCCGCCAAGCACGCAAAGACAAACCCATCGCTTCTCTTCGTGGCTGTGGACTACCAGTGGATACCGTTCTTCGACCTCGAGACCCAACTTGACGACCTGGAGCGAGCGTTCTTGGGCTGCGCGAACGTGGGGCCCCTCGAAGACCCCAGGGAGCTGAGACGGCTGGTGCATGAGAGCGTGCAGGAAGGGACATGGAAAGCCTGGGACAGCCCGCCCCTTCAGGTCTCCAATAGGCTGTGGCACCTGACAGAGGATGCTGGACTCGCCGTCCGCATGTTCGCGCACTTTCGTGACGACATGCGCGCCGACACGCTGGTGGACGAGTACCACGTCGAGCGTGACGAGCTGGTCGCCGAGGCCACCGACTGGCTCGCATCCGTGCGCCATGATCCCCGGGCTTTGCTCGCACACTGCCTGGCCTACGAGCTGGAGAGGGCAGGTGGCCGGTTCCGCCAGTTCACTTGGGCCAGGCTGATCTCGTCACTCGTCCGGCAATCCCGAACGCGGCAAAGCATACGGGACGCCATCGGCGCGCACATACCCCCTGAACTCAGAGCGCAGTGGGAGGACACTCACTTCGGTACAACGCGGATTCTGCCGGGGTTCAGCGGACCAGACGCGACGCCTGAACCATGCGTCACGCAGTTGCTTGCCGACCTGGGGAGACGGTTCAGGGTCGTCGTGTTCCTCGACAACGCAGACCAGCGCCCGAGCACGCAGTTGGAGACTCGCCTACTGCAGAACGGCGTCGAATTCCTGCAGGAACTCAAGAGCTGGCTCGCGTTCGACGCAATCGCGTGCGTGCGGAATGTGACGTACGTCTCGCACGACTTTTACCGTGCAGACATCGAGGAGCTGCTAGCATGGAGAGCCATACAGGTGCGCCCTCCCGACCTCCTGTCAGTGCTGCGTCGTCGGATGCGGCGGATACGGCAGTCTGCCGCGCCCGTGGGGCGGGAGGGATGGTGGTTTGCTGATTTCCTCCATGAGTGGGTCGAGGGAATGGGCGCGCGCGGATCCTTCAGGTCTATACTCGACATCATCGTGAACCGGTACCCGTTCAACGTAAGGGGGCAGCTGGATGAGTTCTGCCGGGGAGCAACATCGGCGATCGTCCACCGAGAACGTGCCCAGTCTCTACTAAGGCGAACGTCTTGGGCGGAGGTGAGCCCGGAGTTCTGTCTCAGGGCCCTCGTGTGGGGTAGCCAGCCGGTGTACTCGGAGGCCAAGCAGCGCTTCGTCCTCAACGCGTACGACAACGGGCATCCCAACTCGGCGTTCAACGCACTACTACGCCCCGCGCTACTAAGCTGGATCATGCGTCGTAGCGAGTTCGTGTTCTCAGCAGCCGTTGAGGAGTTTGGGCAGGTCGGCGTGCCAGAAAGAGAGGTCGTGTATGCGCTCGGGAAGGCACGCGACTACCACTTGATCAGGGAGATCTATGAGCCCTTCAGCGAAGCGGGCCGCGCCAGCGAGGGGACTTGGCGGGCGACTCAGTGGGGCTTGTACTTCCACGAGCGTGTCATGTTCAACTTGGCCTACATCGAGTCGATCTGGTGGGACGTTCCCATGCTGGCTGGGTTCTCCGTGGGCGAGCCCGACTTCCTCGAGTGGCGCGAGTTGCGCGGTCCGGCGGAGACGTTCGCATCATGGTTGCGTGTCGAAGAGGATATCGTGCGCAGCAAGGCTGGCGACGAATGGCTAGACCTCGCTGGCACGTCCACCTGGCAGACCGTTAGTGTCAATATCGCGTTCGGGCTGAACAGAATCGAGATGGCAGTCACCTCCCGTCACGCCCAGCGCACTGGGCAGACCGGGGCATAGCGGCTAAGGGTGGCATTGGCGTCGCCCCGCGTCGGCAACGCAGGGCGCTCCGTCCTGTAGAGCGACAATGTGCTGTCGGTGCCGCGGGTAGTGTGAGAACTCATGCGCGCAGAGCACGTGTGTGGCTGGAGCCAACGAGGTTTCGGGGACTGGGCGTGGGACCGGATGCCTAATGTCGTACGTCTGTCCGAAGCACCGCTTGGGGGGTGCTGCCAGTCCCCCATCCCACCGAAAGAGGTACCCGCATCCATGTCCGAACTCAAAGACCTCTTCAAAGACCCGCCTGCGTCGTATCGTCCCCAGCCCTTCTGGTTTCTCAATCGCGAATGCTCCGACGAGATGCTGCGCCTGCAGATCGCTGAGATGGCTGATAAAGGCGTCGGGGGCGTCGTGCTGCATTGCCGCCACGGGCTTCTCATTCCCCACATGGGCGAGAAGTGGATGCACGCCATCGAGACGTGCATCGACGCGCTCAAGGAAAACGGGATGGAGGCGTGGCTGTATGACGAGGACGATTGGCCCTCGGGGACCTTCGGCGGCAAGCTCACCCGCCCTCATCCCGAGTACCGGATGCGTTATCTCCGCGTGCAGGAGATGCGCGTCCACGGCGGCGCGACCTTCCAGTGCTCGCCCGAGGCCGACGACAACACCATCATCTGCATCCACGCTTCGAAATACGATGTCCTGGAGGATGGCGTCAGGCCACGCGGTTCGATCGACGACGTCACCGGCGCGTACAAGGACGGCAAGTTCCGCTGGGAGGCCCCGCCGGGCGAGTGGCTGGTCGTGTTCTTCTGGGAATGCCCGGTGCCCGAGCGTGTGACCTGGGACTGCGGCTACTATCTCGACACGATGAACCCCGAGGCCGTCGGCGAGTTCAAGCGGCTGGCGTATGACCCCTACGACCGCTTCTCCAAGGACTTCGGGGACACGGTGAAGGGCATGTTCACCGATGAGCCGGGGCTGATGATCCACGACGGGTTCTTCGGCACGGAGTCCTTCCGCCACACCGTCGAGGACCCCACGCACAAGCTGCCCGGCCACGTCATCGCCTGGACACGCGGCTTCTTCGAGCGCTTCAGGCAGTTCGCCGGCTATGACATCCGTGCGCGCCTGATGGCCCTGATGTACGACATCGGCCCCGAGACCCACAAGATCCGCCAGGACTATTACCGGGCGCTGTCAAAGTGGTATGTCGAGTCGTACCACGCGGCCCTGTCGCACTGGTGCGATGAACGGGGCCTCGACTACATCGGCCACACGCTTGAGGAGCCGCTGTGGAACCAGGTGCGCACCCAGGGCAACCAGACGATGGTGCTGGAGCAGCTCCATCGCCCGGGTCTGGACTACCTGGGCCACGGCGTCGGAACGCGAGAGAACCCGTTCCGCATCCTGTCGGCGAAGTGTGCGGCCTCAGTGGCGCACGTTCAGGGCAAACCGCGGGTGATGTGCGAGGCCTTCGGCGGCTCAGGCCACGGACACACGATGGCCGACCGGCTCCTGGACGCGAACTTCATGGCGTGTCTCGGGGTCAACATGATGATCCCCCATGCCTTCTACTACTCCTTCCAGGGCTTCCGCAAGACCGACTGGCCGCCCACCGAGTTCTATCATGCTCCCTTCTGGCCCTGGTACAAGACCTTCGCCGACTATCTCGGGCGACTGTGCCTGTTTGGGGCGACCGGGCACCACGTCAGCGACTGCTGCGTCGTCCCGCCGATCAAGACTCTATATAACGAGATGTTCGAGAACGGGAAGTCATACCGGGTCGTGCCGGCGCAGAACACCTTCGACCGCGTCTCCGACCTGCTCCTGCGGCTGCACCATGACTATGATTATGTCGACGATACGCAGCTTGTGAACGCCGACCCGGCAGGCGGCACAATCGGTTTCCCCGTATCCGCCGAGAAGTACCCGCTGGTGATCCTGCCGGGCATCGAGGTTATGTCGCTGGCGGCGGCCCGGATGCTCGCTGAGTTTTTCCGGGCAGGCGGCAAGATCATTGCCATCGGAGCGATCCCCTCGGAGGCCGACCAGCGCGGCGACGACGAGCCGGTGCGCAATCTCATGCGCGAGGTCTTCGGGGAGATCGGGGACGCGGACGCCCGCAACGAGCACGAGAGCGGCGGCGTGGCGCTGTATCTGGCCTCGGACGCGGAACTGGAGGACTGGCTGCGCGAGAACGTGCCGGCGCTGGTGGAGCCGGATGTGGTCATTACGACGCGCGCAGGGCAGGCGTCCGAGGAACGCGTGGGGCAGGTCAAAGAACGCGTAGAGCAGGTCAAAGAACGCGTGGGGCAGGCGTCTCGCCTGCCAGCCGCGGACGAGACGCCCGCGCCACGCGGCTCCGAGGCGGAGGACATCATCTGCTGTCACCGCGTCGAGGGCGACAAGCACCTGTACCTGCTCGTCAACCGCACCAAGACCGACCAGTCCTGCACCTTCAAACCCAAAGGCAGCGGGCATCTGGACGAGTGGCTGCTGGAGTCCGGCGACAGCGTCGATCTCACCGGCATCCGCGCCGAGGACGGGCGGCTGGCCGTGGACCTAGACTTCGAGCCCTGCGAGGCACGGCTATTCGTGCTGGACGCCGCCTGCGAGCCCTCGGCGCTCGACCCCGACCCCGAGCCGAGGGTCGTCGGCGAGATTGCGCTCGACAGCAGGTGGCGGTTCGAGGCCCAGGGCGGCAATGTGCACATCCTCGACCAATGGGACTACACGATCCGTGACCTGGACGCGGGCAACAAGGTGGGGGTTGTGGTGCCCGGCCAGGTCAACTCCTACACGACAACGTTCGAGGTCGCGGGCAGAACCGGCGAGATGAAGCTCGTCTTCGATGACCTGGAGCAGACGATGCCGTCCCACGCCGGGTATCTGATGGGCAAGCGCGACCTGGAGATTTATCTCAACGGCAAGCAACTCCCCGCGCTGGAGCCGTCCACCTGGCAGGACCCGTACTTCCTCGAGGTGGACATCACCCCCCACGTGCAGATGGGCGTGAACTCGCTCGAGATCCTGTCGATCTCGATCCTATACCCGTTCCCGCATCTCACCGAACCGGTCTACATCGTCGGCGACTTCTCGGTGGCTGGCGGGAAGCTCCTGTCCCAGCCGCGCACCATCGAGGGGCCGCTCAGCGAGGCCGGATACCCGCACTTCGCCGGTATCGCCGCGCACACCCAGACGGTGGACATCCCCGAGGAATACCTGATAGGGCAGCGACTGATGCTCGACCCCGGCGAGGTGCATGACGCCTGCCGAGTCGTTGTAAACGGCGTCGAGGTCGCAGTGCGTCTCTGGCCCCCCTACGAGGTGGACATTACTTCCGCCGTGAAGCCCGGGAGAAACGAGATCGTCGTCGAGGTGGCGAACTCGCTGGGGAACCTCTACGGCAAGGAGACGCGGACGTCCGGCCTAACAGGCGAGGCGAGAATTTGGGTTGTGGAGTGATGACCGGAGGGCCACAGGCAGGCAGCTACCTCGAAGACCGCGTGGGGCAGGCGTCTCGCCTGCCAACGCCGTCGTCGTGAGCCTCTCCCTTGCCTCGGTCGCTGCACGCGATCACGAGAAGAGCGTTTCGGATCGGTCTCGGCAGGCGAACAGCGACCTCCCCTCGGCCCTCTCGGGGCCGCGCGGAGCGCAAGACGGAGGAGAGGGAACGGTGGCGGCAAACGGCCCGCGGCAAGATTGCCGCGGCCACGGAACGACGTCGGCGGGCGAGACGCCCGCCCCACCCGATCCCTTGATGCTCGCCCCACGCGCGACAGAATTGTAGCGCCGACTTTCGATTCCCGCAGCAGGCAACACAAACGGCAGGGACCGCCCAGGCCCCTGCCGTTTTGCCGTTTTTCGCCGTTGGCCGTCCGCCGTTCGTTCAGCATTCAGCGTTCTAAGTTCAGCGTTGCCTCTCCCTCACACCGGCTGGTTGAACTGGGCGTGAAACTTCTGCAGCCGCTCCACCACCGGCAGGTCGAACGGGCAGGCTTCCAGGCACGCATTGCACTCGACGCAGGCGTCGGCCTTGGGTTCGAGGGCGGCGTACTCGCGCCGGAAACGGGGCCACTCGTAGCCGAAGACGCGCGACTCGTCGAACATCTGCATGATCTTCGGCACGTCGATCTCCTGCGGGCAGTCGCGGCAGTACTGGCAATTGCGGCAGACGTTGTCGCCAAGAGCCGTGGCCTTCGCGACGAGTTCAGCGGTCTCTTCGTCCGCGAGGGGGCTGAAGGATTCAGAGGCCGCAATCGCCTGGTCGATGTCGCGGAGGCAGTTCGCGCCGGCGACGCCGGTGCTCACGCAGTCGTTCTGTAGCACGAAGTGCCAGGCCCGCAGCGGGTCGATGGCCAGCTCCTCGCGTCGGAAGAACAGCCCGCCCGAAAGCGGCTTCATCACGCAGATCGCCACCCCGCGCTCCTTGCACAGGGGGAGAAGCTTCTTGCCCGAGCTGTGGATCGCGAGGTTGTAGACGCAGAGGACGCTCTCGAATTCCCCGCTCTCGACAGCGGTGCAGAGCGTATCGTCGTTGTGCCCGGTAATGCCGATGTGCTTGACGATCCCCTCGTCGCGAGCCTTCGCGAAGGCCTTGAACGCCCCGTCCGGCCCCATGACCTCGTTCCAGATGTCCCGCGTCGACACATCGTGGACCTGCCAGAGGTCGAGATGGTCGGTCTGCAGGTCGTGCAGGCTGGTTTCGAGGTGCTTCCAGGCCCCATCGTAGGTGCGGTCATGGGACTTGGTGGCGAGGAAGACCTCGTCGCGCCGGGTCTTCATAACCAGGCCCATCTTCTCCTCGCTGTTGCCATAGGCGCGGGCATTATCGAGGTAGTTCATGCCCTTGTCGATGGCGTAGTTCACGACGGATGCCGCTTCGTCTTTGTCCTCCATCCCGATGATCGGGATGCCTCCCATTGAGACTTCCGTGACGTTGAAACCGGTTTTGCCGAACGGACGCGTACGCAACATGAGTTGATAGGACCTTTCGCTGTGGGGATAGTATTACGGAGTTCGGGTTACGCTCAACAGACGCAGGATCGTACGACGGATAATGCTAACCACGAAGACTCGAAAGCACGAAACAGCAGAAACAGCCTCGACAGAGATGGTATAGCCGTTTAGTGCTTTAGAGTCTTCGTGGCCAATACCCCTTTCGCCCCGCGAACCGCGTCAGGCCGACGATGCCCACGCGGTTCTTCGCCATCGCGCGCCGGTGGCCTTCGCCTCGCGTCGTCACTCCGGCGGCAGTGGCTTGCCATACTTCAGCAGGTCGCTCACCGTCACACACCACCAGCCCTTGGACGCGATCCACTCGAGAACCGAAGGCAGGGCCTCCGCGCTGTGCCAGCCGCGCCCATTGGCGTGCATGATGATGATCGAGCCGGGGTGGGTGCGCTGCTTCACCAGGCGCAGGATCTCGTCCGCGGAGGTGTGCGGGTCGGGATCGCCGGTCTCCACATCCCACTGGATCACGTGCAACCCCATCGTCGCAGCGACGTGCAGCACGTCGGCGTTGTACTCCCCGTAAGGGCAGCGGAAAACACGGGGGGGCTTATTGGTGAGTGAGTAGGCGATGTCCTGCGTCCGCTGAAGCTGCTCGCGGATCGCGTCCTGATCGAGACGAGGCAGGTGCGGGTGGATGTAGGAGTGATTGCCGACCTCGAAGCCCGGCCAGCTCGCGAGGCCCTGGGCAACGTCACGATGTGTCTCCAACCACCGACCACACGGGAAGAAGGTGGCGGGCGTGTGCGTGTCTTTGAGGATCTTCACGATCTTCGCGTCATAGCCCGCGGGCTTCTGCGTCTGGCATAGGTCGAAAGTGAGAGCGACGACGGGCGACTGTGTGCGGATGTGGGCGATGATGCCGGGACCGATCGGGTCGAGGGCCGGCGCGACGCGCCACTGGGCATGAGCGGCGGTTGCGCAGACGGCCAGGAGGCAACAAACAGCCAGCCACCGGGCGTGCCGCGCCTGAGGTGTGAAGCGCAGGCGCAAGTTGCACAGGAGCATCGTTTCTACGCCGGAGGGGCATAGACGCGAAGGTAAGGCTAATTGCCGTTCAAGGAGGAGCCGGACTACGAGAGCGCCAGCCGTTAGGCGCTCGAAGTATCCGGCCCCAGTCGTTCGCGCGGTAAACGGCAGGGGCCGGATACTTCGCTGCGCTCGTAGTCCGGCCCCTCCTTGAACGGCCCGCGCCTCGACCCTTTGAAGACCCCTGACTATAAACGATGCTCCTGGCAAGTTGCACTGCAGGACCGAAGACTTCATGCGCGCTACTCCGTCACTTCTCCCCGTTCGGCACGAGGAAAAACTGCGCTCGACGCGTGTCGACGGCGTGGAAGCGCTGGTCCACCGGCACATACTGACACCGCGTGTCCCACGAGATGATCCCTCGCTTGACCTGGGCGGGCGCGTCGAAGCGCATCACTGCCTCGGTCGCCTGCTTCGGGCCGAGGGTAAGTTCCTTGACCGCCGGCGAGCCTCCCCAGGGATTGCCACAATTGAGGGTCACTTTCACTTCGCACGGAAACTCGCTTGCCATGCGCACCGTCCACTCGCACGGCTGCCCGGCGCGGACCTCGACGCTGGCTGGCGACAGCGCCACCTGCACCTGCGGTTCAACAGGTGAGGAGACGCGCTTCTGACTGAGGAACATCAGCGGCCTCGTCGAGAACACGTACCGGACACTGCCATCGACTGTCAGCGCCGTCGCCTCCCCGCTCTTCTCCGGCGCCGGCAGCTTCTCCCCCATGAGCGCAACGACCGACGAGACGCCCGCGTCCGCCCGCAGGCGCACCTCACTGACGCCGTCGCTGTCCCAGATCGCGGTGATGTAGCCGGCGTCGGCCGCCCGGCAGCGGACAGCGTACACCGGGGCGCTGAGCTTCGGCTCGAGGCCCTCGCAGTGCGCGTCGCCGAGGAGCCGCGTCATCGTGCGATATGACTGGTACGCGGGTTTGGGCTTCCCGTACCAGTCCACGATGCCGAAACAGTGTTCGGCGTTGCGTTTGTCGGTCCCCTCGTCCTCGAAGGCGTACCAGATAATCCGCCGAAGCCCGGAGGCGATGAGCAGAAGATGCGTCCGCACGATCCATTTCGCCTGTTGCTCGTAGCTGGAGGCGGGCATGAACCACTCGCCCTCGTAGGTCGGATGTCCGCTCTCGCTGGCGATGACCGGCCGTTGGGCGTCCCCGACCTTGCGCATGGCCTCGCGGCTTGCGGCGAGGCTGTACAGTAGCCCCTCCGGCCCGCCGGCAGTGCCGCCACGGGCGATTGGCGTACTGGTCTTGGCGTAGGGGTGCAGATCGACGCCATCCACGGCGTCCTTAAGGCCCGCCGCATAGCACGCCTGCAGGTAGTCAGCCCCCGGCCCCACCATCTCGCCGCCGATTGCCGGACCGACGATGGTCATCAGCGGTGAGAACCGCTTCGCGGCAGCGTGCCGGGGAATGAACTCCTTCACGTAATCCTCAGCGAAAATGTTCGCAAAATCCGGCTCATTCGTGGTCTGCGTCATCCAGGCCCCGGTGGTGCGCGTCAGCCGCTCGTAATCTTCGGGGCGCGTGTACGTCGCCGAGGGCAAGAGACTCATGCCATGTTCCGCGAAAAGCTCCGCCGCCCCGGGCGACGGAACCCACCAGCGCACATGCCGCACGCCGGCATCCTCCAGCAGCTTCACCATCGCGCGGGTGTTGGCGTCCTCGTCCGGCTGGGCCTGGTGCGCCCCGCCCCCGCCGGGGTAGAAGTTCATCCCGAAGGCATCGCCCATCGTCCGCATCTCCAGCGGATGGGGCAGACGGACGGTGCGTATGGCATGCGGCCCGGTTCTCAGCCCCGGCCCAACGGCTTCGGCGAAGACCTCGTACTCGGTGTCCGGTCTGACCCACAGGATCAGCCCCGGCGAGGACGAGAAGCAAGCCCGGCTCCAGTTGGCAGCCCCTTTGGCGCGATATGAGACGCGCACGTACCGCGTGCCGACCGGCACACCGTAGTTCACCCGGATGGATGAGTACGTGTTGGCGCTCGCCGTGCAGGCCACGGGCGCGCCGCCGAGTGTCCCCGACTGCGACAGGCTTTCCGGCATCCCCCAGACCCGCACTTCGCGCACCAGCATCTGGTAAGCGCCCGGCTTCTTCTCGAGGTCGATGGCGAGCGTATCGAGCGTCGCGACGGCTGAGAACTTGAGTTCGGTCTCCGACCCCAGGCACAGGTTGTCGTCCGTGCCGATGAGCATCTCCGCATCGCCGTCCAGCGACTGCCACGGGGTCTCCCCCACCGTGCCCGCGTTGCGCCTCCCCGTCGCCCGTGCCCGCCCGGCAGCGTTGAAGCTGCGCTTCGGATCGTTGTAGACAATGACCTGCACGCGACTGACGCGCACCGGCTCGGCGAACGAGACGATTACCTGACCGTCCTGCATCCCCACACTGCGAGCGTCGATGATCGACCCGTCGAACAGCGGCCTGGCGCTGTCGGGCGAGACGGTGAAGGAAACGTTCAGATTCTGATTGCGCCGGGTGTTGCCGGTGAGGCACATTTCATCGGCGTGGAGGGCGGTGAGGAACAGCAAAGCAGCGATTGCGAGCGTGAGTCTGAGCATGTGGGGCACCGGGGCTAAGAGATAGAGGGTGGGCGGTTGCCGTAGACCTATACGATGGTGAGCGGCGGCACGGGAGCCGACGGAAGGGTTGACCACGAAAACACAAGAGCACTAAACGGCACAACTGCTTCGATCCGGTTCCGCATTGCCGTTTAGTGACTTGGTCTCATTTTCCGCACATTGACAATTGGTGTTTCGGATGGGTTGAGCGGCCAATA
>CAYWBK010000105.1:0-15817 GCA_964455745.1 uncultured Armatimonadia bacterium
ATTTGGCGCGATAAATCGCGCTGCCACATGGTCTGAGGAAACAGTCGCTAGACAGATACTGACGCTCGCGTCAGCCAGACAATGAGCGGCCCGCCCCCTTTGGGGGCTTGACGGCATTCACTCGTTCATCGAGATCAGCTTACGGAGCTTCCGTCGAGCTACCCACACACATTGAGGAAGAGCCCACAGACAGGTCCCGACACCCGCCCGTGGAATGTACCTCTCACGAGATCGACGAAAGGACCCCTCCCCCATGCGACCGCGCTGGTTTGCCCTGCCCGCCCTTCTTCTGTTCGCCCGCCTCGCCGCAGCCGCGGTGACGCCCGTGCCTGATGCCGTGAAACCTGCTGTGCAGGACCGCGAGACACTCCTGGAACCTGACCAGGTGCGCCTCACCGGCTACCTCGGCAAGCGCATCGCCCTCAGCGAGAGCGCCCGGCTGCTTGTCGTCAACGAAGACGAGCTTCTCGGTGGGTTCCGCAACCGACCCGGCAGCCAGGACTGGATCGGCGAACACGTCGGCAAGTGGCTGCACGCCGCCACCCTCGCCTGGGTGAACACCGGCGACCCGGCGCTGAAAGAAAAGCTCGACCGCGTGGCAAAGGGTCTCATGCAGTGCCAGCAGGCCGACGGGTACCTGGGCACCTATCTCCCGAAGGACCGCTGGACAAGCTGGGACGTGTGGGTCCACAAATACTGCCTCATCGGGCTGCTGACATACTACAAGTACACCGGCGATCCCGACGCACTGAACAGCGCGAAACGCATCGGCGACTTGCTCTGCGCGACCTTCGGCAAGGGCAGGCGCGACATTATCACCGCCGGCGAGCATATCGGCATGGCGGCCACCAGCGTCATGGAGCCGATGGTCCTGCTCTACCGCCAGACCGGAGACCCGCAGTACCTCGCCTTCTGCCGCTACATCCTCGAGGCCTGGGATCAGCCCCACGGCGCGAAGGTCCTCTCAAGCCTGCTCAAGTACAAGGCCGTCAACCGCGTAGCCAATGGCAAGGCCTATGAGATGCTCTCGAACATCGTCGGCCTGTGCGAGCTGTACCGCGCCACCGGCGAGCCGCAGCTACTCCAGGCAGCCCAATACGCGTGGGAGGACATCGTCGCCAGGCGCCTGTACCTCACCGGCTCGGCCAGTCAGGGGGAGTGCTTCCACGATGACTACTTTCTGCCGAATGACACCGCGCACAGCATCTGCGAGACGTGCGTCACCGTCACCTGGACGCAGCTCAACCTGCAACTCCTGCGCCTGACCGGCGACCCGAAGTACGCGGAACAGTTGGAGCGCACCATCTACAACCACCTCCTCGGCGCGCAGAAGCCCACCTGCGACCAGTGGTGCTACTACACCGCTTTGGAGGGCAAGAAGCCCTACGGGAATGGGACGTGCTGCTGTCTGTCCAGTGGCCCGCGAGGGATCGCGTTGATCCCTCAGATCGCGGTCACGTCGGATGGGAGCGGCGCGGTCATCAACCTCTTCGACTCCGGCGAAACCGACCTGAGCATCCGGGGCACGCCGGTGCAACTGCGCGTAACCACGCGCTACCCCTTCGACGGCTCCGTGCGGATCGCCGTAAGCCCGGAGCGTCCGGTCCGGTTCCCGCTGTCACTGCGCATCCCGGCGTTCACCGAAAACGTCTCATTGTGGGTGAACGGGAGCCAGGCCTCGACCGCTGCACAGCCAGGCCGGTACGCGGTCATCGACCGCCAGTGGGGAGCTCACGACGCGGTCACATTGCGCATGTCCCTGCCGACGCGAACGATCGTCGGCGATCACACGAACCAGGGCCGCATCGCCGTCATGTGCGGGCCGCTTGTCCTCGGCGCGGCGGAATCGGCGAACCCCGGCGTCCAGCCGCTGCGAGCGGTTAGCCTCTCGGCGAGCGCGGCCGGCGGCAAAGCGGAGGGCAACGGGTCGGCGGACTGGCGTTTCGAGGCTCCGGCGAAACTGATTGGCCGAACGAAATCCGGGAATCCGGGCGACGGCATGGTCCTGTCGATGCAGCCCTTCTCCGAACTCGGCGGCGACGGCTCGCGCTATCTGGTGTGGTTCCCGGTGACCGGCAGCGCATCGCCGACGCCGACCAGCCTCCTCGCGTTCGGCGCCGAAACATGGTCGCGAGCGGGGAATGTCGACGGGGACATCGCCGATGACGACGCGCACACCTACCGGGTCACTTTCGATGGGCGGAAAATGGATGAGGACTGGTACGCGGTGGAGGTGGCGCAGCCGGTGCGCGTGTCGAGGATCGTCTTCGCGCACGGCCACTGCTTCCACGACGGCGGGTGGTTCGACGCTTCAGCGGGCAAGCCGCGCCTCGAGATCAAGCGCACGAAGGACGGCCCCTGGGAGGCCGTCGGCACGCTGGACAGCTACCCCGCAACCACCGCGACCGACGCGAACGGCCTGCAGGACGGGCAGACGTTCGCCCTGACGATTCCGCCCACGGAGGTCTGGGGCATCCGCATCATCGGCAAGCCGGCCTGCGGTGACAGCCCGAACCAGGCCTTCTCAAGCTGCGCCGAACTCCAGGGATTGAAGTAGCCGACGCCGATTACGGCAGGGGCGTGTTAGTGGGCACGAACGGCACATCGCGCCTCTCGGCGCCATAGCGATAGCAGCGTGGGGTCATTCTGAGTGAAGTCCACGGTGTCATGCTGCCAGCACAGGATGATGGCCGCCTGCGCGGCTACTTCAGCTCCAGGAACCCGGCGTTGTTCGTATTCCAGGTGGCGTGATGGGTGCCCACCCAAAGCACCCACTCCGGCCCGGCGCTCTTGCGCACCGTCAGACTGAACGCAAACTTGTGGGTCTTCTTCGGATCGATACCCAAAGAGGCCAAGGGTATGCTCCACTCGGCGGTCCAGTGGCTCTTGTCCACCACCTGGGCGGCGTAGAGGACTCCCTCGGCGGCCTTCTTCACGGCTTCCGGCGGGGCGCCGGCCTCGTCGCTGCTGACGAAATGGCCCGAGGGGTAGCCACGCAGGATGAGCAGCGGCGCGCCCGGCCCGATGTCCGGGTTGCGGAACGCCAACTCCACCGCATCATCACTGCCCCAGGTGTCGCCCATCCTCAGCGGCTGGTCGGGGTTCACCTCATTGCTGACCGCCACCAGCAAGTGCGTGCCGTCGTGGGCCAGCCAGGCGCTGCTGGGCGGGCTGACCGGCTCTTCCTCCAGGCCTTGCGCCAGCCGCATCGCGCGCTTGGGGTCCAGCCCGCCCCACTCCGCGGCCTCCAGCTTACCGTCCACGTTGATCTGGGCCGAGGTCCGGGGCACGGCGAAGGTCGGGCCGGGGTGTCTGACCGTCAGCCCGGGGTTTGCCGCGGCCGCCTGCGGCTTGTACGGGGGGCGGACGGTCGTCGTCACGGGCCAGGAGGCGCGCAGCGGGCTTGCGTACAGGCCGATCTTCTCGATGGGGATGCGCTGGAAGCCCAGCTTCCAGGCTGGGGACGCGGGTTTGAGCCGGAAGTCGCCCTTCGCTGCGTCCACGAATAGCGGGTCCACGCCGACCAGGTTGTTCTCCAGCTTCACGCCAGGGCGCGCCTTGCCCTCGATCTCGTCCCAACTGCCGCCCCAGCAGATATTGTGGGTGACGAGATTGCCCCGGGGCTGGGCGTAGTTGCCATCCAGGTAGGTCAGCAGTTGTGGGTAGCGGCTGCGCCACGGCTCCTCCTTGTAGGGCACCTCCTCCAGGCGCTGCTTCATGATGCCGACCGAATCCGAGGCCCAGCCCATCATCCGAGCGTCCACATGCAACGCCGGCTGGCAGTCGACGAAGATGTTGTTGTCCACCACATTGTCATGGCCGCCGCCAATGAAAGCCGCACGCGGCACCTTATAGAACACGTTGCCATATAGGGTGGCGGAGCAGAACATGTCATCCAGGTAGACGCCGTTGCAGCCCTGGTCGTGGAAGCCATACACATGGTGGAAGTAGTTGTAGCGGATGATATGCCCGCGCATCGCGGGATTGTAGCCCGCATACATGATTCCGGCGTCGTTGGCCCCGTACACCACGCTGTGGAACTCGTTGTACTCGAAGAGGTGGTCGTTGCCGCCCCACATGATGGCCATGTGCGGGGCGTCGTTGAAGAGGTTGTGGGTGACGCGATTGCCGACCCCGTCCACCTGCACCCCAGGCTTGCAGATGGGGTTCCAGCGACCGAACTTGAACAGGTGACAGTTGTCCACATAGAGATTGCCGGGCGTGAGCGTGTTTCGGACGCCCCCGCTCATGCTGACCCCGCCGTCGGCCAGGTTGTACAGATCGCAGCCGACAACGCCGCTGTCCTTGCCGGACAGCCCTACGCCCCAGGCCCCGGTGTTGCGAATGACGCAGCCGGCGACCTGCACGCCCTCCACGTCGTTCAGCGACAACGCGGTCCCCTGGCAGCACTCGAACGTCAGTCCACGGAGGGTCACGTGGGCCGTCTTCTGCATCGTCACCAACCCGGGCAGCACCGAGACGACGACACGGCTCTTGTCCAGCGGCGAGGGCGGCCAGAAGTACAGCACGCCCGCGTCGCGGTCCAGATACCACTCACCGGGCTGGTCCAGCTCCGGCAGCAGATTGTAGGCGTAGTAGTACATCCCCTTGCGGAAGCCGTAGCTATGCTGCGGTTTGGGCTCCAGGGTGATGATGTGCCGCTCGGTGTCGATGCTTTGGACCTTCAGGCGCTGGTCGGCCCAGTCCCAGAACCAGTAGCCCTCCAGCATGATGTCTTTCTCGCCGACCCACCGCGAAGGGCGGTCGCCCTCGTACCGGAAGATGCCCTCCATGCAGCCGGTGGTGCCGCGGATGTCCTGCTTCGTCGTCCCCAGAACCTCAGGAATGGTGACGAAACCCTCGTTGGGCCACCGGGCGAGGGTCATGGGCTTGTCGGCGAAAAACACCTCCAGCCCCGGACGCGAAGCGCCCCAGCTCTGCCCGGCCTCCATCGCGCCGAAATCGGTCATCCCCAGCGCTTTGAGATCGGCCCGGAGGACCTTCCCGCGCGCTGCGGGGTCCATGCGCTTGAGGACCGCCGGGTCGGTGACCGGCTTCCAGCCGTGCACGACCTTGCCGCCGATCAGGCGAACCTCCGCGCCGGGATGGGAGCGCCATGTGATCGGGCACTCGGGCGTTCCGCTGTCCTCGGCGGTCAGGACGAGGGGTTGGGCCAGCTCATACGCCCCGGCCGCCAGTTCCACCGTCAGGCCGCCTTTGGGAAGCCGCCCGGCTGCTATCAGCTTGCGGACCTCGTCGCGCGCCCGCTCGAGAGTGCGGAAGGGGCCGTCGGTCTTGCCGCTGTTGGGGGCGGCCAGTTTGCCGCTCCAGGCGTCCTTGCCCTGGGTGGAGACGTAGACGCCCGGGGCAGCCTGTACGCCGGCGCTCAGCGCGAGGGACAGGGTCACCATGAGCCAACTCCGAAACCGGGGAACCGCACGCATGACGGTCTCTCCTTTGATGGGCGGCCACGAATACGCTCCGTCACAGGTCAATAGGTCTCCACGCGCACGACCGGGCCGATGTCGAGCAGTTCGACGTCGTCATACCACACGGCGCCGGTCGTCCAGCGCAGTTGAAACGTGAATGCCGCCCACTTTGCGTACTCGTCCGTGATGAACACGAACTGTCGCTGTTGCCAGTCGAAGGCGCCGGTGGGCAGGGGCACGCCCAACTCATACGTGTCGGTGCGGTACCACTTGCCGTCCTTCTGCGACATGTAGTTCATCATCATAATAGGCCCGGTGCCACTGGGCTCGACGTTCTCGCCCCTCACCCACCAACGCACCATGTACCGGCGATTCGGCTGGATATTGTGCGGGTCATCGGGGTGGGAGGCGAAGGGCTCCGTGGAGTAGTAGACGTATGTAATGTCGCGCATATCGCCGTTCTTGATGCGCACTGACCGCGCGCCGGAGTGCTTGATCGTCTCGTCCATCGCGATCGTCGCAGTGCGCGCCTGGCCCTTCGTCAACTCGCGCATGGGCGTCCAGCCCACGGGGCCGCTGTTGGGCGGGACGAGGTCAATGTTGCGCACGTCCTCGCGCTGCGCCGTGTTCGGGTCAAGCGGCGCCCAGTCCTCGAAGCCGCCGTTCACGATGATGTTACGCGGTCCGGCGGGGGCGCCGCCCTGGGCATGGGCGGCGCAAGCGGCCATCATCCCGGCGCAGGACAGGCACAATCCGATCATCAAACCTCTTCGCACGGCGTTCATCCTCGCTTAACGGGCCTGCGGCACTGCCCCGATTCGCACGCTCTTGACGATCATTCTCTGCTGCGCTTGCTCCTGCGGCCTGTACGACCACAGTTCGATGCGGTTGACCTCGCCAGGCCTCGCCCACGGGTACAGGTTCACCTGCATGATGTTCCCATACGGGTGCAGGAAACCGTTGTAGGCGATCACGCGCCCGTTGATGACCACGCAGCCGACCCACCGATCCGCGACTTCGAACTCCAGGAAGGCATCCTTGCCCTTCCACGCCGCCGGCAGGGTCACGTCTGTCTCGAGGTGTCGCCCGGTCGCCTCCAGGGGCAGGTTGACCGGAGTCCATTTCTGGTTGTCCGAGTATAGCTTCCAGCCCGCGCTGAGATCCTTCGCATCCTCCAGGTTCTCCAGCGGAAACGCGGTGAGTTGCCCGATGTAACCGCCTCGAACCTCGGTGGCTTCGACCAGGACACCCAGAGCGTTCTCTCCCTCCTTGAGGTATGGGGTGATGTCGAGCACATCGAAGTTCGCCCAGGGGTGCCCTTCATAGTCGCCTACGCGCTTGCCGTTCAGGTACATCGTGGCGCGCTCGAGGAAGACGGGATAATCCCAGGAGGCGCAAGCCAGCAGCACTCTGTGCCCCCGCCATGCCGCCGGCGCGCGGAACGTTCGCCGGTACAGGCCGATGCCCTTGGCCGCATACCCCATCTCGTCCCAGAAGCCATAGCTCGCGTCGTGCCACGCCGCGCCGGCCGTCGGCTCGGTGAGCCACGCCAAGTCGGTCTTCGCCCCGGCGTCGGCCTGGCGGAAGCGGAAGGTGTCCATCGCCACGGCGGTGGACGGCGGCTGAGGCGCGGCAGGCGGCGGGCTTTTGCTCACCACCGGGCGGGTCTCGTAGCGCCGCTTTTCGGCGAACCAGCGCTGCGCCGCGTCGAGGAAGCTGTCGCGCTCGACACCGAAGACCTTCACCGCGTTCATGTCGAGGTCCACGTTCGGGATGCGCGCCGCGCCGTCTTCCCAGGTGAAATCCACCGGCTTGCCGGTGACGATGTCGAAGACACAGGCAGGCTTGTGGGACAGCGGGAGGGACACGGTCCGCCCCTTCTCCGCCCCGCGCCCGGCATTGTAGGCCATCACCCAGTCCTGAAGCCCGTTCTTGGTGACCATGTGCCGGACCCAGACATCCTCGCTGTCCGCATCCGCCTGGCGGCGAATCCCCAGCCCGCTGAAGAGATCGTTGAAAAATGTCGTCTGCACCGACCCGTTCAGGGAAATGCCATTGCCGGCGCGGTCGGACATGCTGCGCCAGAAGGACGAGCCGAGGATGATGACCCGCCCCTTGCCGAGCCGGCGCATCCCGACCGCCGCTGTGCCGTCTTCCCACCGTGCCAGCACCGCTCCGTCGCCATCCTTCGGTTCGAGGGCCACTGCGCCCTCGGAGAGGTGATTCACGCCCATCCAGTTCACCGCGATGCCGTTGCCGTTGAAGGTCATCCCGGCGAGGCGCTTGAGGAGGGGATTGCCCGGCAGGACCGTGACGTGCATGTTGTCGCGCTCGCCGATCACCTTGAAGCCGGTGAGCCTCTCGATGGGCCAGGCGTCGGCCTCGAGAGGCGTGTGGCGGCCGGTCACGTTCACGGCCACGAAGGTGCCCCCGGCGCGCACATAGCGCTCAATCGCCGCCAGCACGTCCTCATCGAGCACGGAGGTGCCGCCGTCGAAAACGACGGGGTAGTCGCCGGCCAGCCCGGCGCGCAGTTCGGACTCAGTCACATAGACGTTCTGGTAGTGCGCGGCCTGGAGGCTGCTGCGGCCGATGTCCCAGTCATCCGCCTGGGCGGTGTAGGGGAAGTAGTTGTCGCTGCGGGCGGCGCGGAAGACCGCGATAGGCGGCTTCTCCCAGGTGGCCTTGCCCATCAACTCCAGCAACCGCGCGTTCTGGGAGAACCAATGCGTCTTCTCCTCGATCCTCATACAGTCGAGGGCGTCATAATAGTAGTTGTGATGCCCTTGAGCATCGAGCAGCATCCAGGCCAGTTCGCGGCTCAGGCCCGGGGTGTCCGAGATCGTGCCGCCCTCTTCGGAGGTGCCGTAGGCCCCCCAGACATAGCCAATTCCGCTCCACCAGGGCATGTACGACGACCCGCCGCCGGTGAAATGCAGGCACGAGACGCCCAGTTCGGTCTTCAACTCCAGGAAGTGATCCCAATACTCCCGCGACCCTCCCGGACAGAACATGAAGGGCGTATCGGGGTCTTTCTCGCGGACGGGGCGCGCCTCGCGCTTCCAGCCCTGGACCAGCTTCTGGGCCTCCCAGTCGCGCAGGTCCACCCAGCGGGCATTCTCAAGCTTGCCCAGGTACGGATAGCGCTTAGGCTCCTCGGTGGTGAGGAACACCGGCCCGCGGATGATCCCGCTTTGCACCTTCAAGCACAGCACATTGCGCCCCGGCTTGATGAGGGCGGTCGCTTTGAAGGCGATTGGGCCGCACCAGACGGTCTTCGGCTTGATCGGCCCCAGGTATGCGTCGTTGAGGAACACCTCGACCGGCTGGGTGGCGGTGTCCTCGACTTGTGCCACGACATAGACCTGCCGCCCCTGATTCTTCGCCAGCCATGCCGAGGCGTCAAACTCCTTGCGGAGCCACGCGACGGTGCTCTTGCCCTCGCGCAGGTCCTTGTCGCGCTCGGAGCCAAACAGGAAGAGCTGCTTCAGGGAGGGCGCAAGGTCGGTCGGCGTCCATTCGTCGCCAGGAGTGTAGTCGGACTTGTACCACCCCTCGTCCTCGGCGGTCTTTTTGTCCGGTCGCCACAGCCAGCCCTGGAGCAGGTTCAACGTGTCGTCCCCGAAGCCGCCGAAAAACTCGTAATTCGAGGGGATGCTCACCTGATCCCAGGACTGCAGCCGCTTCTCGTCGCCGTACCAGCGTCGGCTCAGCGTCGGCAAGTCGAGCTTGCGCGTGTCCCGCAGCCAGCGGCGGAAGGCCGCCTGCCCGGCCTCGTCGTAGTCCATGAACTCGGTGCTCATGTGGTGCAGGCCCATCTCATCGCCGGGATGGCCGCCTCCGACGACGCGGAAGCACCCCAGGTGATCGCCGGCGGCGGCGTGCAGGTGGTCGAGCGCTTCGCTGGTGAAGCGCCGGGAATAGGCATAGGCCTCTTCAGACGCCGACTGGCTGAGGTGGGTGCTGCCCATCGCGTCGATGGAGCCCCAGCCGGTGATCGCGTGAGGGTCCCACTGAACGATGTCGCGCGGGAAGCGGTTGCGCATCCACCACGGCGCCCAGTATTGCCCGACGTGCGCCATGACAACCTCATCGTTGGCAACGGCTTGCTTGACGCAATACTCGAGGGGGAAGAAGTGGGGCGCGCCGTCGGCCAACTCGTCCATCCCAAAGTAAGGCTGGAACAGGCTGTAACCGAACCCGAAGCGCGACCAGAAGGCTGGGAGCCGCCCGAGGGTCTCGCGGTCGTAGCGCATCCAGCCCTGCTCCATGTCGCGCACGTTCAGGGGCAGGTAGTACACGCTCACCGGGCGCAGATCAAAGAAGTCCAGCGACATCGGGTGGCGCTTCTTGGGGGTGAACGCGGTATCGCCGCCGCCGAGGGCATAGCGCTTCAGGGCCGCCTGCGCCGCCTCGGATGAGGCAGCGGCGAGGGCATAAACGACGTTCCCCCGGCTGGCGAAGACGAGCACGCCTTTGCCCTCCGCCGCGAGAGCCGGCGCGCCGCCGGGCAAGCTGATCTGCCGCTCGGGCGACAGCTTGTCCCAGGTGAAGTCGGCGCGCAGCTTGCTCAGCAACTGATCGGCGTGCCGGGCATCCTCGCAGGCGAAGATGGCGGCCCCGCCCCCGGAGGCGTCCGGTTCGACGGAAAGCTTGATCCGCCCGTAGCCGGACAACACGCCTTCGACGGGAGCAGGTGCGGCGGCAGTGACTGACATGGCGATGGCAGAGATGGCGACGAGGGCCAGCGTCGTTGCGGCCCGGTAAGTTGTGCTTCTCAAGTCAGTCTCCCTCTCGATCAGACTATGGCGTGGCGAAGCTGACCTCCTGCCCGTGCTCTTTGGCTACATCTCTAGCATATCGCCGCGCCTCATAGGGCCGCAGGCGCATTTCGGTCTCGGGGTCTTCGATGCCCGCCGCTCTGAGCCAGTACAGCACCTCCGCCGCCTCGCGGTCGAGCTGTTGCTCCGGGCCGGGCGGGTCAACGATGTCCAGAGCCCGCTTGGTGGTGCTCCAGGAGGCGCCGCCGGGCTTGCCGAACTCGTGCAGCCCGCTGTCGTCCGCGTTCCCGAAGGCCCTCACGGCCTTGTCGGATCGCGCGACCTCGGCGATCTGGGTGACTACCGCCACGTCGGAGGCCGGGCGGCTGCGTTTCTGAGCGACCATGATCGTGCTCTCGGGAATCCCGAGCGCCACGGCCGCATCTGTCGCGCTTCCCATCCGCGCCGCGACCTCGATCACGAAGGCGTCGTCCACAGCGTCCACTTCGCGGTCCAGGAACTTGCCCGTGTCCACGCGGGCTTCAGCCTCCATCTGGGCGGCGGCGCGAAGGGCCCGCAGCTTGGCGGGGTCCTTCGCCAGGGCTGCCTCGCGAATGCCGCGGAAGGCCTTCCGCAAGCCATCGCCCGCGTCGAGATCGTTGAGAATGGTGCTCGTGGTATTCGGCAACACCGTCTCGACCGGATCGAACGTGATCATCATCACGGGGGCGGGGCCGACGCTCGACATCAGTTCCTTGACAGGCCCCAGGCTGGTGAAGCCATCAGTGAGATTAGCGGTCTTCAAGGCCGCCGTCGGAGCGATCAGAATGTGATGCGGCACCGGCGCGACATCCCCGTTGGGAAGCTGCTCGTCGCCGGGCAGCCAGCGGATGTCGTCTATCTGCATCAGTGTGACATCCTTTTGGTTCGGGTTGGCGGGCTGGGTCTGCTTGTCGAAGAAGTCCACGACCGACTTGGCGGCGCCGATGCGGTCATTCGACCGGAGCGATGAGAAGATGCTCAGGCTCTTGAACGCCGGCCCGCACCCGGTGACGACGCTGGCGACAAAGCCCAGGGCGCCCGAAACCCGGTCCAGGAATGACTTGTTCTCTTTGTGCTCGACGTAGGCATCCTTGAATTTGATCGAGATGCGCACTTTGGAATCGATCAACCGCAAGGGGGGACTGAGCAGGGAGCCTTTGGGGTCGTAGGTGACAACCTGGGCGTCGGGACTCTCCGGTTCCGTGGGCGTGAACACCCAACGTGGCTTCCCGCCGGCGTGGCTCTTGTCGTTCACCACTTTCCACACCCCCCGGAACACCATCGGGATGGCCGACACCGGCTTGCCGTCACATAGCATCGCCGGGCCGAAGGAGTTCACGGTCACCGTCAGATAGGGCACATGCCATTCGGGGGATTTGGGGCCCTGAATGTCGTCGGGCGAAACCTCGAGCTGGAAGTAATCGGGGCTGAACTTGACCCACAGGTATGAGGCGTTGATCCCGGCCTTGACCGGCATCCAGTCTTTCAAGCCATCCGGGCCTGCAGCCGCTCTCACGTATGACATGTCGATAGGGCCGCTCGCGCCGGAGGCGCAGGCTACGGCGAACGCTGCCAAGGCGGATGCCGCCAGGAGTGTCAGCCAATGCAGCCGTGACAACAGCCGAACTCGCACTGTCTGAGGCACGATCATGTGGATGGCCTCCTCGTTTCAGAGTGCACGACCGACTTGTTCGATGGACTATTCGGCGACACTCTCGCGTTCCCCTGCGACATCGGGGCCGATCGGGGAAGGACATCGCACAAGAGCGCCGAATCGGTTACAGACAGGAGCGACGTAAGGGGGAAATGCCGTCGGCGTATCCTATCCATGTTCCGACTGAAGGCGGTGACGGGCGAGATGACAGGCAAGCGGTTCCTCTGCGCCATCGTGGCGATGTGCATCGGCGCGGCGCTCGTCCCGCTGGCCGCCGTGTTCGCTCAAGCGACGAATACGGCGGCGATGCTTAAGGAGGCGCAGGAACTGGAGAATCGCGCCGGCCAGTTGTGTCGGCAAGCCAAGTTCGATGAGGCCTTGCCCCTGGCGGAGCGGGCCCTGGCGCTTTACGAGCAGGGCTTGCGCGACAACCAGCTTCTTCTGGCCACGAAGCTCAGCGCGATGGCGACCGTCTACTTCGTCGCAGGCCGGCGCGCAGACGCGGAGCCGCTGCTCAAACGCGCACTGGCCATCCGGGAGAAGGCGCTCGGACCGGATCATCTCGACATCGCGGGCAGCCTCGACGGCCTGACGCTGCTGTACTTCGAGCTTGGCCGCTATGCGGACGCGGAGCCGTTGGCGAAGCGGGCGCTGGCGATCCGGGAGAAGAGACTGGGACCGGGCCATCCCGCCATAGCGTTCAGCCTCTACCAACTGGGCGTGCTGTGCGAGGACATGCACCGGCAAGCAGAGGCGGAGTCTTACTACAAGCGTGCCCTTGCGGCCCGTGAGAAAACGCCGGCACCGAACGCCCCGGACTCCCTCCCGTATGTCCAGAAGCTGGGGTCACTGTATGTGGCAGCCGAGCGCTACGGCGAGGCCGAGCCGCTGCTGAAACGTGCGCTTTCGATACAGGAGAAGGCGCTAGGCCCCAACCACACCGCCGTAGCCGACAGCCTTTCCGATCTCGGGGCGCTGTACGAGGAAATGAGACGCTACCCGGAGGCGGAGACCTGCTACAAGCGCGCCCTGGCGATCCGCGAGAAAGCGCTTGGCCCGGAACAGCCGGATACCGCCACCAGCTTGGGGTGTCTGGCCACAGTGTGCGAGGAGATGGGGCGGTACGCGCAGGCTGCAATTCTCGCCGAGCGAGCGTTGGCGATCCGGCAGAAGGCGCTCGCGCCGGACAGCCTCGACCTCGCCGGCGGCATGAACAACCTGGGGTGGATCTATACCAACCTCGGCCGGTTCGCCGACGCGGAGCCGCTTTACAAGCGTGCCATCGCGATCTGGGAGAAGAAACTGGGGGCGAACGACCCCACGGTCGCCACCGGTCTGGGCAACTTGTCGGCGCTCTATGACGATGTGGGCCGCTATGCGGAGGCCGAGGAGGTGGCCCAGCGCGCGCTGGCGATTCGTGAGAAGGCGCTCGGGCCGGAGCATCGCGACACCGCCACCAGCCTCAACAACCTTGCAGTGCTTTACGACAACATGGGCCGGTATGCCGAAGCTGAGCCGGTGTACCGACGCGCTCTGGCGATCTGGGAAAAGACCGTGGGCCCAAACTCACCGGGCGTCGCCGCCTGCCTCAACAGTCTCGGAACCCTGTACCAGGAGACAGGCCGCTACGACCAGGCGGAGGCGCCGGTCAAGCGCGCGTTGGCGATCCGTGAGAAGATATCGGGACCGCAGCACCCGGACACCGCCACCTGCCTGAACAACCTGGGGGCGCTGTACATGAACATGTCCCGCGACTCGGACGCGGAGCCGCCTTTCAAGCGCGCCGTGGCCATTTACGAGAAAGCCCTTGGACCGAACCATCCCGAGACCGCCACCGGCCTCAGCAACCTGGCATCGCTATACGAGGACATGGGCCGGTACGCAGAGGCGGAGGCGCTGGAGAAGCGGGCGCTGGCGATCCGCGAGAAAGCCCTCGGTCCGGACCATCCCGATACCGCGACAAGCCTGGGCAACCTCGCGGTTCTGTACTGCAACACCAACCGATGCGATGAGGCCGAGCCGCTTCTGAAGCGCTCGCTGGCGATCCGCGAGAAAGCGCTGGGGCCGAACGCTCCCAGTGTCGCGAGCAGCCTCGACAGCCTCGGGGCCCTGTATCAGCAGGCGGGCCGCTACAGCGAAGCGGAGCCCTTGGTCGAGCGAGCGCTGGCCATCCGGGAGAAGGCGCTCGGTCCGGAACATCCCAGGGTCGCCGCGACTTTGGTCAACCGCGCGCGGCTGGCGTGCGCGCAGGGTCGCCTGGAAGCGGCCCTTGCCGACATGCAGCGGGCCGTGCAGATCGAGAACCGCCTCGCCGAACGTCTCTTCGCGATCAGCTCGCCGCGACAGCGGGAAGGGCTGGCCGCGCAGCTCGATTACACGACTTCTGAAGCCCTGACCCTGTGCTCCGAGTTGATGCCCGACAGCCCCCAGGCCCGACGCCTGGGCCTGGAGGTCGTCCTGGCGCGGAAAGGGTGGCTGATGGCCTCGGAGCTTGCCGAGGTTCGGACCGTCCGCCTCGCTTCCGACCCGCACACCGCCAGGACGTTCACCCAACTGCAGTCCGTGCGCGAGCAATTGGCGAAACTGGCCTTCAGCATCCCGCCCCCCGCGCAAGAGCAGGCAGCCAAGGCGCGCTGGGTTGACTTGGAGACGCAGCAAGACGCGCTGGAGTCCGAACTCGCGCATCAGTCGGCGGAGTCGGCCGGCCTGACCGCGCGCACGAAGGCCGACTGCAAGGCTGTCTCCGAGGCGATCCCGGACGCCGCCGCGCTGGTCGAGTTCACTGCCTACCAGACCTTCAACTTCAAAGCCACGGGAGCGCAGCCCTCCTGGGCTGGCTGGAAGTATGCGGCGTATGTCCTGCAGCCGCGTTCGGAGGACCCCATCTGTGTGCCGCTGGGCGATGCGGAGAAGATAGACGCGGCGGTCCACAGTCTGCTGCGGGCGAAGTCGCTTTGGGAAATCATCGGGACCGGCGCGGATGTCTATGACTTCGTCTGCAGGCCGCTGGAGAAACACCTGGACGGGGTCAACCGGGTGATCCTCGCGCCCGACGGTGAATTGGCGGAGATTCCGTTCGGCGTGCTGCCGTCGTCCGCCGGACCCACGTTCCTGTGCGAGAAGCACATCTTGCAACTGGTGAACTCGGGGCGTGATTTGGTCTCGGTGGAGTCGCCGGCGACTTCCGGCGCGGTCCTGGTCGGCGACCCGGACTTCAAGAGCTGCGCGCCCGCCTCACCGGGGAAGCCGGCGACAACGGCCATCGCCAAAGCCGCGACCACGACCGCGCTAGTGCGGGAAATGCGCGGTCTCCCGAATAGCGCCCGGTTGACTCCCTTGCCGCAGACCAGAACGGAGGTCGAGCAGATCGCCCATCGCCTCAGAGAAGCCGGCGAGAGCACCCGCGTGCTGCTGGGCGACGAAGCCACCAAGTCGGCCCTGAAGGCCATGACCGCGCCCCGTTACCTTCATCTGGCGACCCACGGCTTCTTCCTGCCCGACAGCCCTCCCCAGCCCCCGGCTGTCCCGTCCAAGCCCGTGACGCGTGGCGGCGGCGCGCCGGTCCTGCAGCCCACGGCGCTACTCCTGCACGACCCGATGCACCGCTCCGGCCTGGCCCTCGCCGGAGCCCAGCGCCTCCTCAACGGCGAGAGCATTCCCCAGGGACAAGACGACGGGGTGCTCACCGCTGGGGAAGTCGCGAGCCTGAACCTGCAAGGCACTCGGCTGGTGGTTCTGTCGGCCTGTGACACGGGTCTGGGCGAGGTGCGGCGGGGCGAGGGGGTGATGGGCCTGCGGCGGTCATTCGCCACGGCGGGCGCGCAGGCGGTGATGATGAGCCTTTGGGAGGTGCCGGATGAGCCGACCCGGCAGCTCATGGTGAGTTTCTACGACCATTACCTGACGACCGCCGATCCCGCATTGGCCCTCGC
>CAYWBK010000106.1:0-6960 GCA_964455745.1 uncultured Armatimonadia bacterium
CGCGGTCTGGAGACCGCTCCTACAGACGACGCAGCGACTTTTGCAATCACCTCAATGGAAATGATGACTCTCTCCCCGCTTGCACCTGTTTAGCGACTGCCTTCTTCAACCATGTGGCGGCGCGATTTATCGCGCCGAATGCAGGCCCAAATTGCTCTCCGCCCATTGCACCGCTGGCACGAGTAAGCATCCTCTTGAAAGCGAAAATGCTGGTAGTTATGCGACGTGATCCGCGCGATGAATCGCGCTGCCACATGGTCTGAGAATGGTCTGAGAGAGGTGCCGCTAAACACATACCCCCGCTTGCGGGGAGGGTGGGCTAGCCGTTCCTGTGCCGCGACGGCCCTACCTCAGTGGCCGCGACAATCCTGTCGCGGATCGCCGCGACGACCCTACTCCCTCCCGTGGACCCGCCACAGGCGGGTATCGGAGGGGAGAGACAAACGACGATTTCCGAGGCAGCTCTCATGCCGGGTTCCAGCACTCTGAGACGATGAGAATGACGGCGGTGGCGGGCGAGACGCCCGCCCCACGCGCGACAAGATTGTCGCGCCCACTCCATTTCCGAGGCAGGGCGCGTCCGGCAGGAACTGCGGCGCCGGCGGCGAATAAGAGAGCGGGCCGAGGAGAGTGAGAGCCATGTCGGAGGAATTGGACTCGTCTCTCGAACCTGCGTCCGGCGAGACCTTGCCCGAAGAGGCGAGGCCCGTCGCCCAGTTCCTCGCCGAGCCTGAAGCCGAAGAGCCGCCGCCGATTTTCGAGGTCAACACTTCGGGGACGGACGAGCCGCTGCCGCCTGAAATCGGCAGGATGCCCTTCAACGTGGGCGCTTTCTTCGGGGGCTTCGTCTGGGCCTTGGGCAACCGGGCGTGGGTCGGGGTCATCGATTTACTCGCCTATCCGCTCTTGCCGCTCATGCCGGTTTGGCGGCTGCTTATGGCCGCTCGCGGTAGTGAGTGGGCCTGGAGAGCGCGCAAGTGGGACAGCGTCGAGCATTTCCGCAGGGTGCAGCGGCGGTGGGCGTGGGTCGGAGGCCTGCTGTTTCTCGCTCAAATCGGGCTTGGTCTGTACTTCTTCGTGAAGACGGGGTCGAGCATCATCCCGGCCGCTATCGGCGGCGGGGGTGGGTGAGGCGGGGGTTAGGGGTGCCGTGAGCGCCACCGATTGCGGCTTCAAACGACGCGACTGGAGACGCGTCGTTCGTCCATATCTTCCACGCGTGATCTACCTCGATGCCTGAGGGAGGGGCAGGCCATGACCGCCACCCAGAAGGTTGCGATTCTCGTCGTCCTCGCCATGCTTGTCGCGGCCAGCTTGTCGGTGTTGGTCACCGCGCGCAAGGCCCCGTCCGTTGCCCCTATCGCGCCCGTGCCCGCAACCGACGCCTCGGGCCTGGTTACAGTCCACGTGACCGGGAGGGTGAACCAGCCCGGGGTCTACCGGCTCCCCGCGAGCGCTCGCGTGCAGGATGCGCTGCTCGTCGCCGGGGGCGTCGCGCCTGATGGCGATGCAAATGCCATGAACCTGGCCGCAGGCTTGACGGACGGCATGAGGCTCAGCGTGCCCGCGGCCAGCACACCCGCCCCCACGACCGAGGCCATGCCCCCTGCCATGTCTGCGCCTACAGCCGCTTCGTCCCCCGCGTCCCCGCCGCTATCGCCGCAGACCTCTGGCTCCCAGCCCTCAACCGTCGCGCAGGGCACTACGCCGCCCGGATCAGGCGCACCGTCGCATCGAGGACGCGCTGCCGGCAAACCCGTGCCCGCCGTCGGCGGCGCACCGATCAGCCTCAGCGCCGCCTCGCAACAGGAACTCCAGGCCCTGCCGGGTATCGGTCCGATGCGCGCGGGAGCCATCATCGCCTACCGCACGCAGCACGGGGGATTCCGCAGCGTTGACGAGCTTGCGAACATCAGCGGGTTCGGGCCTAAGCTGCTCGAGCGTATCAGGCCGTATATCGTCCCTTGAGACCCCATGACGCTTCTCGCCCACGAATTAGCGGCCGCTCGAGCGGCAGTCGCCGAAACGCTTCGCTATCGCCCGATTGTCTGGCTGGCGGTGAGCCTGGTCGCCGGGGTCGTGGCCGCCGATCTGCTCCCGCCGAACCCGTGGGCGTGGTACGGGGCGGGCGTCCTCGCGGTCGTCGTCTCGGTCGTCGCCCTCGGCGAAGCCGGCCATCGAGTGCCGGTGCACGTTCCCCTCGCACTTCTCATCGCATGTCTTGGCGGAGCGATTCACAGCCAGCGCCTCGCCATCGGGCCTGACGATGTGTCCCGCCACATCGGCGAGACAGGCGCGCAGGTCATCGGGACAGTCGCGGACAGCCCTCATTCCGGCGCGCACTGGACGCTGTTCCCGTTGCAGGTTGCCAGTGTTGACGGCGCGGCGGTGAGCGGCTCCGCGAGCGTACTCAGCCGCGCTGTGGTCGATGTGGAACCGGGCCAGGTCGTCCGCCTCGATGCGGCGGCGATCAGCCTCCTTGAAAGCAAAGCGGGGCGCGGGAGCGCCGACCCGGTCAAGGCGGCGCTGCGCCGGGGAATCCACGCCGACATCGCCTGCCGCGGGGTCGCGGTGGTTGCGCCCGCGCAACCGGGGCGGCTTGGCCGTCTCGGCGAGATTCTCCGGCGGCGGACACTCCTCGCGCTGCGGCGCGCGATGCCGGGCGGCCAGACGGATGCCGACCTGCTCGCTGCGATGGTCATCGGCGCGCAGGCAGCCGAGCTGTCTCCGGACACGCTCGATGAGTTCCGCCGCAGCGGCACGGTGCATCTTCTGGTCGTGTCGGGCGCGCAGGTGACGATGCTGGTCGGCGCGGTTCTGCTTCTGACCTCCGCCGGTTACCGCCACCCTCGCTGGTGGCACTTCCTCCCCGCGATCCCGCTGACGCTTGCGCTCGCAGTCACCGTCGGGCCGGGCGCATCGGTGCTGCGGGCGATCGTTATGGGAGCGCTTTGGTGCGCGGGCGTCATTGCCCGGCGGTCCTACGATTCCGCCACCGCCATCGCCTTCGCAGGCATCGTGGTGGGCCTCACCGACACTTCCGCGCTCTTCTCCCCCGGCATCCAGTTGACTTTCGCGGCGACCGTCGGCGTCATCATTGCCGTGCCGCGAGCCGAGCGTGATGACTTCGGCCGGCTGCATCGGGTGCCTACATGGGCCTACGCGGTCTCCGGGACGCTCGGCGCATGGCTTTTGTCCACGCCGCTCCTCGCCTTCCACTTCGGTTGCTTCACGGGCGTCGGCTCGCTCGCCAATGTGATTGCAGTGCCGCTGTCGGCGCTCATCATGCCCGTAGGAATGCTGACGATCTGCCTGGGACTGGCGCACTGGACCGCGGCGATCCCCGGGTGCTGGGTCTGCAAGGGGCTCATCCACCTGATGCTGGTGAGCAACGCCTGGTTCGGCTCCCTGCCGGGCGCGTTTGTGGATCACGTGCAGTTCCCGGTGTGGGCCTGCGTGATCTGGTACATTGGCGCCTTCGCGGTGATCTGGCTGTACAAGACGCGCGTTCCTCAGACATGGTGGCGCTTCGACCCGATGTGGGCGCTCATCGCCGGTGCGGCGATGGTCGCGTGCGTCGTGCTTTGCCGCTCCATCGGCAGCGCCGCTATCGACAAGGACCTCACCGTTGCGGCGCTGAGTGTGGGCGCGGGGCAGTGTGTTGTCATCTCCGGGCCGAATGGGAACGCGTTGATCGACGCCGGCAGCACCAGCGAAACTCAAGGCCTTGGGCCGCAGATGGCCGAGGCCGTGGCGCTTCCCTACCTGCGCCGTCACCACATCGCCCCGATCCACGCGATCGTCGTGAGCCACCCGCACGCCGATCACTGCAGCGCCGTGCCGGAGATCGTCGATTCGTGGCCCGTCCTGGGCCTGTGGCTGCCGCGCGATGTCGAGCCGGGGATGCTGGAGAGCGTGGCGCGCCGGATGGAGGCGAAGCAGGCGTTGTGGCGCATCGGGACTGGGGACGGATGTCCGCAGATCGGACTGCGGGTCGTCGGGCCGGCCCGTCACTATGAGGGGCGTGATGAGGCCGCCGCGAACGACAACGCTCTCGTGGTGGCCCTGGAGTACGGCCGGGTGCGCTTTCTGTTCCCCGCCGATGCTCAGACCCGCGCGCAAAGCGACCTCGCGGCTCTCGCCCGACGCGGGCTGGCCGATTTACGCGCCGACGTATTCGTCGCTCCCCATCATGGACGCAAGAGCGCGGTCTGCCAGGACTTCGTCCGCGCGGTCCATCCCCGGTACGTCGTCATCTCGACCGGCACAAGCGGCAACGGGATCGACACCGTAAGCCCGGACTTCCTGCGGATCGCAGCCGAAACCGGGGCGCGAGTTCTCCGGACGGATCAGGCCGGGACGATCACCTTCCGCACTGACGGAGAGACGCTGGATGTGCGGACGGAGAGGTGAGGGTTTTCCTCGGCATGTGCGAACAAATGGTGTTGGAGTGAGGCCACCGCATCGTGGTGGATGATCGACCGCCAGCCAGCCCTGAAGGGGCTTTGCTGTCCGCTTTCCCACTGAGAGTAGCGTGCGATGTCTCCGGCGAGTTACCCTCTCCACACTGACGAAGAGCCGTGCAGGATTGTGTCTTCCTGTGGAGAAATGTCGTCTGCAGAGGCCATTGCAGCGGGCGGCAGCGCATGTCTTACAGCAGTTGTCGCTTTGCGAAGATGGAAACGACAGCCCTCCCCGGACTGCGCAGAGCGCAGTACAGCGGGGAGAGCGTCAGCGGCCTCTTTTCATCGTTTCAGAGTGCCGAGCCCCGGCGTAATAGCTGCCGTCTGTTGCCGTCTGTTGCCGTTGATTGTCGTTCATTGCCGTTAATTGCCGTTCGTTCAGCATTCAGCATTCAGCGTTTCCCTTCCCCGGAGGTCCACTATGAAGACGATTCTGGCAACGATTGACAACTCCAGATATAGCACGGCGGTCAGCGCCTTCGCTTGCGACTTCGCCGCCTTCCTCGGGGCCCAGGTTGTCGGGTACCACGTTCTCGACACCGCCCACGTTCGGATGCTGGAGCAGACCCTGCGCACCTTCTCCGCGTCGAGCGATCCTCAGGTCATCCGGGCGCGCGAGGAAGGCCCGATAGAGCTTCTCAGGGGCTATATTGCCGAGCGGGAGGAAGAGTTCCGCAGCACTTGCTCCACCGCCGGGCGTCCCTACACCATCGAGCAGGACACCGGCGCACCGGAGCGCGAGATCATCCACCAGGCGAGCGGCGCGGATCTCGTCATCATCGGACGCCACGGGATGCACGGCGATAGCGACTCCGAGTACGGCCTCGGCCATGTCGCTTACCAGGTCGCCACGCAAGCGCCGAAGCCTGTCCTGGTCGTGCCCGCCCAGTACCGGGCGGTACGGACGGCGCTGGTTGCTTTCGACGGGGGAGCGCATTCGGGCCACGCCCTCGAGCTTGCCTGCGATCTGTGCGACAGCACGGGCGGTGCGGTTCACCTGCTTGTTGTCGCCGAGAATGAACAGACGGGCACGCCCCTGCTGGGCGTCGGCGAGCGTTACCTCAAGCGCCGTGGCGTCAGCTACCAGGCCGAACTGCGCATCGGCAGCTCCGAGGGCCTCATCATCGACGCGGCGCGCGACATCAAGGCGGACATGATCGCCCTGGGCGGGCAGCACCGCAGCCTGTTCATGCGCTTCATGGAATCCCACACCCTCGACCGCGTTCTCGAATACGCCGAGTGTCCGCTGTTGGTGTACCGGTAGCGATGAGCGCCCCGGACCCGGCTTCCGCGAACCTGGCGCAGATCGAGCGGCTCAATCAGCGCGGCGGCGAAACCCTCAGCACTGCCGATCTCGTCGCCGCCGGGACGCTCGATCCGGCGCTGGCGGCGTGGCTTCTCGCCGCGGTATCGTCCGGCGCCTCGATCCTGACCGCCGCCCGACCGGGTGGAGCGGGCAAGAGCACGCTGCTCGCGAACTTGCTGGCCTTCCTCCCGCCTGACGAGCCGATCGAGACGGTTGCCGGCAGCCGAGACGTTACCGAAGCTTTCTCCCGGCGTCTGGGGGCTGACAGCGCCCTTCCCGCGTGCCGGCTGGCGCACGAGATCGGCTCCGGGCATTTCTACGGGTACATCTGGGGCCGCGACGCCGCGCAGTTCCTCGCCATCCCCCGCAAGACGGGCGCACGCATCGCCTCGTGTCTCCATGCCGACACGCTCTCCGAACTGCGCGACATCCTGCTCTCGCCGCCCATCGGAGCTGCGCCGGAGGACGTCGACCAAGTCGGCGTGGTCCTGTTCATGCACGTGGACCGCGCCAATCGCGGCTGGCGGCACCGAGTCGCGACCGTGTGGGAGGCAGTGGGCGATGGCCACCGCATCGTGTGGGAGTGGCAGCGCAAGGACGATTCGTATGCGCAGGTGGGGGAGACGGCCGTGAGCCGCGAGCGGCTATCGTGGGCTGGCGAGGTCATCGAGAGCTTCCTGGGCTCCGGCGAGACTGGGTTCGGAGAGATGCTCCGACATATCCGGGCGGCGGCCGGGAGGTTATGATAGTGGCCGCGACAATCCTGTGGCCGCGACAATCTTGTGGCCGCGACAATCTTGTCGCGGATTCCTCGGGGTGGCGTCCATCCCCGACAAGATTGTCGGGGCCACTGTCCAAGCGGATAAGCCACTGCCCAGACCCAAAAGGGTCAGACGCCGTGGCACATCCGGGCGGCGGCCGGGAGGTTGTGATAGTGGCCGCGACAATCCTGTGGCCGCGACAATCTTGTCGCGGATTCCTCGGGGTGGCGTCCATCCCCGACAAGATTGTCGGGGCCACTGTCCAAGCGGATAAGCCACTGCCCAGACCCAAAAGGGTCAGACGCCGTGGCACATCCGGGCGGCGGCCGGGAGGTTATGATAGTGGCCGCGACAATCCTGTGGCCGCGACAATCTTGTGGCCGCGACAATCTTGTCGCGGATTCCTCGGGGTGGCGTCCATCCCCGACAA